>CAIYOB010000872.1 GCA_903927685.1 uncultured Planctomycetaceae bacterium
CGTTCAGCAGGCTGGCCGCTTCCGGACGAGCGCTGGCTTCGACGGCGGCCTGCGGGGCCAGGTTGACCAGCCGCTGGGACAAGAGCCAAACACCGCCCAGCCAGCCCGCAGGATCGCGATCGGCGGGCCGGGCTTCGTGCGTGAACCGCAGCCCGCGCGTCACCGTGCCGGGCGGCAAGGTCCAGATCGCATAGCCTTCGCGATCGACCTCCGCATTCCCGACGCCTCCCGCCGTCAGCCGCTGGGCGGGCAGCCACAGTTCGTCGCGAGCCGGATCGCCCGGATATTCTGCAGCCGCCCGCAGCACGCTCAGTCGCCCGCCGCCGCGGACCAGCACGCTGCCGATGGGCGTCGGTTGGCTCAGGCCGATCTGCAAATGACGCACGCCGGGCGTGCGGCTGTCGCCAAACTGGACGCCGCGCCACTCCGGCCGCCCGTCCGTCGTCCAGACAACGTCCCGCGGCCCGTTCTTGGCCTCGCTGCCCGGCACCGGTTCGGTACGCCCCTCGACCCACTGACGGAACGCGTTGCTATCCAACAGGGACGCGTTCACGGGTATTTCAAGTGGGGCGACAATTGCTTCCTGGGCCGCAGCCGAAAACGACGCCAAGAGGACCAGAAGGAGACTGGAAACGTGAGACTGCATTGGATCTTCCTCTACTTGTCGTCGGCCGTCTTGCCACTCCAACTCACGACGTAGCGGCCAGCGCCAGGGGTACCCACCGTCAACATCAGACGGCCCTGCTCGCAGGCGAAATCGGCCGCGCCCAGGGGCTCCTGAGTTCCGGCGGCCAGGGCCCGGACCTGCAGACGCTGGGGATCGGCGGCGGGCGCCAACGCCCCCAGGTCGAGGCTGATCCGGAAACGCCGATCGCGCGGATACGGGAAGACGACCAGTCGGTCCGGCTCGCGCTGGATCTTGACGGAACCATCCGTAGCCACCTTGCCAAAATCCACCCACGTGCCGCGGGCGTTCAGGCGGGCGGTGAAATCGACCTCCGCAACGGGCTGCGGCTGTGTCTCCGGGCTGATCTTCTCCGCCGTGATCTCGCTGATCTTGCCAGCCTGCCGCTGGAGTTTCAAGCGGGCGACCAGAATCCGATCGTCGCCGCTGGGGACTCCCTTCAGCATCAACCGCTGGCCGCGATACAGGCCCATAACCAGTTCGTACGCATCGTGCTGGCCGGGCAGTTCCAACTCGTGCGGTCCGTCCACGATCACGTCCCCCGGACGCCACTGGCCGGTCGGTTGGGGCAAGGCGTGATCCTGCTGGAACTCGATGCCTTCGGGTCCGGCTCCGTCTGCGTGGATGCCGTGGACGAAACAGTGATAGTCCTGGTCCAGGGTGTCGTTGACTCGCCATTCGTACGTCACCCGGGCTCGATTCCCACCCAGGTATTTGAACTCGCGCAGCCGCGGTTCGATGTCCTTCCGCGCACGCAGGTACGGCAGCGGGAACCAGGTGCGGCTGTCGGCAAAGACGTACTCCGGGCATTCGGCATAATCGGCCCACTGGCCCTCGCGCAGGCAGGTGCTGACCTCGGTCTCCGGGCCCAGGGCGAGGAAGCCCCATTGCGGCAGCACGCGGCCTTCGACCTGCCACGGTTCGGCCCGCCAGTTCACCCATAGCTGCAGCCCGCTGTCGTAACGGATCCGCTGCCGAGACGTATCGCCCGCGACCAGCGCAACGCTGGCCGTTACGAACTGGCCATCGACTTCATAACGGATTTCGACGGGTCGGGCGGCGCCGTACAGTCGCTGGACGGGGTGCATTAGGTGATGCTCGCGGATGACCCACGGCAGATTGTCCACCTGGGCCGCTCCGATGAATCCCGCGTGACCGTAAGCCAGCTCCTGGGCCCGGTACTTGTCGATCTGCTCGATGCTGCCGGTGTCCACGCCCCAGCGATGTTCGTAGCCCCGGCGGAACCAGCGCTCGTAGTAGCCCATCCCGTGGTTGACCATCTGCGGGTGGATTTTCAGCAGGTCGAAGTCGACCAGCGGCGCGTGGTCCTCGCCGCCGCGGACCTGAGCTTCGACGCCGTCGCAGCGGCCGGCCCAATAGAAGTGATCGGCTCCTTCGCCGAACAATGGTCCGCCGTGTGTGTCCCGCATGAATTGGAACAGCTCGGTGTCGGACCGGACCTTGGCCAGCGCCATGGCGGCCAGCGGCTGGTCGGCCTGGTGATCCAATTGGTGCCACGGCGGGACGCAGGTGTGCACGTCCAGGTACGCCGCCGTGGTCTGGAACCGGCGGTGAATCTCGGGCGCGTTCTGCCGGGCGTAGCCGAGCGCCCGATTGCACTTCAGGCCGTAGCTCTGCACGCCGGTGCCCGCATTGAACCAGGCGGGCGAAGGCGTGCCGTCGGCCCGCAGGACGCGCGCCGCAGGATCGTACGAAGGGGCGTCCGGATACAGGTCGATATAGTTCTCGTGCAGGGACCAGGTATAGCCGCATTGATTGGCCGCCCGGCCAAACGCGATCAGGCCCTCGTCGCCGCCGAAGTCCGGATTGGCCGGCAAGTGGTCCGGCAGCTTCACGTCGTAGCCGTACCGCTGCCAGACGTGCGAGATGATCGCCAGGTGATCGACGCCGTGGTCCTTCAAGGCCAGCAAATTCTCCGCGTCGCCCTGATACGTGCCGCCCTGATGGCCCCAGACATCCAGCATGATCCGCGGCGCCAACAGGTCGCGATAGGGCGAGGGCGGATGCGGGATGTTCGGCAGCACTTCACCCACGTCCGGCGACACGGCCAGATAACCGGTTTCGACAAGCGGATTGCGCGTGCCGTCGGTTTTCGGCTCGTAATCGGCCACGCCCTGTGGACACCGCGAGGCGTGGGAAACGGTCCAATCCAGGCAGCGGCCGACGAACACGTTCTGAGCCGGCAGGTACACGACCGAGCCCGGCAGGTAGGGCACGGGAAACGAGCGGCGGAGCGGCGCCAAGCCGACCTCGCCCAACGAGAAGCGGCTCACCTGCGGGGCGTCGCAGCGTGCGGAGACGACCAGCGCCTTGCCGAGAATCCGGAACGTCCAGGCGACGCGCACCGCTTGCCCCGCCAGGTCGTACTCCCAGAGCACCTTCAGCAGGTCCTGTTCGCGGTTGACCTCCACCGGCCGTCCGCCCCGCAGCGGGACTTCTTCGGCCTTGTCGCCCGGTTGGTCGGCGCGTTGGAGGGCGACCGTCGCGCCGCCGCCCAGCGCCGGCGCCAGCGGCCGACCGTCATCGACCTGGACGCGGAAGTCGTCCAGCGTGCCGGTGTCCGGCGTCCAGTCGTAGACCACTCGGCAATC
>CAIYOB010000873.1 GCA_903927685.1 uncultured Planctomycetaceae bacterium
CGAACTTGCGAGCCCCTTGGCGCAGGTCCACGAGCCCCCGCCGCTGACCCATCGCGTCCAGGATCGCGATGCCAAGGTCGGCATTGTGAGTGGAATCGGCGACGACGTCAAACCCCGCAGCGGAAAACGCGGGCCGCTCGGCGGCGCCGACCTCGGCGGGTGCCAGGCGGCCTTCGGCCAGGCAGTCCAGCAGCCACGCTACGACACCGCCGGCCGAAATGGCGTCGAATCCGTACAGGTCCGCACGGCGGTTCAGCCGCTCGGCCGCCCGCTGGTCGAAAACTCCCGCCAGCGGGCCCAGCGTCTGATAGGGTTCATAGTCCTTCTTGTACTCATCCCGCAGCTTCTTGCAGACCGCCGCGCACGGCTCGCCGCAATTGGCCTGCTGCTTGGGCTGGATCGTCTCCTCGTTGAACTGCTTCAAGTAGTGATTCACAATGAACTGGTCGTGGACCTGCAGCCGCTCTTCTTCGCTGGCGTAGATGCTCCGGTAGTTGAAGAACATCAGGCGCCCGCCGAGGGTCGCATAGTTGACGCCCAGCGTCCCGCCGGTCTGGAACCGGGGATCGAAACGGTACTTGGTCGTCGTTTCGAAATCGACCGCCTTAAGCTTCTTGTTGTACCGCTCGGCAAACCAGTCGTCGGCCACTTTGCGGTCGCGGAAGTCTTCGTCGACGAACGAGCCGCCGTAGATCACGGCCGCCAGGTTGTGTTCCTGCAGCAGCTTGGAGCCAAACCCGCCGCGCCCGCACCAGGTGTCGACCGGCGTGAGCTTGCCGCTGCTGATCGGCGCCGAAGCAATGGCTCCGAAATCGGTGGCGGCCGCAGCCGGACCGACGGCCAGCACGCGAGGTTCGGTCGTGTAACGCGCGCCGAACCGCTCCCACACGTGCTGCATCATGCCGTACACGCCGCCGGGGGCTTGCTCCCACACGTGCGGGGCGTCCACCGGGACGATTTCGACCTCGATCAGCTCCCCGCCTTCGCGGTTCAAGACCAGCACCGACGGCGTGGCGGCCCGACCCACGATCGACACCAGGTTGACGCCCAAATTGTCGAACACTAGGGCGGCGCCGCCCATCGTGGAGACGTAGAAACCGCCCCAGCAAGGCGAGAATCCGGTGACAACCAGGCGGTTCGAGCCGGGCAGGATCGAACCGGCCAGGAGCCCCGCGCCCAAGTTCAGGGACTGGTGCTTGCCCGCCAGGTGCAGCCCGAGGTCGACCGGACCGAAATACGGCTTGCCCACCGGATACCGGTCCAGCCGATAGTAGGCCGTCGCGGCATCCACCATCAAGACGCGAAGATGCGTATCCATGTGTGTGAGTGTACGGCAGCGCAGTCACCGTGACCAGCGGCCGTGGCTCTTGCCGGCGCTCGCCAGATGTTGGCGAGCAATCCCTGTCGTGAAGGCCTGCTACCGCCAGTCGCCGTCCGCGAGAACCGCATCGACATGGCCGGCCGTCGGCAGATGCCGCGTACCCGGTTTCAGTACCCCGCCCATCAGGTCGCCCTCCGCATCCAGATCCGGCAGGCCGAGCACGTGGCCCAGTTCATGCAGCACCACGGTCAGGAGATCCATGGAGTGCCCAGAGCCCAGAGCCGAAGGTCGGGGCCCGGAATCCGAGTCGCCGTCGACATACCAGCCCCAGCCGGCGGCGTCGGCGTCCAGGACGATCCGGTCCGGACTGGCCCAGCCCAGGTAGCGGCCGGGCAAGTCGGCGGTCTCGAACGACACTGCGTTCAGCTGTGCTGCGCGGGCGCTAACCAGGCCGACTGGACCACGGATCACACGGATGACACGAATCAGAGACATCCGTAGAATCGGTGCGATCCGTGGTTACATTGTCTTGATGCTTGGCAACGCGCGGTACCTTGCCGTCCCAGTCGTCCCCCGGGTCTCCGAAGATCACTGACACCTTCATCAACTCAACGCACCATGACTGACCCCGTCAATCTCCCGGATCCGTTGCCTGCGGATGCCGCCGTCCTCGAGCGGTTGGCGGCCGGTTTCCGCGGACGGGGAGAACTGCTGCCGGCCCTCCGCTTGTACGATCGGTTGATCGACCTCGGCGTCGCGACCGCGGCGACGTGGTGCGCCGCCGGTGAGGCGTTGACCGAATTGGGCGAATTCGCGCAAGCGGTCGGCGCGTACGAACAGAGTCTCCGCCGCCAGCCGGACAACGCGGAGGCCCAGCATGAACTCGGCCGCGTGCTGTACCGCCTGGGGGACCCGGATCGCGCCGCGGAACATCTGGAACAGTCCGCCCGGCTGTGCGACCTGGTCCATCCCTGGCTCAGCCTGGCGACGATCATTCCCGGATGTCCCAGCGCCAATCCGGAACGGATCCTGGACGTCCGCCGTACCTTTGCGAGCCGATTGGCCGACCAGGCACCGACGCAGGAACTGGACTGCCGGCCGGCCGCCGCCGCCGGCCGCCTGCGCGTGGGCTACCTGTCCGCGCATTTCGCGCTTCCTCATTACATGCGGCCGGTGTGGGGACTGATCAACCAGCACGACCGGGCAGCCTTCGAAGTCCATCTCTTGGCGGACAGTCCTGCCGGGGCCGGACTGCCTGGTTACATCCCGCATCCGGCCGATCGGATCCGAGGCACGGCGGATCTGAGCAACGACGAGTTGGCAGAGTTGATTCGCGAAGCGGGCATCCAGATCCTCGTGGATCTGAGCGGCTACAGTGCGCCGGAGCGTCTGCCCCTGTTCACGCGGCACGTGGCTCCCGTGACGATCGCCTGGTTCAACGCCTATGCGACGATGGGCTTGCCGGGCTTCGACTATCTCGTCGGCGACGAGCGCGTGGTTGCAGACGGCGAGGAGCGGTACTTTAGCGAGCGCATCCTGCGTCTGCCAATCAGCTACCTGTCCTTTGCCGCGCCGTCGTCGGCTCCGCCGCTGGTCCCTCCGCCGTGCCTGGACAACCACGAGTTGACGTTCGGCAGCCTGGTCGCGCAATACAAGATCACGCCGCCGGTTCTGGACGCCTGGGCGGAAATCCTGCGGCGCACCGCCGGTACGCGGCTGCTGTTGGCCAACGCGGCGTTGCGGTCGCCTCACAATCGTCAGTACGTGCGGGAGCGGTTTGCGGAGCGCGGC
Source organism: uncultured Planctomycetaceae bacterium (assembly GCA_903927685.1). Next base: position 3,113 of record CAIYOB010000873.1, read on the forward strand.
GTCGGCGCCGAGCGTCTGGTCCTCGAAGGTCCCGCCGAGCACTTCGCGTATGTCGAGAAATACAACCGCATCGATCTGGCCCTGGATGCCTTCCCGTACAACGGCGGCACCACGACGATGGAAGCGATCTGGCAGGGCGTTCCCGTGTTGACTTTCCCAGGCGACCGCTGGGCGTCGCGGACCAGTCACAGCCTGTTGCGCGGCACCGCGCTGGAGTCTTTCGTCGCGGCCGACCTTCGCGGCTACGTCGATCTCGCCGTCGGCTTGGCTCGCGACGCGGCCACGCCCGCGCGGCTCGCCGACTTGCGAAAGCACTTGCGCGACTCCCTGCAGCACTCGCCGGTCTGCGATGTTCGCACCTTGGCCCGGAGCATGGAGCGTCTCTATCAAGCCGCGGCGAGCCGCCCGCCGAGCCCCCAAGGCGGATTCGGCGGCTGGGGCTGAGCGAACGGCCGGCGGTGCTGTTTGCACCTTGCTCTGCGCGCCTTGCCCTTGCCACGGCGGACGGCGCGGTCTACGCTGAAAGGCAGGCACAGCGGATCCGATTGTGAAAACTCACGTCTCGGAGGAGACGTCTATGGCACGCACCTATTCCGTCGGCGAAGAACCGGTGCCCGGATGCGGGTATCGACTGACCGAGTTTCTGGGCCGGGGTGGATTCGGCGAAGTCTGGAAGGCGGTCGGGCCGGGCGGAACGGAAGTCGCGATCAAGATGATCCCCTTGGGCGGCATGGAGGGGCGCAAGGAGTTTCGGGCCCTGCAACTCGTCAAACGGATTCGGCATCCCAACCTGGTTCCCACGATCGCCTTTTGGGTCCGCGACGCCAGCGGGACCACGCTGGATGATGCAGTGGTGTCCCAATTGGACCTGCGGGCGCCGGTTCGCGATCAAGACGGGTTCCGAGCCACGATGGCCGTGCCGTCGGCGAGCGGATCGCAGCCGGTCGAGTTGATCATCGCGATGGGACTCGGCGACCTCAGCCTGTACGACCGGCTCCAGCAGTGCCACGCGGCCGGCGAGCGTGGCCTCCCCGCAGCCGAACTGTTGCACTATCTGGAGGGAGCCGCCGCCGCACTCGACTACTTGAACCACCCGACCCACGATCTGGGCAGCGGGCCCGTGGCGATCCAGCACTGCGACATCAAGCCGCACAACATCATGATTGTGGGCGGGGCGGCCCAATTGTGCGACTTTGGGCTGGCCCGCGCGATCGGCCCGGCGCGGATGACGTCGGCCATGGCCGCCACCATCGCCTATGCCGCGCCGGAATGCCTGCAGACCGGCGAGCCCAGCCCAGCGAGCGATCAGTATTCCCTGGCGATCACCTATTACGAGCTGCGGACGGGCCAACTGCCCTACCACGACACCGCGTACGGCGCCGTGCTGGCCGCCGCGACCAGCGGGAAACTCGACCTGTCCGCCGCGTCTCAGGCCGAACAGGCTGTGCTGCGTCGCGCCACCTCGCTCGACCCGGCGCTGCGTTTTCCTTCGGCGTCGAAAATGGTCCGCAGCTTGAGCGCTGCCTGCGAGGGCAGGTTGGATCTCCCCGCACCGGCGGCCGCTCCCCGGCCTCTTGGCGCCCGCCGGTTGCTGGCGACGGCGTTGCTGCTGGGCGTGGCCGCTGCGGCCGTGTTCGGCGGCTGGCGCTTCTGGCCCAGTCACCCGCCGACGCCCCAACCGCCTCGCGGGCGTGACGGCGTTGGGGAACCGGCTCCCGTGGTCGCGGTCCCGCCGGTGCTCGACAAGCCGCCTCCCCAGCCGCCGGTCCC
>CAIYOB010000874.1 GCA_903927685.1 uncultured Planctomycetaceae bacterium
CCTGGGGGCTCGCCACTCGTACCTCGTGGCTCGACCCCAGCCACCCGGCTCTCGGTTCCACGCTGACCTTAGAACAAATCAACGCGCTCTCGCCGGAGGAGTCTGCGGTATGATCCCCAGCCTGAGAAACCTGTGCGTCGCGACCCTGATGCTCGTGCTGGCCGGTTGCCCGACCGCACCGCGCGGCGCTGGCGGGCCTGCGGATCAGGCTCCCGCGCCAGCGGCCGCCGCGCCGTCGACGGCCCCGTCCACCACGGCCCCCCCGGCGGAACCGCAAGGTGACGCGGCCGCGCATGCTCCCGTCATCGAGCGGATCCGGCAGTGGAACGGCCAGATCGAGTTCGACGACCAGGGGCGGCTGATCGCCGTGGACTTGCTGCGCGCCAGCCTGGCGGACGCCGACATCGAACCGCTGGCCGCGCTGCCGCACCTGCAGCGGCTGCAATTGAAAGGCGCGGAGATCACGGACGCCGCGATGCCCCAATTGGCCCGCCTGACGACCTTGACCTCGCTGACCTTGGACACCGTGGGGGTGACCGATGCCGGCGTGCGAACGCTGCTGGCGCTGAAGAACCTGCAAACGCTACATCTGCATCGCCTGACGCGGATGACCGACGCGGCGGCGGGGTATTTCAAAGACCTGCCGCGGCTGGAGCACCTGCTGCTGACGGACAGCTACATCAGCGATGGCGGGCTGTACGCCATCTCGCAGCTGCAGAACCTCCGCACGCTCGATCTCGACGGCAGCGACTTGATCGGCGACGGCGGGCTCGAATTGGTCGCCGGCATGCCCCAGTTGCAGACGCTCCGCATCCGCAGCCGCTCGGTCAGTGACACCGGCTTGGAATACCTTGCGGTTATGAAGCAGCTGCGCACGCTGGCGATCGAGGATTCCTTGGCCGTCAGCGACCAGGGCCTGCAGTTTGTCGGCCAGCTGACCGAACTGGAAGATCTGTCGCTGGCGCAGGCCTTTCAGGTTACCGACGCCGGCCTGGAGCACCTGGCCGGGCTGACCAAGCTGCGCCGCTTGGACCTCCGCCGCTTGGCGATTAACGGCAGCGGCCTGGTGCATCTGCAGGGCATGAGCAAGCTGGAATCGCTCGATCTGGGCGGCACGCCGGTCAGCGACCAGGGGTTGGAGCATCTCAAAGCGCTGCCCAGCCTGACGACGTTGAACGTGATGGGCACGCCGCTGACCAAGGTGGGCCTGCAGACACTGGGGCAGTTCTCAGGCCTAAAGACCCTGATCCTGCGCGACGTGAAGATCGCGGACGAGGGCTTGGCCCCGCTGGCCGCACTGGGCAATCTGGTGCGGCTGGAACTGCGGGGCATGCCCCTGACCGACGCGGCGGTGCCGCACTTGACGCGGCTCACGGAACTCAAGGAATTGGACGTGGCCAAGACGGGGATCACGGCAGCGGGGCTGGCCGAGTTGAAAAAGGGGTTGCCACGAGCGAAAATCGCTCGCTAACGGCGGGCGAACCTGCGAACTCATCGGTTCCACAAGGAGGCATTCATGGAACGTAAGCACGCTTCTGATTTTGACCAGAGACTGCTCGACCTGTACGACGACTTTGCCCACGGACGCATCCATCGCCGCGGGTTCCTCGAAGGAGCCGCCAAATTCGCCGTCGGCGGGCTGACGGCCGAGGCGCTGTTGGCGACACTGAGTCCCAACTATGCCTGGGCCCAGCAGGTGGCCAAGGACGACTCGCGGTTGAAGACCGAGTACATCGAGTATGCCTCGCCCAAGGGCGCCGGAAAGATGCGCGGGTACCTGGTCCGGCCGGCGTCTGCGGCGGGTAAACTGCCTGCCGTGGTGGTCGTCCACGAGAACCGCGGACTGAACCCGTACATCGAGGACGTGGCCCGCCGGCTGGGGATCGCCGGCTTCCTGGCCTTGGCCCCCGACGCGTTGACGCCGCTGGGCGGCTACCCGGGCAACGACGACCAGGGACGCGAAATGCAGGCCAAACGGGATTCCGAGGAAATGACGGAAGATTTCATCGCAGCCGCCCAACTGCTGCAGAAGCACCCGCTGGGCAACGGCAAGGTGGGCGTAGTGGGCTTCTGTTACGGCGGCGGCATCGCCAATACACTGGCCGTCCGCATTCCGGACGTGATCGCCGCGGCCGTGCCCTTCTACGGCCGGCAGCCAGCTGCCGGGGACGTGCCGAAGATCAAGGCTCCGCTGTTGATCCACTACGCCGAACTCGACACCCGGATCAACGCCGGTTGGCCCGCGTACGAGCAGGCTCTGAAGGCGGCCAAGGTGCGTTACGAGGCATACATTTATCCCGGTGTGAACCACGGTTTTCACAACGACACAACGCCCCGCTTTGATGAAGCGGCCGCCAAGCTGGCGTGGCAGCGGACGGTTGACTTCTTCAATGCGAACCTGCGTTAAGCATCGTTCGAGACAGCACGCCAGCACTGCTGACTCGCCCGCTGGCAGGTCCTGTTCGCCAGATTTTGGCCGTCGGACGGCGGGCGAGTAAGCAGTGCCACA
>CAIYOB010000875.1 GCA_903927685.1 uncultured Planctomycetaceae bacterium
CACCACCACCAAACCCAACGTGCGACTCAACATGACTCGTCTCCTCGTGAAAACCAGGGGAAATGCAGGCATCGCCGGGGCCAAGCGGCCCCGCCGCGTTTGCCTGTCACGAAGAAGACGCGGGTGGAAGGCGCGAATTGCGCAAGAAAATCTTCCCGTCTCCCGGAGGGCCTGCTGGCCGTTTCACGCGTCCCGCGATGTCAAGGACCGCAGCGGGAACGCGGCTCGCAGAGGGGCTCGGGCATCTCAACGGGCCGCGTCGACCAGCAGCCAGCGGCGGCCACCGTCAGAGTCCGTCAGCCCATAACCCAGGATCAGCGGGACGTGACGCTTGCCGTAGGGCGGCCCCTGGCGTCGGACCTGAGCCTGGATGGGGGAATTGATCGGAATGTCACCGGCCAAGATGAACGGGCGGACGTAGTCCACTCGAAACTCGTTGGGGTTGCGGTCGTACTTGCGGCACACGGTCGTCAGGCGGGCGTCCGACGGGCTCAGCGGCTCGCGTCTTCCCGCGGGGCTCAGCAAGCCTTGGAACTCGTCGCGACAACGCTCCAGCTCCGGCGTGTTCAGATCCCCATACGCCAGCGTCCCGTCTGCGCGGCCGGCGCGAATGTGCGGGCCGACTCCCACATAGCAGCCGCCACGATCCGAATAGGTCGACGAGATGCGATACTGCGGGTTTTCGATGATTAGCGGTTCCGCCCAGCGATTATGGAACGTGTCCAGCGAGGGCTGGGGACTCGGTGCGACGCGAACGGCCAAGAGTTCCGGATCCCTGGGGAACGCGCGATCCAGCAGACGCTCGACCAGCCAGCCAACGGCCGCGGCAAAGGCGGCGCGCGCCGCCAGAGCCCACACGTTGGCCGCGGCGGGTTCGGCCGGCCAACCGAAGGCCAGCCCGCCCGCGGCGGCGGCTCCGAGCCCTAAAGCCTGACGTCGGGAAACGAGCCCGGACTGGTCAGGGACGAGGATTCGCTGGTGAACCGTAATGCTCGACATGAAGAACTCCTTTAGGATTGGGTGAAGAAACAGCCGGGCGGGTCGCCCGGCAGGGAACTTGGGAGCTGGAGCTCGAACGGAATCCGACACGGAATGAATTCCGGTCTACCGCGACGGGCGTCAGGAATACGCCCCGGTTACGACTGCTGAAAGATGGGCTTGGCGCGGTTGGACTTCTTGTCCTTTCCGGCGCGGGACTTGTCCTTGACCTCGACTTGGCTCTGACGAGGTGCCGGGCTCGCGTCTGTCGGCTCGGAGAACTCGGGCGTGACGGTCCCCGACGTTTCCGCCGTGTCGGGCTGTCTCGCTTTCGCCGCCAGGAACTCGGCGACCTTGCTGTCCGTCGCCCGGCCGGACGGCTTGCTCGAACCGCGGGCCAGCAGCTCGCGGACGGTGCCGACCGGGTTGGCGTCGATCGTCTGCCGGTTGCCCGTCATCAGTTCGTCCACCTGGGCCAGCAGTTCTTCGCCTGCGGTGGTCAGCTGCCGGGCCCGCAGCAGCTCCCGTTTGGTGGCCAACGCCGCCAACTGCGTTTCAGTCCGGTTGATCCGCACGGCCAACTCCTCGATTTTTTCTTCGGCCGCGGTCTGGACGGATTCGATCTCTGTCAAGGACGATTCGTAGCCGTCGGCTTCGGCCAGCAGCAGGCTGACCTGGGCTCGGACTTGCGGTTCCGTGTAGGCCGCCCCGCGGACCTCGATGGGGAAGGCTCCCGCGTCCTGGGCCCGCTGGTACGCGACCCGGAACTGGTCGGCCAGCACACGGGCTTGTTCGGCCAAGGCGGATTGCTCGCGGGCGGTCTTCGCCAGCCGTCCCACTTCCGCGGCCAATTCGCGGCGGGTCTGCTCCATCGTGGCCAGGTCCTGCTGCAATTTGGACTCAGCGTGCCGGACGAACCCGGCCGGATCGGCCCGGCGGGCGGCCTCCGTCCAGCCAGCCTGGGAATCCCACACGGCCGCCACCTGGGCCCGCAAGCCGGGCGAGATTGCCCACGCTGCCACGCCCCCGACTCCCAAAACCACCACCCAACCTAACGTGCGACTCAACATGACTCGTCTCCTCGTGAAAACCAGGGGAAATGCAGGCATCGC
>CAIYOB010000876.1 GCA_903927685.1 uncultured Planctomycetaceae bacterium
GCGATCACGGTGGCCGCCAGGTCCGTGAAGCTGCGGGGCGACTCGGAAGCCTTGGGCTCGGGATCCGCAAACGTCCGCTCGACCGCCACGACGCTGCCGGAGTCACCATCCTGCAAATAGGCGCTCAAGGTCGCGTGCCGCTGCCCGGGACGGACGCCCAGCCCGAGTCCGATCAACCGGCCGGCGGCGATCTCGGTCGGACGATCGGACGGAGTGCCGCGGATCAGCAGCTGGGGTGCGGCTCGCGTGCCGCTCGCGATCGCCCGCGTCCGCGCGATCAGCTCGCCGACGAGGAGCACCAGTTGTTGAGGCTCGAACCGCGCGTCGTGCTGCTGGTACATGGCCTGCTGGTGCAGCAAGTCCAGGACCAGTTCGGCCGGCCAGACCAGGCCCGCGGCGCGGAGCGATTGTTCAAGTCGGGAGACGCGTGCGGACCAAGCGGCGGACAGGCCGCTCAGTCCCTCGCGACAGAACTCGTCCAGCATCCGATCCAGCTCATCGAGCACCGCGGTAGGCACGGGCAAGTCCGCCTGCTGCAGGCACAGCAATCCGGCCAGTTGCCCCGCAGGCAGCTCGCGGAATGCCCACACGGCCAGCGGGACCCACAGCGGCCACAATGACTCGGCACAGTCGGCGGTCACATACCGTAGATCGCCCGGCACCAGGAACCGCACGGTGCAGGCTTCATCCAGGAACCGGGCCGTGGGTTTGGCGCCGCGCGTCAATTCGACCAGCACGCCCTGTTCGAACCGTTTACGAGCCTTGGTCACGGCAGCGCTGCGGAAACGGCTGACCAGGTCGTCGTCGGTGATCCGGCCGGGATCCCAGACGTCGCCCCCGACGTAGCTCGAAGCAGTCTCTGCTGCCTGGACGTCCGGTTGCGTTTCGGCGTCGGCTGGCTGGGCGTCGGCGAGTTGCCCGGCCGGCGGGCGATCGGACTCCGCGCGCTGATAGGCCAGCACCGAGCGGACGACGTGCCGCGTGATCCCGGCCACGCCGCTGGAGCAGACCGCGTCGTGCACCGATTTTCCCGCGGGGAACCGGCAGGTGATGCCATCGGACCACGCGAACACGAGGTCGCCGCCGGCTTCCTCCCGGATTTCGCACGTGACCTCGCCCGCTTCCAACTCCCTCTGCGCACGCTTGACCGTGCCGCGGTTGGTCAGGGCCGCGAGGTCGTCCGGGGTCAGGGCCACCAGGTCACTGCGCCGCATGGTTCAACTCCGCACCTTTTCGGCGACCCACGCCGCCAGTTCGCCGGGCGTCATGGCCGCCACGTGCCAGCCCATCTGGACGAGCCTGGCGGCCACGGCGTGGTCATACGTTGGGTTGGCCCGCTCGTCCAGCGCGGCCAGTCCCAGCGCGGTGACGCCGCTCTCGACCAACTTCTTCGCCACCGCATACAACCGCTCGACCGGCGCGCCTTCGCAGAAATCGGTGATCAGGGCCACGATCGTCCGCCGCGGGTTCTCGACTAACTCCGCCGCATAGGCCAGGGCCCGGCCGATATCGGTGCCGCCGCCCAGCTGGACTTTCATCAAGGTCTCGACGGGATCCACGCATTCGGCGCTCAGATCCACCACGGACGTATCGAAGATGCACAGGTGCACTTTCATCATCCGCAGGCTGTAGAAGACGGACGCCGTGACGGCCGAATGGATCACGCTGTCGAGCATGCTGCCCGATTCGTCGACCAGGATGATCAGCTGCCAGCGATCGATCTGGCGGCGGACGCGGGAGTAGAAGAACGGCGTTTCGATCAACAGCCGCCGCTGTTCCGGATCGTAGTGTTTCAGATTGCGGCGAATCGTCGTGGCGACGTCGAAGTTCTTGGCGATCTTGAGAAACGAACGGTGGCGGCGATCGAGCGAGCCCCCAAAGGCCGTGCGGACTTCCTGGGCCAGCTTCCGCAGCAGTTCCTCGACGACTTGCCGGATCAGATGTTGCGCGGCTTTCAGCACCTCCTGGTTCATCAGGTGCTTGGTCCGCAGCACGGCTTTGAGCAGCGTCGGGTTCGGCTGGGCCCGGGCGAGCACGTCGGGGTTGGTGACCATTTCATCCAGCTGATAGCGTTCGAGGGCGTCCTTTTCCAGCCGCTCGATGGTCCGCTGGGGGAACAGCTCATGGACCTGATTGATCCACTCGGGAACGGTCAGCGCGGAATCGCCCAAGCTGCCGGCCTGGCCGCCCTGGTCCCGCCCCCGAACGTTCCGCCCGCCGCCGTACTCGCGGTCGTACAGGAAGCCGAGACAGGCGTCCCGCACCTGATCTTCGCCGCTCAGCCCGCCGCACAACTGTTCGCTGCCGGCGCCCATCACCAGTCGCCAACGTGCCTGCCGGTTCGCATCGCTCATGGTGTACCCAGCCCGTATTTCGCGAGGGTTTCGAAAATGCGTTCCTCGATCGCCAGCGCCTCGGCGGCGGTGGACTCGTCGACTCGCAGCGCGGCCAGCGGTCGGACTTGCTTCAAGCCCAGCGACTCGAACAGCGTGGTCAGCATGTAGTGCTTCTCACGGGGCGTGAAGAAGGTGAAGGCCAAACGCAACGACGGCAGGGCTGACTGGAAGTCGTCGGCTCCGAACTCGAGCAGCAGGCGGTCGATGGTGCCCACCAGCCGCGGGTTCCGCTGGGCGACTTCCCGGGCCAGGGCGAACAGTCCGGTGAGGAAGTCGCCCAGTTCGTTCGGGTCGGCGAACGTCAGCAGATCGGCCAGGATCTGCTCGTCATCCGCGAGCCCCAGGGTCCAGAGGATGCCCGCCGCCGCGCCCCGCACTTGCGGCGGCTTGTGCGCGTCCTGCTCGACTCGCCTCAGCACCGCGGCGAACTCGTCCTGATTCAACTGCAGGGGTGCCGCCGCGCGTTGGTACGTCTCGAACAGCGAACGCAGGCCGCGGACCTGGCCGCCGTCGCTGTCGGCGCTGCGGCCCAGCAGTTCCAGCAGCCAGAGCGTCCGGGTGAACGTTTCGCTTAGCAGCGCGCCGATCCGCGGCAGGGCGGCCGTGCCAAACGCTTCATCAAAGCAGAACAGGAACAGCAGGTGCCCCAGGGCCGCCGCCGCGCCGGTGAACTGGGCTTCGGCGCGAATCAGGCCGCTCAACTTGTCCAGCAGCGTGGCAGACATCGTTTCGATTCCCGCCTGGGCCGCCTGGACCAGCAGTGCGGCGGCCGCCGCCGCGTCCCGCTGCCGCTCGCTGGCGACTTCCAGCAGGCGGGCTCCGACGGCGTCCGGCAGGGATGTTCCGTACCGGGACGCCTCGATGCAGGTGGCATCGAACTCGGGGCTCCAGCGGACGCGCCACGACTCCCACAGCCGCGTCAAATCGTCGCGGCGGAGGAAGTCCGTGCCGCCGGACCGCTCGTAGCCCACGATGCCCAGCACGCCCAGGCGGTGCAGTAGGCGGCTCTTGACGCGATCCACCGGGTCGAGCAGGTTCAGTTCGACCTCGCGCACGGTGTGGGCCATTTCCAGGCCGGTGTCGGCTAACTGGTGGCGAATGTCCACGACCAGCGGCGGCAGACGGGTCCCGGCGGCCAGGCGACCGCGGCGGCGGCCCCGCAAGACCGCATGGACCGCGTCCACAAACGGCGACGCGCAGCCGTA
>CAIYOB010000877.1 GCA_903927685.1 uncultured Planctomycetaceae bacterium
AGAACATTTCGTCAGCGGCGCCCGGCACTCAGTGCGGTTGTGGCGATGTCACCCTGAAGATCACGAAGACACATACGTGCCGATCCGACAGCACGATCACAAATGCCACGGCGGTTGCTGAACGGGTTGTTCCCTCTCCGCAGTGTCAAGGGACGCTCAGTACGAACATTACCGGTCTTCAGGTGTTCTGCACAAGCTGCAGCAATTTGGTGGATCCGAGCGGGGTCGCCACGGCCCTGGTCACGATGGATCCCGCAGCATGTGGTAGCTGCGGTCCAGTCGCGTGTCCCGTGGGTGGGAGCGGGCCAGTAAGCCTCTGCAGTGTTTTTGAGCAGTGGCGGCTGGGGAAAGGTCATGATGGCAAGTCGGCGGGTTATATCGTTCTTCACCTCGAGGATTTGACCTCCGACTCAGCCACGCCTGCGGCTCTGGCGGCGCCGGGTCTGGCTCTCGATGTGGAGGAAGTGCGCGACGGCAACAACTGGTTGCGGCAAGTTCTGGCTCCGGAATGCCTGGTGGACATCGTGACGAACACGGCGTTCAAGTACACGATGAACTTCTATCGTCCGCAGGACGTGCAGGCGTGGCCGGACCCCGTGACGGGCTACTACGTGGTCAGTTCGCAGGCGCAGGCGTTTGTCAGTGTGACCATCGAGAATCCGTCGGGGGACACGAACGACTGCGACACGCTGTGGGTGGTGAATACGCGAGGCAGCACGTCCATCACGAATATATGGGAATCGGTTGACAATGCGGACGGAAAGGATTGGGCCGTTACGGCTGGAGGCCTGCGCAAGGAGACTCTCCACAGCACCACGAGTGGCTTGGAGCGTGTCGATGTTCGCACGGTAACCGACCAGAACGGTAACGTGGCGTCCAAAGTGCGCAGCACCTACCACTCCTCGATGTTCGGTTACACCCTGGTGGAGAAGGTGGAGGATCCGGACGGCCTGGCCCTTACCACGAGGGTTGCGCTGTATGAGGATGCCGCGGAAACCGGTCGCTATGGCCGTGTGAGGCAGCAGGTCGAACCTGACGGGTCATGGGTGCGGTACGACTACAACACGAGCGGCTGGAAGACGCTGGAAGTCCGCCCATGGCAGAACGGCGCGACCAACGCGGCGGAGGCTGAATCCCATGTCACGACCTACGCCTACGAGCCTGTGGATACGAACGACCTGGGCGAGTTGGTCGGTTACAAGAGCAAGCCGCGTACGGTGGTTGAAAAGATTGCGGACCACGTGGTGGGCAAGACGTACCACGCCTATTATGAGAACAACGGCGGCGAACGGGTCGAGGTTGAGGAACGGTGCGTGGATCTCACGGCCGCCTACGGCGCGGTCTCCAACCTGCGTACGGTGCGCGTGTTCAACCCCGAGAGCAACCAGGAATGGGAGCGGTACCAGGCCGACAAGATCAAGACCGTGAGCCATTCCGACGGCCGCAAGGACAGCACCACGTATGAACGCGGGACGTACATCACGAACGCCGACCCGGCGCAGTGCGCGTTCACGGCGAACGCGACGGGCGACTATGTGCGGGTGTCGGTGACGCACGGCACGACCAATGCACCGGAGGGGATTGCGTTGAAGACGACGAGAGACGTGACCATCCAGGACAAGGTGGGGCACGTCCTGCAGCAGGAGACCTATGTTTGTGTCAGCACCGGCTTCGATCGCATTGCCTGGACGGTGCATACGCTCGATGCCGACAAGCGGCCGATTCTGACCCGCACCTCGAACGGTGGCGTCACCGAGACGGCTTGGGCCTGCTGCGGGAAGGAATGGGAGTCCGGCGCGGACGGCCGGCTCACGACCTACGGCTACGATACCCTGAAGCGGGTGACCTCGGAGGAGCAGGAGGGGGTGACCAACGGCGCCTACGGGACACAGTCTGACCTCCTGACAACCCATGTCTACGATGCCGAAGGGCGCCAGTTGGGGACCACTGTGCAGGGCGGGAGCCTCAGCCAGGCGACGAGCAACGCCTACGACATGGCGGGGCGCATGGTCTTCAGCAGGGACGCCTCGGGCATTTCCACCGCATACCTTGACTCGGGCCTGACCAACACCACGATCCGCGCCGGGCTCACGAACGTCACGGTGCGGCACGTGGACGGCAGCACGCTCCGTACGCTGGAGAACGGCGTCATCAAGACCACCTATGAGTACGGGGTCAACGCCGACGGGACGCAATGGACCAAGACCTACGCTGGCTCGGCGGGCACTGACTCGCCGATGTGGACGAGGACGACGAGAGACGTGCTGGGCCGGACGGCCTTGGAGGAACGGCCCGGCTTCGGCGGGACGGCGCTGACGAACGCCTATGTCTATAACGACGCTGGCCAACTCATCAAGACCACGCAGTCAGGAATGCCTGACACACTCTACGAATACGACGAACTGGGCAACCAGGTCCGCGCCGGCGTGGACGTCAACGGGAACGGCACGCTCGACCTCGCGGGCCCCGACCGGGTCAGCGGCACGGCGTCGTGGCACGAGGCGGACGGCTCCGGCCACTACTGGCAGTGCCGGGCCTCGGTCCTCTACGCGGGCAACAACGCGACACCCACGACGAATAGCCTTCAGAAGACCCGCCTGACCGGCCTGGGCGCCGCCGAGGCGCTCGGCACCCTCGCCTCCGAACTGACCGCCACCGACCTGTTGGGCAACCAGACGGTCTCCCGGACCTACATCGCCCGCGACTCCAAGACCGTCAGCCAGGTGGTGACCTACCCCGACTCGGCCACCAACGCCGTGCAGGTTACAGTCAACGGACGGCTCGTGGCCAATACGACGAAGGCCGGCCACACCACAACCCATGCCTATGACGGGCTCGGGCGCCGGACCGGCATGACCGATCCGCGCACGGGCACCTCCACGATCGCCTACGACAGCCATGGCTGGGTCACGGCGATGACCGACGCGGCCGGCCAC
>CAIYOB010000878.1 GCA_903927685.1 uncultured Planctomycetaceae bacterium
CGCAGCGACGGGGCGCTCCGCAATTCGGACGGCTCCCGCAGCTACCTCACGGCAGCGACCTTTCCCACCAGTCGCGGCATCCGCATGGAAAAGTTGGGCACGACCGGCACGGAACTGGTCGTGGGCTTTGCCAATTCCCTGGTCTGGCAGTTTTCGGGTTCCGACTCGTACTCGGCGACGTCCGTGCTGGATTTCAGTCTTGTCCAGCCGCTGTTGCGGTTTGCAGGCCGGGCCCGTGTCCTGGAGGGACTCACGCAATCCGAGCGGACGCTGCTGAGCAATGTGCGGCAAATGGAGCGGTACCGGCACGGCTTCTACCTGGAGATCATGACCGGAGTCGACGCGGGAGGCGGACCGACCAGTAACGGCGGAGGCGTCGACAGTTCGCTGCTGCAGGGCCTCTCCGGGACGGGTGCCGGCGGGTTCATGGGCCTGCTGCAAACGCAACAGGAAATCCTGAACCAACGCTTCAACCTGTACGCCCTGCGCTCGAACTACTTCCGCCTGAACTCGACCCTGCAGGACCTGTTGTCGCGGGCCGGAAACGTTGCGGCCCGGGCGGGCGAAGGGGGCGGTTCGAACAGCCAAGGCATCGTCGGCCAGCGGTTGCAGGTCGCCCAGGCGCGGCAGGCCATCCTGAACGCCGAGAGCCGCCTGAACGACGTCGAGGTGGCGTACCAGCGCCGGCTGGATGACTACAAGATGAGCTTGGGCTTGCCGCCCACCTTGTGCGTCAAGATCGAGGACCGGATGCTGGAACCGCTCAATTTGATCGACCGCGGCATCGTCGATCTGCAGGAGCGGGTCAGCGCGACGCAGGTCAAGATCGGCGAAGACCTGGCGGATGTGCAGTCGCTGTTGGTGGATCGCGAGATCCCCGCGGCCGAGCGAAACGAGCGGGTCGCCAAGTCGCTCCGGGCCGTCCGCGCGGAACTGGATTCGGTGACGGATCTGCGCCGGCGGCTGATCGAGGCCGGGGAAGCGCCGTACCAGCGACTGCATGCAGACGGCAGCCGGCTGCTGCGGGGACTGGAGGCGGGGCTGCAAACCGCCATCCGGGAGGAAGCGGACAGCCCCGCGGACCGGGACGCATTACAGCAAGACTTGCAGCTGCTCCAGGAAGTCCGCCAGCAGTTAAGAATGACGGCCGATGGCAGCGCGGAGGACAGCGACTGGCTGACCCAGGTGCGCGGGTTCATGAAGTTCAATCTGCTGGAGGATCTGCTGCAGGATCTGGGTCGCGTCCAGGAAGAGTTGGCGGCCCAAGAGCGGTCGGCCGACGTCTCATGGATGAAGGGCGATCCGAATCCGTTGACGCGTTCCTTCTTCCGCCGGCACCGGGATGTCCTGGCCGCCCGCGACACCCAGCAGGTGACGCTGTTGCTGGACGCCTCGCGGCGCGAATACGAGCAGATTTGTGCTCAGAATCCCTGGCTCGTCGAACTCCGCCGCTGGCGGCAATTGCCCTACGACGCCGAGGTGACGATCTCGGCGGGCAATCGGGCGCGGGTCACGCGACTCGAACGGCGAGCCAGTCAGTTCGTCGATATCTTCCTGGATTCCCTGGCGCGGCTGGATATTTCCGGAACGCCGGATGGCCTGTTGGCCAATATCCAGCAGTACCAGGCGACCCTGGGCTCGCTGGCGGACAGTGTACCGAGTCTGACGCCGGAGGAAGTGCTGGCCAAGTACCGCTTGGACGTCAATCCGGCCATTCCGCAGGAACTGGTCGATCTTTCGAACAACGTCCTGGAGATCTCCCTGGTCCAAGCTCGCACCCGCGCGGAAAACGTCTCGATCCAGGACTCGGCCATCGATCTGCACCCTCAGGCCGCGCTCGAGATCGCCCGCGAGAACCGGCTGGACTGGATGAACGAACGCGCCCGGTTGGTGGATCAATGGCGGCTGATCCGCTACTACGCGAACGACTTGCGAAGCGGCCTGGATGTCGAGTTCAGCGGCGACATGCGCACGACGGACGACAACCCGCTCAAGTTCGACTCTCGCACCGGAGAATTGCGGGCTGCGCTCAAGTTCGACGCGCCCTTGACGCGACTGGCCGAACGCAACACGTACCGCCAGGCATTGATCGACTACCAGCGAGCCCGCATGGACTATTACGAGGCCGAGGACCTGATCGCCAGGGATTTGCGGGACGTCATCCGCCGGCTGCAGTTGGCTCAACGGAATATCGAGATTCGTCGCGAAGCCGTCTGGGCCGCCGCCGTCCAGATCGAATTGAACCAGGAGATCCGCAACTTGGGTCAGGCCAGCAGCCAAGCCTCCGGGCCAACCGCCACGCGGGACGCGGTTTCGGCTCTGACTGACCTGCTTACCGCCCAGAACGAATTCCTCAATATCTGGGTCAACTACGAAGTCCTCCGCCGGACACTCGATTTCGGCCTGGGCACGATGCAACTGGATGCCACGGGCATGTGGATCGACCCCGGGGCCATCAATCCCGAGCACGGCTATCCCGGCATCGGCCCCAGTGCCGACTGTTGGCCCGGCCCACTGGTTCCGCCGCGGGGCGAGCTAGCCGCCGTCAACCCCGAGCCGATGGTCGGGCTGCACGGCGAGGTGCTCCCCGCACCTCCGCCAGCAGCGGAGGAAAACGTCCGGGACTAGGAATTTCGCTTCCCCACTCGGCCCGACTATTCCTAACGCGGCTGGTCGGAGCTAAGATATTGGGGGTCCGTTGACTACGAGGAGAATACCATGAGCTTGCGATCGTATGTTTTCGTCTTGGCGGCGGTGGCCGCCGCCAGCGGCGTTGTCGCACAGCAGCAGGCGAAGCCGCAGCCGCAGCTGCCCTCTCCATCCCAGGGGATTTGGCCGCAAAGTCAGGCCAGCTTTCCGCAGACCAATGTCGGCGGCTGGGGTGGGGGCTGGGGCGGTGGAGGATTTGCCTCGACCGCCGAACAAGGCGCGATGATGGGCATGGCGGACATGATGCAGGCGGCCGGGTCGCGGAACCTGATGAACGCCCAGGCGATGGGATTTGTCGAGGACGCCCGGCGCAAGAACATCGACAACCGGATGTACGGCACCGAGGCATACTTCCAGATGCGGCAGACGAACCGCGAAGCCCGCGCGGCCGAGGCGCCTCCGAAGGCGAGCCAAGCGGATTTGGAACGGTACGCCCGCGCCCGGGCACCGGACCGCTTAAGCCCCAGTGAATTGGATCCCCTGACCGGCGTCATCACGTGGCCCGCCATCCTCCGTGAGGATCCGTACAAGTCGTCCCGAGATGCTC
>CAIYOB010000879.1 GCA_903927685.1 uncultured Planctomycetaceae bacterium
GTGGTGGACACGTCGCTGGACACCATCGAGTTGCCCGGGCACGGACTGAGTACCGGCGACGAAGTCAGCTATCAAGCCAGCGGCGGCGACGCGATCGGCGGCCTGGCCGACAACACGAACTACTTCGTCATCCGCGTCGATGCCGATCACATTCAACTGGCGGTGGATCCTACGGCGGCGGCGGATGGCACGGAAATTCCGCTGGCGGCCGGCGCCACGCTGGGCTCGGGATTGCACGCGTTCCGCGTCATTCCCGAGGTGGAGATCGCCGAGTTCCCCGACCGGCAGATCGACTTCGATCCCACCCTGGTCCCGGCCCTCGATACGGCGGCCAGCACGATCCGGCTGCCGAATCATGGCCTGTCCACGGCGGAACCGGTGACCTACCTGTCCGGCGGCGGCGCCCCGATCGGCGGTTTGACCAACGGCACGCAGTACTTCGTGATTGTGGTGGATGACAACACGCTGCAGTTGGCGGCCCACGCCGGCACGGCGATCCCCTTGTCCGCCGGCGCCACGGGCACGCGGCACGGACTGCAGCGCAGTTCGACCATCACCCAACGCGATCCGGCGCTCCGCGGTCTGACGAATGCCGGAGTCTATTTCGCCGTCGTGCTCGATGCCAATCGGTTTCAGCTGGCCGCCGCGAAGCAGGATGCGCTGGCCGCGGCCCCGTTGGCGCTGGATCCCGGCCAGGCGACGGGCACGGTGCACGAATTGGAGCCGATCGCCGAGTCGTCCGGAATCCTGGTCGCCGCCGACTTGACCGCGGACAACCGCGCCAATGCGGGCGCCGGCATCGGCGGCGAGCCGTCGTTGGCCGACCTGCTGACCAAGGCCGAGCTGCAGACGTCGCTGGAGAGCATCAAGGGCATCCTGAAGGCGGACTTCGTTGACCGCTTTCACAACCCGGCCATTCACGGCGGCGGCTCGACGACCAACAGCTTGTTCAGCGGCGCCGCCGGGATCGGCTTGAACCTGTTCAAGCACACCGTGCGGGCCAACCTGGGCACGACGGCGGAAATCGTCTCGGGCCTGGATTTCGTCCAACGCAGCACCGTGACGCAAGCGTCCCAGGTGACGGCGCAAGGCAATGTCTACCTGGGCAGCGCCAAGAAATTCGCTTCCGGCGTGGCCGTGGCGCTGGGCTTCTACACCAATGACGTCCAATCGATCGTCGACGGCGACGGAACCCAGGGGGCGGTGATCGACGCGCCGGGTGCGATCGACATCTCGTCCGAGGTGACGTACCCGCTGTTGATCGAACCGTTGGAACTGCTGCCGTTCTCCAGCTTCTTCAACGGCACGGACGAATACAACTTCATCGGGGATCTGGCGTCGTTCCTGGACGGGTCCTTGGGCCTGACCAGGATCATGAACGTCTGGGCGGCCAGTTCCGCGTACACCACCAAGGCGGACGACCTGCCCACGGTCGCGATCTCCGGCTCGGTGGGCTACACCCAATACGACAACACCTCGCAAGCGATCGTCCGAGGCGGGGCCAGGCTGAATCAGACCGTGCAGAACGACGACCAGCAGGTGCACGTCACGGCCACGACGGACATGGAACTGGTCAGCGTCACCGGGATCATGTACCTGTACCTGAACGAGCGCGGACTGCGGGATGCTTTTACGGACCGGGATGCGGCGTCGAGCTTTGCCCGGGCGGGCAATTTCTTCTCGTTTTTCGGCAACAAGTCGTCGACGTTCGGCATGGGCGGCTCGGCGATGGTCCAGGCGCTGGACAACACCACCACCGCCTTGATCGAGGCCGGCGCGGCCGTGTACAGCGGGAAAAATGGCGGTTTGGAGGTCTCTTCGAGCCAGGATATCTACTCGCTGGAGTTCGCCCAATCGGGCGGCGATTCCGGCAGTATCGGGATCAGCGGCAGCATCGTGTGGGTGGACCAGGTCAGCCACACGATTGCCCAGTTGGCCAGCGGCGTGCAAATCACCGGCGGTCCGGTGACCGTCCAGGCGGACGACCAGACTACTCACACCAGCATCGCAGGCTCCGCCCAATTGGCCAAACGCCTGGGGATCGGCGTGGGCTTCGCGCTGCTCGATATCGATCGCACCAGCCTGGCCCTGGTCGGCAAGCAGCGGACCGAGAGCGATCTGACGATCGGCTCGGACGGCACCTTGCTGGATGTCGCCTCGCTGGACCTGGAGGCGACTTCGACCGGCCATCTGTGGAGTTTCGGACTGGTCGGCGCCCTAGCCTCGAACATCCCCACCGGCTCGCCGGCGGCCCAGCAAGGCCAGGCTGGCCCCGTGCAGGCGACCAGCGGCGTGGCGCTGGCGGGGGATGCGGCCTGGAACACGATCCAGGATACGACCCAGGCTTATGTCAACGACGACGGAACGATCCGCAGCGGCGATGTGAGTTTGACGGCGGACGACCACACCAGCATCTGCACGGTTACAGGCGCCGGCGCGTTGGGCATCAAGCCCGACGGCACGCTCGGCGGAGCGCTGGCCGGGTCGTTCAGCTATAACCGGCTGACCCTCACCACCGAGGCGTTCCTCGTCGGCGTGACGATCGCCGAGGCCACCGCCGTCACGCTGGAGGCCACCTCGACCGGCGACATCCTGGCGATCTCCGGCGGACTGGCGGGGGCCCTGGCCAAGACGGCCGTGACCATCGCCGGGTCCTTCTCGTGGAACGAGATCCGCAACACGGTGCGGGCCTATGCCGATCGCTCGACGCTGCAGCAGTTGACGGATCTGGGACTGACCGCCGCGGACACATCGACGATCCAGGCGGACGGAGGAGCCGTCTCCGTCGCCCTCTCGCGGGCTCAACAGGGGTTCGGCGGGGCCGTCGCCTTTGGCGTGTCGGCAGCGATCAACAACGTGCTGCCGACGATCGAGGCGTACCTGACCGGCGCGACCGTCACCAACGCATCCAGTGTGACGCTGGACGCGACGTCGGACGCCAGCGTGACCGCGGTCACTTGGGCCGGTGACCTGGCGGGCGCGGCCAGCGGCTCGAAGGGTCTGGAACTGACCGGCGCCGGCGCAGGGTCGGGCAATACCATCACCGCGAACGTCGCAGCCACCATCCAGGGCGGCAGCGACGTCTCGACGGCCAGCGGCGGCGACATCCAGTTAACCGTCGTGGACA
>CAIYOB010000880.1 GCA_903927685.1 uncultured Planctomycetaceae bacterium
CAGCACGAACGCAATACGCTCGCCACCCGGCTCCGCGAGGACTATGGCATCGACATCACGGCGGTGACCCAGCAGGCGGAAACGGCGGAAGAAGAGCAGCGGCGGGCCGAAACCGAAACGGAAATCAACGACCTGCGAAACAAGATCAATCGCATCGGCGCGGTCAACCTGGACGCACTGGAGGAATTGGATAGCCTGGAAGAACGCTTCAAGACCCTGTCCGGCCAGTTCCAGGACTTGACCCAGGCCAAGGAGTCGCTCGAACGGATCATCCAGAAGATCAACGCCGACAGCCGCCGCCTGTTCGTCGAGACGCTGGAACGGATCCGGACGAATTTCCAGTCCCTGTACCGCAAAGCGTTCGGCGGCGGCCGGGCGGACCTGGTCCTGGAAGCCGACAAGGACCCGCTGGACGCCGGCGTCGAGATCGTGGCCACCCCGCCCGGCAAGACGTCGTTCAGCAATTCACTGCTCAGCGGCGGCGAAAAGGCGCTGACCGCCGTCGCCTTGCTGATGTCCATCTTCCAGTTCCGGCCCAGCCCGTTCTGCATCTTGGACGAAGTCGACGCCCCCTTCGACGAAGCCAACATCGGCCGGTTCGTCGATGTGCTGAAGGACTTCCTGGCGTCGACCAAGTTCGTGATCGTCAGCCACTCGAAAAAGACCATGACCGTCGCCACCACGCTGTACGGCGTCACGATGCAAGAGTCGGGCGTGTCCAAGCGGGTCTCCGTCCGCTTTGAGGACGTCAGCGAAGACGGCCACATCAGCCAGGACGCCGTCCGCCGCGAGGAAGAACAGGAGAAGAGATCCGCGGCGTGAGAATCGAGGGGGAGGCCGGAATCGGGGTGCCTCATTCCGTCGGTCCTATGCGTTCCCTCACCATGATTCTACCCCCCATGATTTTGTCTTCCCGGGAAGACCGACACGCACGAAAGACAAAATCATGAAAGGGTAGAATCATGATTCGAAGTTGAATTCCCAACGATCGATCGCGCCTCAGCACGCTTCCCCGGGAGCCCACACCTGATGTCCGATTCCCCGCCCCGCCGTATCGCCCTGCACTGGAAGATCCTCATCGGCCTGCTGGCCGGCGCCCTGCTCGGCATCGCCGCTCACGCCCATTTCGCCTGTCCCCCACACGCCGCCCCCCCGCAAACCAGCGCCGTCCAGGTCCAAGACCAGGACGCCAACGGCGTCGACGATCGCCTGGACCGCTTCGCCTTGAACGTCGCCGATCCCGTCGGCCGCATCTTCCTGCGATTGGTCCTGATGGTGGTCCTGCCCCTGGTTGTCTCGGCCCTGGCCTTGGCCGTCGTCGAACTGGGCGACCTGCGGCGGCTGGGACGGGTCGGGCTGCGGACGCTGTTGTACACCCTGATCCTGTCCAGTGTGGCCGTGCTGATCGGCGTGACGCTGGTCAATGCGTTGCAGCCCGGCACGCGACTGGGGCCGGCCAAGCGGGAAGCGTTGAAAGCACAGTACTCCCAGGACGCCGCCGATACGGTGGCCAAGTCGAAGGCCGCCAAGCCGCTGAAGAACATGTTGCTGGACATCATCCCGGAGAACCCACTGCAGGAGATGGTCGGGGCCTTGGACGGCAGTTCCAAGGGCAATGGGATCATCGCGGTCATGTTCTTTGCCATGGTGTTCGGAGCCGCCGTGGCCCAGGTCGGCGAGTCCGGGCAGACGGTCGTCAAGTTCCTGGAAGGCGTGTTCGCCGCCGCAATGCGGATCCTCGATTGGGCCATGCGGCTGGCTCCGCTGGGCGTCGCCTGCCTGGTGTTCGCCATGACGGCGCGGCTGGGCGGCGAGCTGCTGGTCACCTTGGCCTGGTTCGTCGGCACGGCCATGCTCGGTTTCGCCCTCCAGTTGTTCGTCGTGTATCCCTTGCTGCTGATCGTCGTCGCCCGCCGCCGCCCCAGCGAGTTCTTCCGCCAGATCAGCGAAGTCATGCTGATGGCCTTTGGGACGTCCAGTTCCAAC
Source organism: uncultured Planctomycetaceae bacterium (assembly GCA_903927685.1). The sequence goes on from CAIYOB010000880.1 coordinate 1,987, forward strand.
GCCACGCTGCCCGTCTCGCTGCGCGTGGCCGAAGAGCGGTTGGGGCTGCCGCCGGCCGTCTCCCGGTTCGTCCTGACCGTGGGCGCCACGGGTAATCAGAACGGCACCGCGCTGTACGAAGGCGTCGTGGTCCTGTTCCTGGCCCAGGTGTTCGGCGTCGACCTGACGCTGGGCCAGCAGGTGCTGGTGGTCCTGCTGTCGGTGATCAGCGGCATCGGCACGGCCGGCGTTCCCGGCGGTTCGATCCCGATGATCGTCCTGGTCCTGCACAGCGTCGGCGTCCCCGGCGAGTCGGTGGCGATCATCCTGGGCATCGACCGGATCCTGGACATGTGCCGCACCGTATTGAACGTCACCGGCGACCTGGCTCTGGCGACCTGCGTGGCGCGCGGCGAACGGCCGGCGTGAGCTCGCGCCGCCAGTTCGGCGTGCTCACGGCGCGGCGTTGCCGATGCAGTACAAGTGCTCGGCGCCGCGGACGTAGATCCGGCCGTCCTGGAAGGCCGGACTGGTCACGCACGGCTCGCCCAGTTCGGCTTCCGCGACCGGTTTGCATTCCTCGGCCGTCGGTTCGACGATGTACGCCTTGCCATCCTCGTCGAACAGATACACATGGTTGCCCACCAGGGTCGGCGACGAGGAAAAATTGCCGCCATCGAAATCGTGCTCCCACAACGGCTCGCCGCCATCCTTGGCATCGTAACAGGTCAGCGTGCCGAACGAGGCCAGGACGATCAGGAACTGGTCGGTGGCCAGCGGGCTGCAGCAATCGGGCGAGCCCACGTCGGCTTCCCACAACACGTGGCTGTCGGTGACGTCGCCCGTCCCGTCGGGACGGATCGCAGCCATGCCGGGGAACTCGTTCGCCACAAACACCACGCCGCCGGCGTAGGTCGGCGACGGCCCGACGTCGGCCTGCAAGCACTTGGCTCGCCAGATTTCCTTGCCGTCCGCCGGCGCGTAGGCAATGACCCAGGGATCGGCCGCGGTGATGATCTGCGGCTGTCCCTCGTGCTCGATCACCAACGGCGTGGGCCACGAGTTGGGGACTTCGCGCGGCGCCTCCCACGCCGTCTCGCCGGTCTCGGCCTTCAAGGCCAGCAACTTGGACGCCTTGTCCTGCTTGGTTCCCTGGTCGAATTGCACCAGGACAAGTGCGCCGGTCATGGCCAGCGAAGTCGCATGGCCGTAGGTGTTCTTGGGCATCCCCAGGCTGCGGGACCAGCGAACCTGGCCCGCGAAATCGACCGCGACGATGTCGCCGTTGGCGAACATGGCGTAGACCCGGCGTCCGTCGGTAGCCGGGGTCGGCGCGGCGAAGCCCGTCGCCTCGCCCACCTTGGGCGGCGCGGCCGTGCTGTCCGGCGTCCCCGGGGCTTCGGCCTCCCAGAGCAAGTCGCCCGAGTCCGCGTCACAACAGTACACGACGCGCCGCGCCTCGTCGGCGCCCGTCACAAAGACCCGCTGGCCCCAAACGATCGGCGAACTGTTCCCCGGTAAAGGAATCGCGGTCTTCCAGCGGATGCCTTCGCCCGAGGCGCCGTCCCACTTCGTCGGCGCGTCCGCAAACGTGGACACGCCCGTTCCCGCAGGACCGCGGAACCGCGGCCAGTTCCGCCGCCATTCCTCAGCCGTCGGCGGACTCGCAGCCGTGGCGGCAGCGGGCTCGGGGCCGGCCTCCGTGGGAGCCGGCGACGTCGGCGCCGCAGGTTCCATCGTCGGCGGTTTCGGCGGTTCCGGTTGGACGGGAGGCTCGGGCGCCGGTTCGGGAGTTGGCTCCGGTTGGGGGCCAGGCTTCGGCTCCGCCCGGGCCTCCGGCTTCGTTGCCGGTTCGACGGATGGGGGCGGAGCGGGCGTGGCTGGCGCAGGCGACGGAGCGGGCGGTGGCGGCTCTGGCGCCGGCGCGACTGGCGGCGCAACCGCATTCGGCCCGGCCGCCGGCGCCACCGTGTCGGCGCCGCCGGAAGCATCCGCAACCTGAACGGCAGCGAGGTCGACGCTGCTGCGCATGCCGGCCCAGAGCCCGAACGTGCCCAGGATCAGGATGCCGCTCAACCCGGCCACCGCCCAGCGACTGACGGCATGCAGCTGCTCTTCGGGATCGCGAGGCACGTCGCGCGGCTGGGGCTGCGGCAGCTGCCGGTGCAGCACCGCGGCCTGTTTGGCGCAGGCCAGCGTCAACACGACACTGCCCAGCAACAGCCAGGTGCCCCACGTACTGAACCGGCGCCGCTGGAAGTACTCGTTCCGCAGTTGTAGATCCAGCTGGCGAAGGTCGTCCTTGACCGCGGTGTCCGCGGGATTGGCCTTCAGCCGGGCTTTAAGCGCCACATACTCCGGAGCATTCAGCGGATCCTGGGCCACGCGGGCCGTGTAATCCACCAGCAGCAGCGCACCGAACAGAAACGAGAAAACGCCTGCCACCAGGGCACAGCGGAAGACCACGGCGTATTTTTGGGCGGATGTTGGTGTGGTCATTGGTCACTGGTCATTTGTCAGCATGGTCAGCATGGTCACTTCGGTCAGCGGACACGTTGGTGGCGTCGAGGCGGACCAGTTCGGAAACGTCGCGAATCAATCCCAGGCGGACTTGTTCGCCGGGACAGTACCAGTAACAACGGCCGCACGATACACAGCGCGTGCGATCCGGCTGATAATCCGTCCGCTTGCGGCGAATGGACAACGTCACCAACTTGACGCCGATCACCAAGCCGGTCCAGGCGCCCAGCCAAGCGCCCAGGGTGCGGAATCTGGCTCGCCGCGCGAGTGCGTCCGCGTACAACTCGCTGACCGGCCGGCCCGTGCCGCGAAACGCTTCGCTGGCGTCGATCGTTCCGGCGACCTGGCCGGACTCCTCCTGGCGCATCCGTTCCGCCAGGCGGACTTGAGGATCCATCCGCGACAGCGGCACGGCCAGCAGCAGGCCCAGCCCGCAGCCCGCGGCGATGATCACGGGCGTCGCCAGCAGCATAGCGGCCAACCGCCGCCGCGCGGCCGGCAGCGCTTGCGGCGTCAGCGGCGGCGCCGGCTCCTGGATCGCCCCATACGGACAGGAATCCTCACACAGCCGGCACTGAATGCACTGCTCGGGTGGAATCGTAGCGTGCCACTTGGCCACCTTGGACAGCACGCCCAGGACCGCGCCGTAGGGGCACAGGTAACGGCAATACGGCCGTCCGACAACCAGGCCCAAGAACAGCAGGCAGCCGCCGAACACCAGCATGTTCACATCGCCCGTCAAGCGAAAGATGCCGACGAACGGATCGTACCGGCAGATGACGAACGCCGTCCCGGAAACGGCGAAGATCACGGCGGCCCCCAAGTACACATAGGGGATCAGGCCCAGCGCGTGATCGAGCCAGCTGGGCACGCGGACGCTGCGCACCGCAACCACTTCCTGGATCGCCCCCAGCGGGCACACCGCCGCGCAGAACGTCCGCCCGAAAAACAGGGTGAAGACCAGCGGCAGGACGAACACCAAGACCACCGTCGCCGGGATGGCGTAGGACGAATCGCCCAACGCGTACACCACGTTCTGCGTCGCGCCGATCGAGCACACGCAGCCGTCGCGAACAAACCCGAACCAGATCAACGACGCGACGGCCAGCAGGAACAGGCCGCGGCGCGAGCGGCGGACCAGCGCCAAGTACGACGCCAGGCACAACGCGCCCAGCAGGATCAAAACGTTGACCCACTCCCAGGCCATGCTCTCCGGTGCCGGCGGCATGGACACGGGGATCGCGTGGTCCTTGAATTCCGGGGTGGGAATCAAGTCGCCGGCCCGGGCCGCGGCGGCGCCTGCCCAGATCAGAGCGGCAGCCAGGGGCCCGAGGATGAGGAAACGTCTTCGGTCGTCACGCATGCGACACTCTTTCGCCATTCAAGCTTCGTCGTTCGGTTCCGTGGCCTGCCGCGCGCCGGACGCGTTCTGCGTCTCCCGCCACCGCTGCTGCTGGGCGACCCGGGCCAACAAGGCGTCCGCCTCGCGGCGCTGCATCGGGTCTTTTGCCGCCGCGTCCAGCAGACGCTGCGCACGCGAGCGGAGGGCCGCGAGCGACTTGCGCTTCAGGATTTCCCGCTGCGAGGCCGGGATGCGGTAGAACGCTTGCGTCGGACAGGCGATGGCGATCGCACACTCGTTGCAGTCCAGGCAGCGGTCATGTTCGACCTGCATGTACAGCGAGCCGTTCATCAAGGCACAGCCCTTGACGCACTTGCCGCAGCCGATGCACAGCGGCTCGTCGATCGTGTACTCGTAGAACCGCTGGCCGGACCGCTCTTCGACAAACCGCCGCACGATCGCCCCTGTGGGGCAGGCCTGGTTCTCGGCGGCCGTGTCCAGGGCCGTATAGCCCATCTCGAAATAGCCCGTGCAGATGTCGCAGTAGCCGCACATGTCGAAACAGTTGACGCACTTGACCGCCGACACGTCCAGCACGCACTTGGTGGCGCAGTTCGCGCACGCCATGCACTTGTCCGGGTCCAGTTGCCAGACCAGCTGTTCCGCACAGCTGGTCCGACCGGCCAGCACGCCTGCCGCGCCGGCCAACGCGACCGTGCTGACCGTGCGGATGCCGTCGGACAGGAATTTCCGGCGATCAACCTGACTCATCGTGGGTCCCTCTTTCAAGTCTCCCGCGTCCCTAACCCGCTCTCCACGCCACCGCCTGCGGCAGCTGGCAGCCGCCTCGGCTGCCACACCGTTCGCACGGCAGCCGCTGCGTGCAGGGGCCGCGAGCGGCGCCGGAGCGGCGGGCCAGCAGGACCGTGCCCGCCGCGAGGACGGCCAGGACGCTGTACCGCAGCCAGCCTGTCAGCCACTGCCGACGCGTGAGATTTCGGTCGTTCATGATTCGGCCTCTGATTTACGGACAAAAACTCGGACCTGCCGCGTCAGCGGGTCCAGCACCAGCACGCGGCCGCCGCGGTCGACCGCCACATCGAAAGTCGGCGTGTGTCCGCTGTCCTCGTTCAATTGGGCGGCGCTCACGGTCTGCCCCAGCATCTGGGGATCGGCGACGACGCACTCGAAATCGCCCCTGGGGCCGTAGATCTTGACGCGTGGGATGCCCTTTTCCGCGGTCACGAACCGCCCGTCCGGCAGCACCGTGAAATCGGCCGGATTGCAGCACCCGAAGAATCCGTCGATGTCGGCCGACGCTTTTCCCCACTGGCCCAGCAGGTCGCCATCCGCCGTGAACGTCAGGATCCGCCGCGCGCCCGGGTTGACCACCCGCACCAAACCGTCGGCGGTGACCGCGACGTCAAAGTGGGGGCTGGGAATCACAAACCCGCGAATCCCCGCCGCCTCGTCAGGATCTCCGATGCGTTTCAGCAGCTTGCCGTCCGGGTCCAACCGCAGCACGACGCGGTTCCCCGCATCGGCGGCGTACACGGCGTCTTCGGCCACGGCCAGCGACGTGAGCGCGGACTTGTCGTCAAAGCCTTCCGTCCACGTCCCGCTGGCGGCCAGGGCATCGAACAAGAACACCCGGTTGCCGGCGCCCACGTACAGCCGGCCCGGATGCGCGTCGTCCGCGCCGGCGACCGCCAGGCACGTCGGCGCCGCCTTGACGGCAATCTCGGCCTCCCGTGTCCCGTCCGCCCCGAATACCAGGACGGCGTTCTCGCCCGCCACGTAAACGCGATCATCCGGTCCCGTGGCCAGCCCGCGGACCGCGCTCAGCCCGGTCGAGTATGAGCCTTGCTCGCGAAACTTGACCAAAGCCGGAGCGGCTCGCTGGTAGGCGTCCGCGTTGAATTCAAATCGCTCGGACAGCCCGCCGCCATCCTCGGCCCAGGGGTCCATGCGCAGAACCGCAACCCCGGCGACGGCCAGGACGCCCAGGACCAACAGGCCCACAACCACGGACCGGATGTTCGCCCGGCGCGGCTTGGTCTTACAGCGGCAATTCTGGCAGTGGTCAGTTGTCATTGGTCAGTTGCCACCCTTCCTCACATCCACACAGGCCATGCGGGTCAGGTCGCGGACGAGCAAGCGTCCGGAGGCCATGGCCATGGGGCCCCAGGCGTCGTGCCCGTTCTCGAAGACCTGAAACTGCCCCAGCTGGCGGTAGCCTGCAGGCGTCGCTTCGATGATCACCAGCAGGCCGTTGTCCGCCAACGCCAAGATCATCCCGTCGGCAATCAGATACGGCCCGTGCCCGAACTTGACACTGCCGCTGTTCCAGAGTTCCTTGCCGTTCAGGTCCAGACACAGCATCTGTTCGCGAAGCTTCCGCACGGCGTACAGGTGCCCTTGGTAGAAGACCGGCGTCTGCTGTTCGGAGTTGAATTCCTTGCGTTTCAAATCGAACGCTTTCTCGACCGTGAACGCGTCGCCGGCCTGCTTCATCTGCAGCATCATCGCGCCGATCATGTCATAGCCGCTGCACAGGAAGATCCGGCCGTCGGGCAGCGGCAGAGGCGAAGGGCTGGTGGCAAAGTTCTCGACCCAGCCTGTCTCATCCCACAGCAGACGGCCATCCGCGGCGTCGATGCCCGCCGCGCCGCCCGTGCCGCAGTACACGTACAGCTTGCGGCCCGCAAACTCGGTCGTCATGATCGACGAATGCGTCATCTTCCAGCCGCGGGGGTTCGGCGTCTTCCACAGGACCTGGCCCGTGCGGTATTCGAGGGCGACCAGCAGCGCGTCGGCTCCGCACGGGGCCAGGATCACCCGGTCGCCGTCCACCAACGGGCATTGCCCCGTGTACCATTGCCGCTCTTCCGTGCCGAACCGCTGGACCAGGTCGATCAGCCAGCGATTCTGGCCTGTTTCGGCGTCCCAGCAGGCGACATGGCAGCGTGGCCCGAGGGACACGACGCATTCGTGAACCAGGGCCGGCACCGTGCGCGAGCAGCCGTGATTGGGCGTGACTTCGGCCGGGTAGCTGTTCCGCCAGATCTCGCGCCCGTCGGCCAGCGACAGGCACCGCATCGTGTCGCGCCGCAGCTGCTCGTCATAATCCAGGACGTACACCCGGCCGTCGCGAATCACGGGGCTGGCGTAGCCCTGGCCCAAGTCCGTTCGCCACAGCACCGGGGGCCCCAGCGGCGGCCAACTGCGAGCCAGCGGGGTCCCGTCGTCGCAGATCGCATCCCGGTTCGGACCGCGAAACGCCGGCCAGACGCCGGGGATGTCCGCAGGCTGGCCGGGGCCGCGAATCGGCTGCCCGGCCTCGGCGGCCCGTTCCGTCCCGGCCGCAGCGGCCTCCGGCGTGCCATCCATTCCGGGAACGCGGTGCGTCAGCGGGGGACGCCCCTGATTGCCCAGCGACCGCAAACGGGTCGTCCAAGTGGAGCTGGCGCTGGCCGCGGGAGCCACGGAGTCCGCCCCGCTGCTGAGCCACAGAACCAGCGCGGCGGCACCAAGTGCAGCCAGCAGCGCAGGAGCGAGGTTAGAGATCCAGGACGTTTTCATGGCGTCCTATTCTACTCGACTGTCGCCCCCGCGGGAACCGAACCACCGGGCTCTGGCAGCCGGAATCCGGAATCCGCGGAGGCGGGGCTTACGCCTCGGTCGAGTACGGCGTCACTCCTCGACAGCCACTTCGACCGGGTCGCACTCCCACAGTCCGTGCTTGGTGCAGTACGAGACGGCAGTCAGTTCGAGCTTCTTGCCGGCGGGCACGATTTGGAACGTCACCTCGGCCTGTCCCTTCTGGCCTTGGCCGCCCAGCGTGCCGGCGGGAAAACTGGCTTCGGCCACCAGCGTTTCGCGGTTGTACAGCGAAATGCTCTTGATGTAGTGGTCGTTGTCATCGGGGTGGGTATACTCCTTCCCGATCCGCACCGTCACGGGGAACTTCTGGCCCGCCTTGGCCGCGGCGGCGCACGAGAGAAACGGCGAGTGGCGGTCGATGTAGTCTTTCTTCGCTTCGCGGTCGACGGTCGAGATGTCCACATAACGGTTGATCTTCGGCATGGTATCCTCCCTTGCTATGGTACTGAAATCGTGTCACATCGGAGTGCCATTCTAGCGTTTCTCGCGACTGCCGCCAGGATCCCAGCACGGATCCCCGCACGGCTGCGCCCGGCCCCGGCAAATCCGAGGTGACCGCGACTGGATCAGGGCGTCGTCAAGGCAACAACCGAACGCACAAGTCCCGTATGTCACCCCGTTTTCGGGGCGACTCGCAGGTTGCCAATGGCAGTCGCAAACTGGATTTGGCACAATGAGCGCGTGGGAAACTCGGGAAGGGCGAAACGAACTGTGACCCGCGAGGTTTCGCGCCCGGGGCTTGCGGTGATCCTCAATCGGGGAGGGATGGCGATGCGATGGAGTAGACACTTGGCCCGCCGAGCCAGGGGGCGACGCCGGCTGGCCGGCCGCCTGCAGCTGGCCGCGGTCCTCGTTTTGGCCGCCGCGACAGGGCTGGCGGGAGAGCCTTCGCAGGACGACGTCCCCCTGGTGCTGCAATTGCCGCAGCCCCGTTTCCTGGGCACGCCCCACAATCTCCGCGGCCCGCACCTGGAAAAGCCGCGTGCCGGGCGGCGCCCGGACCTGCCAGTCCCCGCCGGCCTGGCCAACGTGGCGCTGAATAAGCCGGTCACGGCCAGCGACGACCAGCCGACATTGGGCGAGCTGCGCCAAGTCACTGACGGCGACAAGGACGGCGTCGAAGGCAGCTATGTCGAGATCGGGCCCGGCAAGCAGTATTTCCAGATCGACTTCGAGCAGCCATACGAGGTCTTTGCCATCGTCGTGTGGCACTTTCATGGCCAGCCGCGAGTGTATCACGACGTGGTTGTCCAACTGGCCGCGGATTCGGAGTTCACCCGCGACGTGCGCACCGTGTACAACAACGACTACGACAATTCGTCAGACTTCGGCGTCGGCTCGGCCAAGGAGTACATTGACGGCCACGAAGGCCTCCTGATCGCCGTGCCCGGCGTCGCCGCCCGCTACCTGCGTCTGTACGGCAACGGGAACACCGAAAGCGACCTGAACCACTGTACGGAGATCGAAGTCTACGGCAGACGCCCCATCGCGAGCGGCGACAAGCAGCGCTCGTCGAGATGAGTCAACCGCCCTCGGGGACGGGTGCGGAGCTGAAGACGCGGAACTCCCAGATCGCCGGCAAGGTCCCCGCGGGTTCTGTCGCCGCAAAAACGACCCGCAGATAACGCGTCCGCACCTGACGGGACATGACGTGCGGGCTGCGAAACACCTGCTCCGCCTCCGAATCGGCGTACGGCGACCACGCCTGGCCGTCGAGCGAATGCTCCAGGCGATAGCGGTACGTCTTGGTGGGAAACTCGAGAAACAGTTCGCACCGCGCGATGTCGCGGACTTGGCCCAGATCGACCTGGCACCACTGCTCCGGCTCGGCGGTCGCCGCTACCCACCGCGTGGCAAATGTGCCGTCCACGGCGGCCGAAGCGTCGCGGTTGCCGAACTGACCGCCGCCAGACGTCGAAGCTGTGGCCGCTTGGCCTAGCGCCAGATTGACCTCTTCGCGTGCCGCCGGCTCCCGCGGCGGCACGCCCGCGCGTGTCAGCCGCACGGGCTTGATCCGCCCGTCGTCGTAGAACTCCAGGCGATCGATAGCCACCTGCCGGGGAATCGGCGAGACGACTTCGCGCGGAAAATCGCGGAGGTAGCACAGGTACCAGTCGTCGCTGCCGGGAACGTTCAGCACCGAGCCGTGGCCGGGGCCCCAGACTCCCGCTTCCCAATCGACCAGGGTGAGCGGGTTGTCGTCGGGAAAGGTGAACGGCCCCAGCGGCGAATCGCTGATCCCGTAGATCACGTGATAGTTGTGATAGCCGCTGGCCGCGCCGGTCAGATAATACTTGCCCTGCCGCTTGAACGGGAACGGTCCCTCGACGTAGCCGAATTTCTCGTTGGTCGGAATCCGCACCGGCTCGCCGTCCAAGGCCAGCAGATCCGGCTTCAGCTTGACCACATACGTCGGGCCGCCGCCCCAGTACAGATAGGCTTGGCCGTCGTCGTCGATCAGGACCTCGGAATCGATGGACTGGGTCGGCCGGAAACCCGCTGCGACCAGCGGTTGGCCGCCCAACGCATCGCGAAATGGCCCTTCCGGCGAATCGGCGACCGCCACGTGGATCTGCAACTGCTTTGAGAAGAACAGATAGTACTTGCCGTGGCGTTTGACCAGCGAACTGGGAGCCCAGTTGCGTTGGCCGGCGATCTCGGGATAGATCAAACCGCGGAAACTCCACTGGACGAGGTCCTGGGATTTCCAGGCGACAAACGGGCCCGCTTCCCAGCCGTAACAATCCGTGGTGGCGTAGATCCAGAACTGGCCGTCGACGCAACACAGGCTCGGATCGGCAAAGTAGCCGGGCAGTAACGGGTTGCGTTCGCGGGACACGGGCGCGGCGGCCGCGGGCGACTCGGGGCCGACCGACAAGCCGACGTCGATGTACTGGCCGCCGTACGTCTGGTGACAGTGCACCGCCAGTGTGTTCGAGCCGTGCTGGAGCGCGGCGCGGGCGATGGGCAAGGCCGCTACATCTTCATAGGCGACCGTCCAACCGCTGACGCGGCCGATCAGCTGGCCGTTCAGATAGACCTCGGTGTCTTCATCGTGATGGATCCGCAACCAGACGACACCGCCGTCCGCCGGTTCGGCGTGAAACTGGCGGCGGAGCCAGATGTCCGGCGTGTTCCACACGGTGCCGACGATGGCATTGGGCGTGCCCCGGGTGCCAAAACCGGCCTTGCCGGACAGCCATTGGCCATCGTCAAACTCCGGGCGGAACCAGTCGTCGACGGGTTTGTCGAACGCGTATCGCCAGACCGCGGCTTCCTGTTCGGCCGTCGGCACCAGGCTGTTCAGGGCCGGCGGCAAAGGCAGGGGCGCCCACTCGCCGGAGACCTGTTCGCCCTGTCCCGCCCAGCGTTTCCACAGCGGCTGGTCCAACAGCATCCGGGCGTAGATTCCACCCACCACGGGGCGGGCCTGGAAGCCGACGCGTTTGGCGGTCTGGGTGTCAAACCAGTCGCTCAGCGGCACCCGGTCCGGCGTCTGGTGTGCGTACCGGTACAGCCGCTCGAACAACTTGGCAAAGTCCGCCGGATCGCGGGCCGCGGCAAAGCTCCACACGGCCCAGTCGAGCAGGCTCTGCGTGGTCCGGTTGTCGCACGGCAGGCCGTAGGGATTCTGCACCTGCTGGTACCAGGCCACCTCCTGGTCCAGGAACGACGGCGGGAACAGATTCAGGCCCAGCACCTGGTCCCAGACCACATTATGCTTCATCCCCCACGTGCCCGGCCGGTCGAACGCCAGCCGCGTCCGGCCCTCGTCCCGGGCCATGTCCAGCCAGCGTGCGGCATAGTCGCGGGCGATCGCCTGGTATTTCTCGGCGGCCTCACGCTGGCCGAGCATCCCGGCCATCTGGGCGTAACCGCCCAAGGCGACAATGGCCTTCAGTGAGAGATCGGCGTTATGCGCCAGATGCCCGAACATGTCCGCCGTGCACAGCTGGTTGGCCGGATCCAGTCCGTTGGCAACCAGGTAGTCCGCCCACCGCGTCAGCAGGGGCCAGTACTTCTCCGCCAAGTCGGCCCGGCCTTCAACCTTGGCCAGCGCCGCCAGCATGAACAGCATGTTGCCGCATTCCTCGACGGGCATTTGATTGTCGTCGGTGCGTTCCCCCCCGCCGTAGACCTGGCCCGTGGCGAACGGATACGTGCCCAGGTCGTGCGGCGCATAGGCGTGTTTCCAGCGCGGGGTCGAGGCGTAATCCAGGACGGGAATCAGCATCGCCCGGACCAGCGTCGGACTGAACAGCAAGAAGAACGGCGCCTGGGGACTCAGGACGTCGACCGTGCCGATACAGCCGTTACTGAAATTCTCCTTGGGGAACAGCAGCGGCTTGCCGTTGGCGTCGGCGACCAGCTTGTTGCCCGCCAGCGTCTGGCGATAAGCCAACGCGCACAGCCGGGCGTAGTGTTCGCCGCCGGCTTGCGTCAAGTCGGCCAGCAGGGCTTCGTCGAACTCGCGGCATTGCTTGCTCAACGTCGCATAGTCGCGGGCGGCTGCCTGCAGCAGGTCCGCCGCTTGTGCTCCCCCGCGCCGCCAATAGGGCCGCAGGTGTTCGCTGGCCGAAAAGTACTTGACGGAGTACCGGTCGTCATAGGCCAGCAGGCCCCAGCGAGCGACCGGCTCGGCGCCGACGCTGCCCAGATCCCACGCAGCCGCCAGCACGAAGAACCCCTCGTTCACCCGCCGAGGCTGGATCGCGTCCGCCAGGTACGGCAGCTTGCCGTCCGCCAGGAAACCGCCGCGAAGCACCGCTCCGGCGCCGATCGCCGTCTGCGGACGCTGCGCGCCGGGAATCGCCACGTAGGCATACCCCCAGTCGATCCGCAGGTCGTCGCCCTTCTTCTGCAACACCGGCTGGTCGGAATGCCCGACCCGCATCGTGACCAGACCGTCGACCGCCGGGTGATCCCAATGGATCGGTTGATCGGGCGTGTTCACCGCCAGTTCCACGCCGGCGTCGAAATACAACTGGACGGCGTGCGGGCGGCCGTCGGCCGCAGCCAGCTCCCAAGTCAGATACGTCACGGGCCGCGACAGGACATCCAGATCCGCCGGCAGCAGCGGCGAAGTGAACGTCAGCGTCAGCCGGAGCTGGTCGTTCGCAAAGCGGCAGATAGTCCGCGTCGGCAGGACGTCCAGCCCGACTTGGGGCAGCGCCGGACAGTCGGCCGGTTCATTGCCCAGCAGACGAAACGGCTGGCCATCCACCCGCACCAGGCTGTTCAAACGGTGCGGCTTGCCCGTCCAGTGGGTCGTCGCCGCGTCGGTCAGCGCGTCGGCAGCCGACCAGATGCTGAAGTACGGATCGTGAGTCACCAACGGCACCGCGGGCGGCCGAAACTCGGCGGCTGGTGCACGCCAGCCGGCCAGTAACAACAAGGCCGCGCAAGGCCCGAGCAAATTGCGGTTTGATCGCATCAGTTCCCCTCGTTTCATGAGCTGCCGGGAATCGCTGTGGCACTGCCTGAGTTGGCCAGCAGTCAAGGACGCATTGTAGCACGCAACGAGCCGGGCCGGGGAAGCGATCCGGAGGTTAAACTTTGCGCATTTTGCGGAATTGTCTCAAGCGGTAAAGTCAATCTGTCGATCCAAGGGACGCATCCACTTCGTACCCTGACGGCGATGACACTGCCATGTCCTTGGACGCTAGCTGCCAACCCGATTCGGAAACCTCCTCGCCCACGGCGCCGGGGCCGCTGCAGGAATGGGTCTCCGACTGGGGCGGCGTCGCCATTGACACGGTGCTCGCGGTCGGCGACTTGGCGCTGTTCGCCTGGCGGACGCTGGCCTGGCTGGGCTCGCGGTTGCCCAAGCGGGAGACGCTGCTGCCGGTGCTGTACCAGGTCGGTGTCCTGAGTCTGCCGGTCGTGGCCCTGACGGGGATGTTCATCGGCATGGTGCTAGCGGTGCAGACGTTCTTTCAGTTCCAGCAGCTGCAGATGGAGACCCGGCTGGGCGCGGTGATCAACATGTCGCTGGCGCGCGAGCTAGGCCCCGTGCTGGCCGCCACGATGTTGGCCGGCCGGGTGGGCAGCGCGATGGCGGCTGAACTGGGCACGATGCGCGTGACGGAACAGATCGACGCGTTGTCCAGCATGGGCGCCAATCCGATTCACTACCTGGTCGTGCCGCGGTTCTTGGCGTTCGTGCTGCTGATTCCCATGCTGACCGTGATGGCCGTGTTCATGGGCGTCGTCGGAGGCTATTTCTACAGCGTGATCATCCTGGGGATCGACAAGCATCACTACATGTACAATACGCAGCAGTTCGTGGACAGCATCGATCTGTTCAGCGGGCTGGCCAAGAGCGTCTTCTTTGGGGTTGCGATTTCACTGGTCAGCTGTTACCAGGGATTCAACTGCGATGCCGGGGCCGAGGGCGTCGGCAAAGCGGCCACCTCCGCGTTCGTGCAATCGTTCGTGTTGATCCTGTTGCTGGATCTGTTGTTGGGCATTTCGCTGGACAGCCTCAGTTTCCTGGTGTGGCCCGAAGGCAGCAGCGTTCTGGGCGGGTGAGCGACAAGTCGATGAACGGGCAACTGCAAAATACGGAAAGCGACCAGCCGCTGGTCGAAGTCCGCGACCTGAGCGTACGGTTCGGACGTCAGGAGGTGTTGCGGAACATCCAACTGACCATCCCCCGCGGCCAGACGCTGGCGGTGATCGGCGAGAGCGGCTGCGGCAAGACCGTGCTGCTGAAGACCTTGGCCAGCCTGGTCCGGCCGACCCACGGCGAAGTCCGTTTCGACGGCCACTGCCTGGCTACCTTGAACGAGCGGCAGCTGACGCAGCAGCGGATCCGGTTCGGCTTTGTGTTCCAGAACGCCGCCCTGTTCGACAGCATGACCATCGGCCAGAACGTCGCCTTTCCGCTGCGCCAGCACACCACGCACCGGGACGCGGAAATCCAGGAACTGGTGCTGATGCGGTTGGCCGAGGTCGGTCTGCCGGACACGATCGTCGGCAAGAAGCCGGCCCAGCTGTCGGGCGGGATGCGCAAACGCGTGGGCCTGGCGCGAGCCCTGATCATGAATCCGGATCTGATCCTGTACGACGAGCCGACGACCGGCCTGGACCCGATCATGAGCGACGTGATCAACGAGCTGATGATCCGGACGCGGCGGAATCACCCGGTGACCAGCGTGATCGTCACGCACGACATGCTGACGGCCCGGAAAGTGGCCGACCGCGTGGTCATGTTGCATCCCGTGGCGCGGCTCGAGGCGGGCGAACCGCAGATCCTGTTCGACGGGCCGCCCAGTTCGCTGGACCGTTGCCAGGACTCGCGGGTGCTCCAATTCGTGCGGGGCGAGGCCGGCGAGCGGTTGATGGAAATGCGGCGCGCCGCGGAGTCGCGGGCCGCCGGTTGAACTCAGGCGAAGAACGGCAGTGGCATGGACGAACGAGTACTTCAATTCCGCGTGGGCGTGGTCGTCGTGGCCTCGGCGATCATCACCGTCATCCTGGTGATGCTGTTCGGGGCCTGGCCCAATGTCTGGCAGCAGCGGTATGAGATCAACGTCAAGTTTCCGGAAGCGCCCGGCATCACCGTCGACACACCCGTGCGCAAGAGCGGCGTGCTGATCGGCCGCGTCTCGCACGTGAAACTGCTGGAAGAAGGCGGGGTGCTGGTCACGATGCGGGTGTTTGACCAGTACAAGCTGCGGCGTCAGGAAATCTGCCGGATCGGCACCGGTTCGCTGCTGGGCGACGCCATCGTCGAATTCGTGCCGAGCGACAAGGCGACGCAGCTGGCCCGCTTTGACGACAACAAGAACGGCGTGCTGGATAAGAGCGAGGAGGACGCGAGCAACATGCTGTTGGGCGATACCGAGTGGATCTCCGACGGGGCGGTGGTCAGCAACCCGCTGCGCGCGCTGGTCAACCTGGAAGGCAGCGTCTCGTCCGCCTTCCGCTCGCTGGAAGGCGCCAGCAAGGAAGTCGCCCAGTTGGCCAGTTCGGTGAACAAGTCCGTGGGCGGCAGCGACGACCAGATCAAGCGGATCATCCAAAAAACGGAAGTCGCGCTCGACCATTTCGACGGGACCATGACCGCCGTCGAAAAGATCCTGGGCGACGAACAACTGGCCGACCAATTGCGGCAGACGCTCAGCGATATGCCGGCCTTTGTTCAGGAGACGCGGCAGACGATGCAAGCGGCGCGGACCACCATGGACGGCTTCCAGCGGGTCAGCGCCAAGGCGGAGACGAACCTGGACAACCTGGAAAAGTTCACCAAGCCGCTGGGCGAACGTGGCCCGCAAATGGTGGCCAACGTCGAGGAGAGTTCCCGGAACTTGAACGACCTGCTCGAACAGTTCGTGGCCTTTAGCGATGCCTTGAACTCCGGCGAGGGGACGTTGGGCAAGCTGGTTCACGACGACGAGATCTACCAGCGCCTGCAGCGCGTCGTCGGCAACGTCGAGGAGATCACCAAGCGGGCTCGTCCGATCGTCGAAGACGTCCGGATCTTCACCGACAAGATCGCTCGCGACCCGCGGCAACTGGGCGTCAAAGGCGCCCTGGACCAGCGGCCCAGCGGGCTGAAGACGGGTCTGGCAGAATGGTAACGGTCAGTAGGGCAGCGGCGCGATGGGCTGGGGCGTGGGCGTCGCGTTGGGCAGGGGGACCGTGTAGCCTTGGTGCAGGCCCTGGCGGAGGCTTTCCGCCCGTTCAACCAGCTTTTCGGCCGGGACAATCTGCTGGGGCTGCAACTGGAAATCCAGGTACTGTTCGTCCCGCACCTCGTGCGGCCAGAGGGTCTCGCTGACGAAGTCCAGCGGCGTGATTTCGTACCAGGGCGGGTAGAAGGTCTGCTTGACAGTCAGCGTTTCGAAGCCGTCCTTGACCAGTTGGATCTTGCGGGTCCCGTAATAAGTGAAATTGGTCGAGGCCGGGGTGGTCCCGATCTCCTGGTCGTCCACGTAGACCACGGCCCCGGGCGGGTTGCTGCGGACGGTCATCCGGCGGCGGACGCAGCCGGGCAGCACGGCGACCAGCAGCAGCGCGGCGGTCAGGCAGCGGGTGGTCGTGAGGGAGAACCGAATTGCGAAATGGCGATCTGGCACGGCAGCGACGACAGTTCCTGCGAAAAGGACGGGGACAGGCCCCGAGGGCGAAAAACTGGTGTCCGACGAGCGGCGGGAGTATAATGCGGCCGGCCACGCCGGGCCAGACGAGAATTTGCCGCAAAACCGGCCCATTTCCCGGTTCTAGCACTGGTAGCATGGCGAAATCTCCAGCGTTCGGGTACACTGTGCGGACTGAATCGCCATCGCAAATCGTCGTTTTTCGCGAAGCAGCAGACGATGGGACCAACCAAACCAGCTTTCCTAGCCGACCTCCAATATGCGGTCCGGACCGATGTCGGGATGCGGCGGGCCATGAATCAGGACTCGTCCGCGGTCGTGCTGGCCGAGGATGACCAAACCTGGACCACCCGCGGGCATGTGTTCATGGTCGCGGACGGAATGGGGGCGCATGCGGCGGGCGAGTTAGCCAGCAAGCTGGCCGTGGACAACTTGCCGCACCTGTACAAGCACCACCAGGAGCTGGCCGCGCCCGAGGCGCTGGAAAGGGCGATCATCGACACGAACAGCGAGATCCATCGCCGCGGCCTGGCGAACCTGGATTTTCGCGCGATGGGGACCACTGCCAGCAGCTTGGTTTTCCTGCCGCAAGGGGCGCTGATCGGTCACGTTGGCGACAGCCGCGTGTACCGCTTGCGCGGCCAACAAATCGAGCAGCTGACGTTCGACCACAGCCTGCAGTGGGAATTGCGGGCCCTCAAGATCGTCGCCGAGGGCTCGGATTTCGCCAAAACGGTGCCCAAGAATGTGATCACGCGTTCGCTGGGCCCCAACGTGAACGTCGTCGTCGACTTGGAGGGGCTGTTTCCCCTGGAGGTCGGCGACACGTTCTTGCTGTGCAGCGACGGCCTGAGCGGACAGATCGAAGATCGCGAGATCGGCAGCCTCTTGTCGTACTTGCCGCCCGACGAAGCCGCTGCCGTCCTGGTGGACTTGGCCAACCTCCGCGGCGGGCCGGACAACATCACCGTGGTGGTTGCCAAAGTCGCCGGGCCGGGCCTGGTGACCAATTCTGCCGCGGTCGGAGCCCCGCCGACGGTTCGCTCGCCACAGGCCGAGGCCGGCAGTGTGGCCGCGTGGGTCGTGACCGGCGTGTGCTGGTTGCTGGGGTGTGTGCTCGGGCTGGCCGGCCAGGCGTTCCTGGGGATCCTGCTGGCCGCGGCCGGCGCTGCGGCCGGCATCGTGGGCATGGTCATGCGCTTCCGCGGCACGACTCCGCCGGGAAAACCGGCTGCCCAGTCGCCGCGGTTGGGCAATGCGCCGTACGTCAGCACCAAGTGCAGCGCCGGAAGCGAATTCGTCCAGAGTCTGGCCACGACGTTGAAGGAACTCCGCGAGGCGGCCATCGAGTTGGGTTGGCACGTCCGCTGGAACGAGTTCGAACACCTGTGCCGTAAAGCCGATGCGGCCAGCGCTGCCGGAGATTTTCCGACCGCGGTCCAAGCGTATGCCAAGAGCATCAGCTTCATGATGCACGAGTTGCGGAGCCAGCAGAATCGGAAGGCGCACGACTCGGGCGTCGATCTGTGACCCGGTGACGCGGTCTTGACCCTCGGGTGGTTCCCGTATGACGCAATCGCTACCTCCCAATCCGGATCCCCGCCGCAGCCTGACGTTCTCCGGGCTGACGGTCATCGTCGGTCTCGTGCTGCTGATCGTCGCCTGTACCGCCTTGGCCGTCGCCGGCTATCTGGCCTTGGGACCGATGTCGTTCCGGCGCCAGGCGATTACGCGCGCCATCGAAGAGGACGCCCAGGCGAGCGTCGCCGCTGTCAATACGGTCGACGCCGTCAATACCGGCCAGTCTTCCGAGCCGCAGTCGTCGGCCCCGCAGGCGTCGGCCCCGCAGGCGGCCCCCGCGGTCGCCAGCCTGACCGAGTTGACCCCGATCGAAATCATCGGCAGCGGGCTCAACGCCGGCGATTGGCACGCGGCCGTTGTGTGCGGACCGCAGTCCTTTCCCCAGGCGATCGCGCTCCGCCCGGTCGAGGACGGGGGCAGCACGCAGATTGCGTTTCAGTTGAAGGGCCGCTTTGCGCGACTCCGCGGCTTCGCTGCCACCGTCGGCGGACCGACGGGAGAATCGGCCGACGTCAGCCAGGACCATCCGCGGGCGGTCTTCCGAATTTACGGCGATGGCAATCTGTTGTGGGAGTCGGAACGATTGATCGGGCCCGGAAAGTGTCAACCGTTCCAGTGCAATCTTGGCGGCGTGGACGTGCTCACGCTGACGGCCGAGAGCGAGTCCCCCGCCAGCCTCTCGCAACTGGCTTGGGG
>CAIYOB010000881.1 GCA_903927685.1 uncultured Planctomycetaceae bacterium
CCGTGAGTGCGAGGATGACGCGCCGGCGCTGACCGTTTCGCTGTTCCCATTGGCGGATTCTCCGGGTTGCCTCGTAGCCGTCGAGCAGCGTGGCGTTGGCCCGGATGAAGCCGAACAGGTCGCTGAACTGCTCCGGCGTGCCGAAGAAACGCGGCGAGGTGAACCCCGTGAAGACGTCCCACGGCACGATCACGTTGGCGCCGAGCGCGTAGGCCGACGCGATGAAGCGGCGGTTGTGCGGCACGTCGTCCGATACGAACGTCATCAGGAACGTCTTGCCCAACTCGTGTGCCGGCCGCAAACGCCGCTCGTAAAGGAACGCGGGATCGCCTTCTTTGGCCGGATAGGTTTCGTTCAAGGCAAAGTCGTGGACCGCGGCATAGTCCGTCAAGAACTCCTCGTTCGCATTGCAGGAGTAGGCGAGTTTCCGGCCGGCGATGCGGTCAATCTCCCCGTGCATCTCGCGGAGAAAGCGGAGGCCCGCTTCGGTTTGAAACTGGCGGAATAGCTCCCGCAGTTCGTGGGGCCCTTTCCACGCGCTGAGGCCCGCGTCCGGGTCGGTGCCGAGGCTGAGCAGGAACCGGGCGTAGTCGAACGCCGCCAGATCGTCGACGCCCCATTGCGTCCGCTGACTAGGCGTCGAATGCGCGGCGAGGTATTCGCGGAATGCCCTGAGGCAATGTACGCAGAAACAACCGCCATAGTTGGTCATCAGGCTGTTGAGCTGGACGCCGTCCATCTGGAAGTAGTCCACGCCGGCGTCCAGCGAGTAGCGGGCGTGCGCGAGGAAGATCGCCGCGTACTGCGGGTTGTTCGGGCAGCAGAATCGGCCGCCATAGCTCTTGGTCCAGGGATCCTTCTGGGGCTCGCCTTTCATGTTCACCGTGCGCGCGTCGGAGAACGTGCGAGTGGCGGCGGAAGGCGAGTCGGTCGGCTGGCAGTTGAGCGTGCCTCCGACGACATATCCCGCGGCTTTGCACTGGGCGACGAACGCCCGGGAGGATTCGGCATTCCCCGACAAGTAGAGCCAGTCGATGCGGGTGGCGTGAAACTCGCGGGCGGATCTCAGCGAGTCGCGAGTGTCCGCGCGACTTGTCGGCCGGGGCCAACGACTGGAGAAACAGACGTCCGCCGCCTTCGGCGCGTAATCCGCCCGCGGACGAGGCCGGGCGATCTGCACAAACGTCGCGCAGGATTCAGCCGCCGGAAGCCCAGCCGACGGCGCCGGCAGAAGTGCTGCGACGAGGGCCGCGAGAGCCAGTTTCAGCGGTTTGTTCATCGTTTTCTGCCCCCTGCAGATCTCTGATGTGATGTCACCGTTCGCCAGTTCCGATCTCCCTTTTCCGTCAGCAGGTCGAGACACGTGATCTACCGGACAAGGTAGTTCTTGAAGACCGCCGGCGAGATCTTGTGGTCGAAACGGTAGTCTTGGGCAACAATTGCTGCGGGGATTTGCGGCACGGCAAGGAACAGGCAGGGGCGACTGGAGAGGTTCATGGTCAGCCTGTGCACGGTCTCGGCAGGTTTCGCCAGGATTGCCGAAACGCCTTCGGGCAATCATAGTGAGTCGATTCCGCAAGCCCGGTTCAAATCTCCCAGGTTCACGAAAACCGTTTCGCGGGAGGTATCGTCTTCTAAGCTTAGACGCGATCGCGGGGTCGCGATAGTCCGTTCCCGGTTCACGACGATGCCAGCCCTGGCGAAAGGCCCTCCAACAAAGGAGTCGGCGATGTCTTCGCTGCATTCTTGGTCTGTTTGTCTTGTTTTACTCTTCTCGTGGGTTGCTTCGGCGGCGGATCCGCCGCCGCCAGCCGAACCGCCGACAACCCCGGCTCCCTCGACGCCCGCTCCGGCAGCACCGGCTCCTTCGACGCCGCCGGCCGCAACTCCGGATCCGGCACCGCCGGCCCCGAATCCCCCGAAAAAGCCTGACGAGAACATCCTCCGCGAGCAGACAATCTATGTGCCTTACGAAAAGCTGCCCAAGGTCTTTGAGCAGCCCGGACGAGGCGTGTTCGTCCCCTACGAGGAGTTTCAGAAGCTGTGGGAACAGGCCCGTGCGGCCCTGGCAAAGCCGCCGGAAGTCAAGCCGCCTGTCGCGGCCCTGTTAACCGAGATTAGCAGCGAAGCGGCGGTGGGCGACGAAGTAGTCACCGTCACCGCCAACCTGAAAATCGAATTGCTGACCGACGGCTGGCACGAAGTGCCGTTGCGGCTGGGCGATGCGGCCATCTTGTCCGCGCGGCAAGGCGACCTGCCGGCGCGGATGGCGGCCAAGCCGGACATCGGCTATGTTCTGCTGCTGCAGAAGAAGACGCCCGAGCCGGAACAGATCACCATTACGCTTCAGTACTCGAAAGCGTTCACCAAATCGCCCGGGCAGAATGTCGTTTCGTTCCAAGCCCCCCAGGCGCCAGTGAACCAATGGCGAATCCGGGTTCCGCAAGCGGGCGTCAAGGTGAACGTCCAGCCGCTGGTGGCCGCCACGGAAGAGCCGCCCGTTGCCGCACCGGCCGCCGGCGCCGAGGGAACGCCCCCACCGCAGCCCAAACCCGAAACCGTGGTGTTGGCCTTCGTGGGCGCCGCGCCCAGCGTGCAGATCGACTGGACGCCCAAGGCCGAAGGTGCGACGGGCATGACCGCGCTGGCCACGGTCCAAACGGAACAACAGGTCAGCATCGACGAAGGCGTGGTTCGGACCAGGACACAGCTGGCGTACACGATCAGCCGCGCCGAACTGTCCGAGCTGGCGATCGAGGTGCCCGCCGATCAGAAGGTGCTGAACGTGTTCGACCCGAACGTCAAGGAGTGGAAAGTCGAACAAGCCGGAGACCTCAGCAAGATCACCGTCCAACTGTACCAGCCGGCCCGAGAGAGCCAGCGATTGCTGGTGGAAATGGAGAAGTTCAGCGAAGACCTCCTGCAGAAGCCGATTGCCGCGCCGGTCGTGCATGCGTTGGGCGTGGGCCGTCAACAAGGGGTGGTTGTCGTGCAGGTAGCTCAGACACTGCGGGCCGAACCGGCCACGCGGGTCGGCCTGCTGCAATTGGACGCCAATGAACTACCGCCGACCTTGGCCAACACGCCCTGGAACTTCTCCTTCCGCTTCCCTGCAGTGCCGTTTGAATTGACGCTGCGAGCGGAAAAGGTCCAGCCGCAGATCCAAACGCACGAGTTGGTCGAGGCGTATCTGGAGCCCGAGCGTCTGACGCTGGACCTGCTGGCCTTGTACAAGATCGACCGAGCCAGCGTGTTCCAGCTCGAACTGGACATCCCATTGGGCTTCGAAGTCCGCGCCGTGCGCGGGCACGCCGCGGCAGGCGCCGAGGCGGTCGTGGTCGACACGCATCATGTCACGGCCGGCGAGAAGTCGCAGCACGTGGTCGTGAATCTGGCTCGCAAGGCGATCGGCCACGTGGGCTTGTTCATCGAGCTGCAGCGCCAGCTGGATGCCCCCCATCTGCTCAGCTTCACCGGCCAATCCTCCGACGTCCCGCTGCCCCTGCCGCGCGTCTCCGCCGCCAAGGAGATCGAACGCTCGGTGGGGCGGCTGTTGGTCTACGCTCCGGAGAATCTGAGCGTCAATCCGGTCAAGACGGACGGCGTCCAGTCGATCTCGTTTGCCGAAGCCGTACAGGACACGGCCTCGACCCGCGACGGCCGGTTCGGGCCGGCGCGCGAGGTGCTGGCCTATGCCTACACCCAAGCGCCGGTGGACCTCAACCTGTCCGTCGAGCGCCGCAAGCCGGATGTCAGCGTCCGGCAACTGCTGCTGGCCCGCGTCGAGGCGGGAATGATCAAGTACGAGGCGACGTTCTTCTACGAGATCCGGTACAGCAGCGTCAAGTCGTTGCGGCTGGATGTGCCCGCCGAACTGGTCACCACCAAACAGCTCCGCAACTTGACGCCGGCCGTGGCCAGCGAAGCGCCGCTGGACCCGCAGCCCGATGACGTGCCGAAGGAAGGCGCCGACGCGCTGGTCGCGTTGGAGTTGACGCGCAAAGGCGAATCCGAGTTCCTGGGCGAAATTGCGATCCGGTTCGCGTGGGACAAGAAGATCGGCGACCTGCCGGTCGGCAAGCCGTTCGAGGAAACCGTGCCCGTGCTGCAGCCGCACAAGAAGAGTGTCGACCGCGCCTGGGGCCAGGTCGTCGTCGCCAAAGCTGAAACGCTGGACCTGCGGCCGCTGGGCGACCCCGTGGGGCTGCGGCCAATCGACCCGCAACTAGACTTGATGCCCGGCGTCAGCGTGGCCGATGCGGCCCGAGCCTGGGAGTTCTACGAGGATTGGCAGCTCAAGCTGTCGGTCACGCGTTACGAGTTGGTCGAGGTGAAACGCGGCAGTATCGAGCGGGCGGTGATCCGCATGGAGGCCACCCGCAGCGGCGTGGTCTCCGTCCAGGCCCTGTACCGCCTGCGGAGCGTCCTGCAGCGGTTGCCGGTCGTGCTGCCCCGGGACGTCAGCTTCGACACCGATCCGTTGCGTATCAACGGCCGCTCGGTGGCGTTGGAGAGCGAAGAGCCGGCGGCAGGCCCGCCGACGGCCAGCACTCAGGCGGCCCCGGCCGCCGCCGCACCGGCGGCAGCCGCCGCGCCCGCGGATCAGGCCAATGCGGCGGCCCCTGCGAAAGCGGCCGATGATCCGACGCTCGCCGGTCGCGAGTACTACATCCCCTTGGCCGGCCACAACGCCGACGAAGCGCTGCTGCTGGAGTTGCGTTACACGATGCCCGGCAGCTATCAGCGACTCGATCTGCCGGTGTTTCCCAGCAATCCCGCGATCCAGAAAGTCTACCTGTGCGCGTACGTGCCACAGGAGCGCAAGGTGCTGGGCTCGCGCGGCCCGTGGACGGACGAGATGTCCTGGGGCTGGTACGAGACCCGGATGGCTCAGCCGCTCCAACGAGATGACCAATTGGTGGCCTGGGTGATCGAGGGCCTGAACGTGCCCAACCCCTTCCAGGACTTTGCCACCGACGGCCGCCTGTACACGTTTTCGACGTTGCAGCCGGCCCAGCCGCCGAGCGGTTCCCTGCGTCTGGTCGCGGTCCACAAATACCTGCTGCACGGCCTGGTCTTCGGACTGGTACTGGTGGCCGGTCTGCTGGCGATTCGCCGTCCGCTGTCCCAGAAATTTGCGATCGTCGCCCTGCTGGTCATGGTCTTGCTGGCTGCGGGCGTCTTTACCCCAGCGTTCGCCCGGCAGGTCCTGGACGGAGCGTTGCTGACGGCGATCTTGATCGTGGGCGCCGCCTGGCTGGCTTGGCACCTGGCGACGACCTGGTCGCTGGTTGCGGCCTGGGCCCAGCGGCGTGCCGCGCGGCCGTTGATGCCGCCGGAGCCGCCCACGCCGCAGGCACCACCGCCGGCCGCGCCCGTTGCGGAATCGCCCTTCGCCACGCAGGAAGGAGGCCCCAGCAATGCGTAACGCGACATCAACCACGCACCCCTGGCGTGTGTTTCTGGCTCTGCTCGCCAGCGCCTGTGCCCCGTCCGTTCCGGCGGCCGAGCCTCCGCAGCCCGAACGGATCCGCGAGATCTTCGTCCCGTACGAAGACTTGAGCGTCCTGATGGAAGGCAACTCGCAGCGTGTGTTCCTGACCCGCCAGGAATACGCGGACCTGCTGGCCAAAGCCAAGCAGAAGCCGCCCGAGGCCCCCGCACCGCTCGGTGCTTTGCTATTGGCCGCCGAGTACGACGGCACGATCGAAGAAGGCCGCATTCGCCTGTCGGGCAACCTCGATCTGGAAGTTCTCGAGGAAGGCGTCCACGCCCTGCCGCTGGATCTGTCCGGCGTCGGCCTGCGCCGGGCAACCTGCGACGATGCGTCGGCCGCCGTCGGCCGCAATGATCAGGGCCAGGCGGTCCTGTTCGTCGCAGGCGTCGGCCGGCATCGCCTCGCGCTGGAACTGCTCGCCCCGCTGCAAACCTCCGCCGCCCAACAGTCGCTAAGTTTCCGCCTGCCCACGCCGCCAGCCGCCCGCCTGCGGCTGGCCGTGCCCGGTAATGTCGAGGTGAAGAGCGGCGCCCAGGTGATCAGCCGCACGCTGGACGAAGCGGCCGGCGTGACGCGATTCGAACTGCTGCTGCCCAAGGACCAACTGGCGCTGGTGATGTCCCTGAACAATCGCATGCTTCGCGACCAGCGTGTGGTTGTCGCGCGCAGCGTCCTGGTGGACGAGGTCACCTCGGCCTACGAACGCCTGCATACGACCGTCTCGTTCGACGTCCTGCACGGAGCGGCCGAGCGGTTTCGGCTGGTCCTGCCCGATGGGTTCGAGCCCACCGAGGTGCTCAGTCCGCTGTTGTCGCGCTGGGCCGTGACAGCGGTCGACAACCAGCGCCTACTGGAGATCGTGCTGCGCGAACCGTCGACCGAGACCGTCGTCCTGAACGTCTCGGCCACGCGCACGCCGGCCCGGCTCCAGAACTGGACGATGCCCCAACTAACCCCGCTGGACATGGCCGGCCAGATCGCCGTTGTCGGCTTGATCGTCGAGGACCAATTGTCCGCCGAGGGGCTCGAAGCGCAGGGCCTGATTCCCGTGGACAACACCGTGTTGACGGCGGCCTTGCCGGAGACCGTGTTCCGCGCCGAACCCGGTGCGCCCCGCATCCGGCCCGTCGCCACGTACTATGCCCCGCAGTCGCAGTTCGGCCTGCAGGCCGGCTTTCGCCAGCCGCCGCCGCGGTTGCAGGTCACCACCAACGTCCTGCTGGTGCTGGACAATCAAGGTCACCATGTCCGCGGCGGATTTGCACTCCTGCCCCAGATCGAAAAGCTGTTCGCCGTCCGCTTTGCCGCCCCCGCCGGCTGGAAGGTGACCCAGGTCACCGCCGCCGACGGCTCCGCGCTGACCATCGAGCGTTACGACGCTCCGCAAGGCGGATCGCTGATTCACGTCCGCCTGCCCCAGGGGCTACCGCCGGGCGAAGTCAGCAGCATCTCGTTCCAGGCCGAGAGCGTTCCCGAGGGCTGGCTGGGAGCATGGCCCGAGCGGAGTGCCGAGTTCCCCGTGTTCGCCGTCGAGAGCACAACCCGCGACAGCGGCGCCCTGGCGATCCGCGCGGACGACGACCTGCTGGTCCGCCCGGACGAACTGGCGGGCCTCGATCCGCTGGATGACAACGACAAGGACAACTACGGCCTAGCCGGCGTCGAGTTCAGCCTGGCCTACCGGTACGACGCCCAGCCTTATGCGGCCAAGGTCATCGTCACGCGCATGCAGCCGACCGTGACGGCCCGCAGCTACTCGTTCCTGCGGATCGCGCCCGAGGGGCTTTCGGCCCACTACGAACTCCTGTACGACATTCGCCAGGCCCGCGTCCGCCAGCTCGCCCTGCAACTGCCCAAGGATGCGCCGTCGTCGCTGTCGATCCGCGGCGCCGAAGGGGCAACGGTCAAGGAGTTCACCAGCGAGGAAGCGGGCGACGTCCGGCGCTGGACAGCCCTGCTGGCCGAACCTGCCAGCGGAGTCGTGCGACTGGCCGTCGATTTTCAGCAGCCGCTGTCGGACCAGGCCTGGAAAGACCTGGCGCTGCCCTTGATCCGCGCCGAGAACGTCGCCTACCAGTCCGCGGTCGTCGCCGTGGAAGGCAATGCCGAGTTGGACATCGTCGTCCGGACACAAGCCCGGGCGGTCGATGTGGGCGAACTGGTCGCCGCCCAGTATCCTGTGGGCAAACGCCTGTTGGGGGTGTTCGAGTCCGTCGGGCCGTCGCAACCGGTCCAGGTCGATGTCAACCGCCGGCCCGGTTACGGCTTGCCGCCGGCCATCGTCCAGCGCGCCGAGTTGGACACGGTGCTGTCGGCCGGCGGCATGGCCTTGACCGGCGCCCGGTACCAACTGCGGACCAAGGCGGCGTTCCTGGAAGTCCGCTTGCCGGCCGGATCGGAACTCTGGTCGGCCTATCTGGACGGCCAGCCGGTGGCCCCGCAACGCGACGGGAATCGGTTGCTGATGGACCTGCCCGCCAGCGTCCAGAACGCGATCCGCAACTTGCAGGTGATTTACCAGACCAAAGTGGACTCGCTTGCATTGCTCGACCGAGTCACGAGTGAGGCCCCCACGCTGTGGCTGCGCACCGACCGCGACGCCCAGCCCGGCGAAGTGCCGACGGCCGATGTCACCTGGAAGCTGGTCCTGCCCCAAGGCTATCGCCTGGTCCGGTCCAGCGGCACCGTGTACACCCAGCAACTGGCCCCGCGCGTTTCGCCGGTCTGGAATGCCCTGGGAGGCCTGTACTTGCTGGGCGGAGGCGTGCACTCGCCG
>CAIYOB010000882.1 GCA_903927685.1 uncultured Planctomycetaceae bacterium
CACGCGGGCGGGGATCAGGCGGAAGACGCCGTCCAGACCGCGATGCTCGGCCAGGTAGTTCGAGCGGAACCGCCCCAGTTCGCCGCCGTCATAACAGAAATCCAGATCCCGATTCTGAGCGAACTCGGCCCGCTGCGACTCGTCCAGAACCGCCAGCAGCGAAGCTTCACAGACGTCCGGAGCCAGCGGCGGATACGGCAGCTCCTGCAGGCCCCCGTGGACGCGGACGATCGGCGGCATGCCGGCTTTCAGGTGCAAGTCCGAAGCGCCCGTGTCCCGGGCTTCGCCGAGCAGCTGACGCACCAGCTCCAGACCGGCCGGCGGCAAGGGCCGAATGTCCCGGGAGTCGGCGACCTCCGACTTGGGCTTCACCTCGGCCTTGGCCTTCACCTCGGGTTTCGCCTGCACGTCAGGGAGGGACTCCTGCGGTGGAGCGTGATCGGCCGGCGCGGACTCCGGAGGCGACGCGGCGGGTTCGTCGAAATCGCCCAGTTCTTCGAGAAACAGCTTATCGACTTGCTTCTTGTACACCGCCAGGAACTGGTCGGCCGCCTTGGCGCTCAGCACGTGCCGTTCGATCAGCCGCTGGATCGCCCGCTCCGGATCGTCGACCTCGGCCAGCAAGGCGTCCACTTCCGGCTCCGCCAGGAGCTTGTTGTGCAACACGATCCGCTTGAACACCTGATGCGTGGCCTTGGACATGGACTTCTCCCTTGCCGCTTTGCTGCTCGGATCGCACCCCGGCCTGCGGCGACCGCGTGCGGCCCCGCAGGCATGCTGATTCTAGCGGATTGCAGCGCCGCCGCAACTCTGGGAAGCTGCCGACACTGGGAAGCTGCCGACACTGGGATGCTGCCGACACTGGGAAGCTGCCGGGATGCTGCCGGCAAGCTCGTGGCGTGGAACCGCAGCGACTCCGGCACGCCTGCCGCGTGTTCCCGGGGCCCGCTGGACACGGGGATGGGCCCGACGGATTACTTGTCGGCGGCCGGCGACGCGGGGGGAATCCGCACGTAGAAATACCTGTGCTGCACCCAGGTCGGCTCCACCTCCAGCCGCACGAGGACATGGCTGATGAAGCCGTCCGGGGGCACTTCGGCGGGAAGGGGACCGAGCGCGGCCAATTGCTGGGCCTCCGGACGCAACGCCGCAAACCTGGGGATCAGGCCCTCCAGGTGCAGACCTTTGATCAGTCCGCCGGCCGCCGCGTACTGGCCGCGCCGCGCCGCATCCAACGCGATTGCGGCCTCCAAGGTCAAGGCGGGCTGTTGGACGGAGACCAGCAGATCCTGTTCGAGCCGCGTCAGTTCGGCGGTCACATCGGGCAGCGGCAGGGTCGCATAGTGGCGGTTCTGGTATCGAGCGACCGCCAGCTTTCCTCCCGCCAAACCAACCAGATCGCGGACCTGGATCGGTTGGCCCAACGCTCGCTGACCGGCCACGGGCAGGAGCTGCGGGCAGGAATCGAACAGGATGGCTCGATTCGGCGAACTGTCCGCCGGCAGGAACAGCCCGCGATACGCGCCTTCCGGCTTGAACGTCTTCAGCATGACCTGGTCGCTGGACGGGGACTTGTCGGCGGCCGCCTGGGACCGGGCCAGCCGCTCGCGCCAGCGCAGCAGTTCGTGCGTGGCGGCCTGGTAGGCTTTGACCTGGTCGGCAAACGTGGCGGACTTGCCAGCCAGTTTTTCGAGCGCCGGCTGGACCGCCCGTGGCAGCTTGTCGTCCGCGGTGCTGGCCGCCAGGGGAGGCAGAATCCGCAGGTATTCGGCGTACAACGCAGGCGCGTCGGCCGACGCCGCGCGCTGGGCGTCGGCCTCGATCAACGACGCGAGCGCCGTCGTCACCTCGTCGTAGAACGGCGTCAAGGCGTCGTTGGGTAGCCGCGCTTCCTGAGGGTCGATCTGCGGCAGAGGATTATCGTTGACGGTGCTGGTCATCCGCGCCCAGTCCATCGCGCGGCAGCGGAGTGCCGACAAGTGCAGTTGCTGCCAGGCATCGCCGAAGTGTTTGAGACAGTCGGGTCCGGACGCGTTCTTCTCGCCGAGGGGCGCGACGGGCGCGGACCGCAGCGTGGTCGCGGCGGCCGCGATGCGCTGCACCAGGTCCTGGGTTGCGGGCAGCTGGGCCGTGACCTGCTCGTCCAGCGACGTGCGCACTTGCTGACGGAACGCGGCGTTCCTGGCGATCCGGGCATGGCCGTCCACCGTGGCAAGTTCCTGCATGAAGATCTCTTCCTCGCGTGGTTCGAGGAACAGCGTCAAGGAGGTTACCTGATCGACAGCCGCGCCGGCCTCGTTGTAGGCTTCCTCGAGTTTCTTCTGGTCGAGCAGAGCCTGCAGTTTTTGGGCCATCGCCTTGCGCGCCTGCGTTGCCTTGGGGCTGCCCAGCACCTGCCGTGCCTGGTTGGCGTAGGTTTGCCCTGGCGGCGTGGCTCGGACGGCGCCCACAATTGTCGACAGCATGTTGCCCAGGCTGCCGGCTCGGAGACTGAAATCAACGCCGGCCGTCTCGCCGAGCATCTGCAGGTCCAGGGCCGCGCGGCGGAGTTGCCGGAGCTGGACATGCAAGTCGCTCACCTTCTTCGGCGAGACCCGCGCCGGGTTCTTCCCGATCGCCTGCAGTTCCTTCAGCAGCGACGCGAACAGGGTGTTCGCGGTCTCGAGTGTCGGCTGGGCGTTGGTCAGGTTGTGGATCTCCAGCGGCAGCAGGGGATCGCGGGAATTGGGATTGGCCGCCTGCACCACGCCGCAGCAACCAACAACCAGGAGAAACACGGCGAGCGCCGAATTGACAGCCCAGAATCGCGGCCGCTGACCTGACATGGGGTAACTCCGACCGAAAACGAAAAGATGAGTAAGCTACGGATGACGCCAAGATCGACCCGACTGGCGTGTTATGGCAGCACGCCCTCAAACACGCCGGTCACCGACTGCGAGGCTCCCGTGGCGCTGTGCGTCAGGCTGCCGCCTGCCAGTTCCGCTCGGATCCGCTTGCCGTCGATCGCCGTGATTTTCAAGGACACGGGCTGAGTCGTGGCGGTCCACAGCGGACCGTCCGCTTCCGGCTGCAGGAACATTTGAGCAGCCAGCGTCTGGCCCGTCAGCTCCGTCAGCGTGTTGACCGAGCACGGGGCGTGAACCAGCACCGAGGGCTGCGATTCCCCTTGGGCGTCCCGATAGCTCTTCAGTTCCAGAACACCCGCTCCTGCAGCATCAACCCGCGAAAAACTGGCATAGCAGGCCGGAATCTCCACCGGCTGGTCAACCGTCAGCTTCATGGTGCCGGCCAGTTCCAGCGTCTGACTCGCTTTGTCCGTCACATTTTGAGCTGCCCCGGTCACATCCTGGGACACCTGCTGGGCGGTATCCTTGACCGACTGGACGCCTTGCGTGGCGGCATCCTTGACGGAGGACGCCAAATCGCTGACGCTCTGGCCGCCGCAACCGACCACGTTCAGGAGCAAGAGGGACAACAACCAAGGAATGGAGTGACATCGCGTGCGTTTCGCAAGCATACCGATCGCTTTCTTGCCGCTAGGAATAAGCCGACGCTCAAGATCCCGGCCGCAGGGCGGGACGGAGAAGAAGGCAGACTCGAACGAGCCGCTAATATCATCTCCAGAATGGAACTCCGGGTCAAGTATCCCGCGGAGGCGGCGGTTCTGAATCCGGGCACGATTCGGGAGATACTCGCCATGCTGCAGCTGGGTCAGAAGCGGCGTCCCTCCCCAGCCGCTACCGCGTCCGACCCTTCCGCGCACGGGAGCGTGGTGGCTACCATTGGAGAACGAGATGGATCAAGAGCTGGACTCTCCCGCGCGCGGGAGGGTGGTGGGACGGATTGCCAATCCGTCCTACGGGGAAGCGCAACCCTCCCGCACGCGGGAGGGGTCTAAGGCAACTTCAAGCGTCGCGGTGCCGGGTGCCTGGGGGCGAGCGCAGCGAGCCCACAGTCCCGAGCCCCCAGTGGAAAGACCCTGGGGGCTCGACGCCATTTCCAAATCCGGGCGAGGAACTACCCGGCCATCGCGGCGGCCAGATCCGCCGCGGCGTCTTTGCTGGTCAGCCGCAGGTCGTACTTTTCCTGCAGGACCTTGAACACGTTGGGTGTGATGAATCCCGGCGGATTCGGGCCGATCGTAATGCCCTTGACCCCCAGATGCAGCAGGGTCAGCAGCACGGCCACGGCCTTCTGCTCGAACCAGGAAATCACCAGCGTCAGCGGCAGGTCGTTCACCGAACAGTTGAAGGCTTGGGACAAGGCGACGGCGACCTTGATCGCACCGTATGCGTTGTTGCACTGGCCCATGTCCAGCAACCGCGGCAGGCCCAGCAGCGTGCCGTAATCGTAATCGCGGATGCGGTACTTGCCGCAGCCCAGCGTCAGGATGAACGTGTCCGCCGGGGTCGCCTGGGCGTATTCGGAAAAGTAGTTCCGGCCCGGCTCGGCGCCGTCGCAGCCGCCGATCACAAAGAACCGTCGGATCTTGCCCTCCTTGACCGCGCTGACAATCGTGTCCGCCACGCCCAGGATCACGTCGTGGTGGAAGCCGACGGTCGACCTTTTGCCGTTGGCCTGCGGCAGCGGAGCACACGCCTTGGCCTTGGCGATCACCTCGGAATAGTCGTCATTGCAGATCCGCTTGCCGTTGGGCACCGCCGTGACGCGCGTGCTGAACAGCCGATCGGCGTAGGTCGGCCGCGGGATCAGCACACAGTTGGTCGTCGCCAGTACGGGGCCCGAAAACGCCTCGAACTCGGATTTCTGCTTCTGCCAGGCGCCGCCGTAGTGGCCCGCCAGATTCGGATGTTCGCGGAGCTTGGGGTACATGTGCGCCGGCAGCATCTCGCCGTGCGTGTAAACGTTGATCTCCGTCCCTTCGCACTGCCGCAGCAGGTTGTCCAAGTCCACCATGTCGTGCCCCGTGACCAAGATTCCAGGGCCCGCCTTGGTGCCTTCGCAGACTTCCGCCGGCGACGGCGCTCCGTACGTCTCGACATGCCCCTGGTCCAACAGTTCCATGGTGCGAAGGTTCTGCTTGCCGCATTCCAGGCACAACTCGAACAACGAATCCATATCGAAATTCACGTTCGTCACGGTCGCGAACAGGGCTTCTTCGATAAACGCATTGACGCCTTCGTCCGTCTTGCCCAGACGCCGGGCATGATGCGCGTACGACGCCATGCCCTTCAAGCCGTACAGCAGCGTCTCCTGCAGCGATTGCACGTCATCGTTCTTGCCGCAAACGCCGGGGGACAGCACGCAACCGGTGCCATGAGCGGTCTGTTCGCATTGATTACAAAACATCGCATTGCTCCTAATTGGGAGGCTAAAAGAAATACTGCCGCGAGCCGGCGCGGTGCCGACCGGTGACAGCGGCCACTTCATCACTTGAACATGGCCGAATTATAGACCATACCCCTGGCGGCGCGTCCTTGACGCAAGTCAAATAAACGCCCGAACCGCTCCCCGGCGGCTTCCCCGGGCTTGGCTAGTTCGCAAGCCCATCGCAACCCGACGCGTCAGCGAGGACGGCCAGCCAAGCCAGCCTCGCTGACGCGTCGGGGTCCGCGCGCCAGGCACTGTCACGTCAATCAAGGAACATGTTTTGTCGGATACCGCCAACGAGATCTTGAAAAGTTGCCCGTTTTTCGCCCAGCTGGACGCCCAACGCCTGAACGGGCTTTCCCAGATTGCGAGCCTTCGCAGCTTTAACAAGGGGCAGATCATTTTTCGTCAGGGCGACGCGTGTCCCGGGGTCTACGTCGTGGCCACCGGCATGGTCCGCGTCTTCAAGGTCGCGCCCAATGGCAAGGAGCACGTTTTGCATCTGCTGGGTCCGGGGAACACGTTCGCCGAAGTGGCGGCGATCGGAGGGTTCAACTGTCCGGCGAACGCCGAGGCGGTGGCGGATTCCTCGTGCGTGCTGATTCCCCTGGAGCCGTTTCGCAAGTCCCTGCACGAGGATCATCAGCTGTGCCTGCAGATGATGATCGGGCTCACGTTTTGGGTGCGGCACTTCTTGTCATTGATGGAGGACGTCGTCTTGCGCGATGCGGCAGGCCGGCTGGCGAGGTTCCTGTTGGAGGCGCCACCCGAAGAAGACGGGGCGGTGCGGCTGCCAACGCTGAAACGGCATGTGGCCAGCCACTTGAACCTGACCAGCGAGACGTTTTCTCGCACGCTCAGCCGGTTCATCGAATCGGGGCTGGTGGTCGAACTGGACAACCATCGGGTCCAGTTATTGGACGCCGAGCGATTGCGGGCAATTGCGGGCGGTTTCTTCCCACAGATCTAGCCGGTTGGGAAACGGCGTCCCATTATTGCCCATCCGTTTCAAATCGACTAAAAAAGGAAACCCCCGGGGTCTGCAAGCACGATAAAGGGGAGAATCCACCCGTTGTTTGTCGAGCCGGGAAAAGCGGACGAGTAGGACACTGCCCCTCCGGTACGAAAGGTCCATGGCGATGAGCACCCATGTCAACAACTATCCCAAACTGCACAATGCGGCTTGGCCCGGCGTGGTCGGCAAGGGGCCGGATTCCGAGCCGCCGATCGATCTCGACACGATGCTGGACCTGACCGCGGCGGCGGCCGTGGACGGCGTCAGATTCGACGGCTTTGACCTGTTCCTGTTCCTGCCGCACATCAATATCGATGCGACGGACGACGAGCTGCGCCGGTTGGCCGACAAGGCTTCCTCGCGCGGATTGGTCATCGGCACGGTGGTGGCTCCGGTGTGGCCGCCCACGGGTGGCGGCTCGGCGATGGGGGATGCCGAGGAACAACAGAAATTCCTGACGCAGGTCCTGAAGGGCTGCCGGATCGCCAAGCGGTTGCGGGAACTGGGCGTCCGGCCGCATGGCGCCGTCCGCCTGGACTCGGCCTGCGGCGTCCACGACTGGTCGGCCAATCCGCTGGAGAGCACCAAGCGGATCGCGGACACCTTCCGCAAAGCGTGCGACATCGCCGAGGCGCATGGCGAACAGCTGGCGGCCGAAGGCGAGATCTGTTGGGGCGGGATGCACAGCCTGAAGAGCATGGTCCAACTGCTGGAACTGGTCGATCGGCCGCAGACGCTGGGCTTTCAAGCCGACATGGCTCACACGCTGCTGTACCTGCTGGGCTACAACGCTCCCGAGGACGCCCTGCTGCCGGCGAATTTCGACTGGCGGGACGAAGCGGCGTTGGACCAAGCGTACAAGACGCTGACCGACGCCCTGCGGCCCTGGACCATCGACTTCCATGTCGCTCAGAATGACGCCACCGTCAAGGGCTCCGGATCGCATGACAAGACCGGCCGGCATTGCTTGCCGGACGACCCGAACGGCAAACTGGATATCGTCAAACGCGCCGGCTTCTGGATGCGCGGCGCGGACGGCCAGGTCACCAAGAAATTCCGTCACGTCTGCTGGGACGGCTGCATGTTCCCCAACGACGTGATGATGATGCCCGAGACGTGGAACAAGATCCTGGCGTCGATGATCGCCGTGCGCGACGCGCACGGCTGGCGTGAGTAACCTCCCTCAACTCGAAAGGACTTTCAATGACCAAACCGCTGCGCGTCGGCCTGATCGGCTACGGGTTCATGGGACGCACCCATTCGAATGCTTATTCCCAGGTGAACCACTTTTTTGACGTGCCCTATCAGCCGCAACTGAAAGTCATCTGCGGGCTGGAAAAGGACGTCGCCGAGGCGTTCGCCAAGCGTTGGGGCTACGAGAGCGTCGAGACCGACTGGCACAAGGTCATCGAGCGGGATGACATCGACCTGGTCGATATCTGCGTGCCCAACAATGTCCACGCGGAGATCGCCTTGGCGGCTGCCAAGGCCGGCAAGGCTATCCTGTGCGAAAAGCCGCTGGCGTTGAATACGGCTCAGGCCGAGCAGATGGTCGAGGCGGTCGAGAACGCCAAAATCCCGAACATGGTCTCGTACAACTATCGCCGCGTGCCTGCGGTGACGCTGGCCAAAAAGCTGCTGGACGAAGGCCGCTTGGGCCGGATCTTCCACTATCGGGCCCAGTTCCTCCAGGACTGGACGATCTCCGCCGACGTCCCGCAGGGCGGCATGGCGACTTGGCGGCTGGACGTCAAGGCGGCCGGGTCCGGCGTGACCGGCGACTTGCTGGCCCACTGCATCGACACGGCCGTCTGGCTGAACGGCGGCATCAAGGACGTCTGTGCGATGACCGAGACGTTCATCAAGGAGCGGAAGAACGTCGAGACGGGCAAGGTCGAGCCGGTGGGCATCGACGACGCTTGCGCGTTCATGTGCCACTTTGCCAACGGCTCGCTGGGCTTGTTCGAGTCCACGCGGTACGCCCGCGGCCACAAGGCGCTGTACACGCTGGAGCTGAACGGCCAGAAAGCGTCGCTGCGTTGGGACCTGCACGACCTGCACCGGCTGCAGTACTTTGACCACGCCGACGATTCCGTGGTCCGCGGCTGGCGCTCGGTCCACATCAGCGACGGCGACATGCCGTACATGAAGAACTGGTGGGTGCCCGGGCTGCAGATCGGCTACGAGCACACCTTCATCCACCAGCTGGCCGACTTCCTGACCGCGATGGGCCAGGGCCAGCAAGCCTCGCCCAACTTCCGCGACGCCCTGGAGACCCAGAAGGTCTGCGACGCGGTCCTGGCCAGTGCCAAGTCGGGCCAATGGGTGGACGTGCGCTGAGGCTTGCCCCGTGAAATTGTCCCAGCGGACTCTCCGGCCGGAATTGATGGATCAGCCGGGGCTCGAGGAAACGATTCACCGCGGCGCGTTGGCTGGGTTAGGGCGGATCAATCAGTGGAGCGGCACCAGCCGCACGCTGTGGTCCGCCCTGCGGGAAGCCGTCAAGTCCTGCCACGGTCCGCCGCGGTCGCCTGTCCGCATTCTCGAATTGGCCTCCGGTGGCGGCGATGTGATCTGTGCGCTCGCCGCCGCAGCTCGGCGTGCCCGCCTGCCGCTGGTCCTGCACGGCTGGGACCTGAGCCCAACGGCGGTGGCCCACGCCCAAGCCTTGGCAGGGCGCGGGCGGTTCGACAATGTTCAGTTCTTCCAGCGCGACGCATTGGCGGCGACGCTTCCCCAGGACTACGATGTCATCTTCTGTACGCTGTTCTTGCATCACTTGGACGAGTCAAGCGCGCTGACGTTGCTGCAGCGCATGGCGGCCGCCGCCCGGAAAGCTGTGATCATTGACGACTTGCGGAGGACCCTGCTGGGTTGGGGGCTCGCTTGGCTGGGATGCCGGCTGCTCAGCCGCTCGCGGATCGTCCACGAGGACGGGCCTCAGTCCGTGCGGGCCGCGTACACGCTGCGCGAACTGCAGCACTTGGTTCGACAGGCGGGATTGCAGGACGCGGTGGTCCATTGCCATTGGCCGCAACGGTTTCGTTTGACCTGGAGGAAGCCATGACCGCCGGTGCCACCATCGACGTAGACGAAGCCTGCCGAACGCGCTGGGACGCACTGGTTATCGGCGCGGGCCCGGTAGGAGCCCTGGCGGCTCGGCAAATCGCATCGGCGGGGCCACGCACGCTCCTGGTCGACGCCAAGACCTTTCCGCGGCACAAGGTCTGCGGAGGCTGCCTGAACCAGCGGGCCCTGGCCGCGCTGGATCAGGCGGGCCTGGGGCCTCTGGTCCCGCAACTGGGCGCCATTTCGCTGGCCGAACTGCGGATCGCTCATCGTGGCCGGCGTCTAACGTTGTCGCTGCCGGGCGGCGCGGCGATTTCCCGGTACCGGTTGGATGCGGAACTGGTACGCGCGGCGGTCGCAGCGGGAGCCTGTTTTCTCCCCGGCACCACGGCCCTGGTCGAGCACCGCACCGCCGACCAGCGACGGCTTGTCACGCTCCACGCCCGGGGCCAACGCGGCGAGGCCACCGCCGAGGTGGTGGCGGTCGCCGACGGCTTGCTGCAATCCAGCTTGAAAGACTGGCCGGAGTATCAGCCTCACGTCGCAGCGGAATCGCACGTGGGCCTTGGGGCGTCGCTGCGGGGCGGGTTGAGCGACTATCCGCCCCGCCGCATCACGCTGGTTGTCGGCCGAGCCGGCTATGTCGGCTTGACCGTGGTCGAAGACGGCCGTTTGAACGTGGCGGCGGCGGTCAGTCCGCAAGCGTTGCGTGCCGCGTCGGGACCGGCGGAGGTCGCCGCATCGATCCTGGCGGAGGCCGGCATGACGGTTCCCGACGACCTGCAGCAAGCCGCCTGGCAAGGCACGCCACCGCTCACGCGCCGGGCGGGCCGGATCGCCGGGCCGCGGCTGTTCGTGCTCGGCGACGCCGCCGGATATGTCGAGCCGTTTACGGGCGAGGGCATGGCCTTTGGCCTGACCAGCGCGGTGGCCGTGGCGCCGCTGGTGGTCCAGGGGTGCCGGACGTGGGACGACGCCTTGGCGGCCGCTTGGGAGCGGACGCACCGGCGGATGGTCCAGGACCGCACGAGCCTGTGCCGTTTCCTGGCGGCCTTGCTCCGCCGTCCGTGGGCTGTGCCTGCCGCCTTGGGCACGTGCCGCTGGCTGCCGTGGTTACCGCGGTACGCGATGGCCAGTCTCAACCGGCAGCGGAGCCCAGCGCGGGGAATCGCCTTGAGAACTTCATGACACTGCAAATCCTCGGCGTGGGGACGGCCGTGCCTCCCCACGCGATCAGCCAGGCGGATGCCGCCGATCAGGCGGTGAACCTGCTGGCCGGCTCCGGCCAGCGAACTACCGCAATTCCCGCGCTGTACCGCCGGGCCGGCGTCCACACGCGGCACCTGGTGCTGCTCGAATCGTCGCCGGACGGCGCGGCGGCGCGGCAGTCGTTCTATCCGCCGGCACGAGGCGCGGACGACGCGGGCCCGTCGACGGCCCAGCGGATGCAACGGTATGAGTCGGACGCCCCGGGTCTGGCGGCGCGCGCAGCACGCGCGGCCCTGGCAGACGCCGGAGTCGGCGCGGCTCAGGTCACGCATCTGGTAACCGTCGGCTGCAGCGGGTTCAGCGCCCCCGGCGTGGACATCCAGCTGATCGAGGAGCTGGGCCTGCCGCGGGACGTGGCTCGGACGCACACGGGGTTCATGGGCTGCCACGGGGCTCTGAACGGCCTGCGCGTGGCGGGCGGCTTTGCGAGTTCGGATCCCCAAGCCCGCGTGCTGGTGTGCGCGGTCGAATTGTGCAGCTTGCACCATCAGTATACGTGCGAGCCTCAGCAGCTGGTCGCCAATTCGCTGTTCTCCGACGGCGCAGGAGCGGTGGTGGGGCAAGGCAGCCGGGCCGCTGACCTGCCTTGGCAGATCGTCCAGCATCGTTCGGCCTTGGTGCCCGGAACGGCCGACCTGATGAGCTGGCGCATCGGCGACCACGGTTTTCAGATGACCCTTTCCCCCCGCGTGCCGGAGGTCATTCGCGGTCTCCTTGGTCCGTGGCTGGAGGCGTGGCTGGCCGAGCATGGCTTGGCGATCGCCCAGATCCGCGCCTGGGCAGTGCATCCGGGTGGGCCGAAGATCCTGACCGCCTGTGCCGCCGCGGCCGGCTTCGATCCGGCGCTGCTCGGAGTCTCGCAGGAGGTCTTGTCCAAGTGCGGCAACATGTCGTCGCCGACGGTCCTGTTCATCCTCCAGCGTCTGCGCAGGCAACCGGACACTCTTCCCTGCGTCGCACTGGCGTTCGGCCCCGGATTGACGATTGAGGCGGCGCTGATTCGATAGCTTCTTGGCTGGGCAGGAACAGCCGTCCCAGCGGTCCCAGCAGGAGCGTCGGCAGGAGCACCAGGTCGCCGATCAGGGCCAAGGTAATCAAGGCGACCATCATGCCCGCAAAGCGGCTGGTCGGCAGGAAATCGCTGACCCAAAACAGCGACAGTCCCAAGCCGCAGATCAGCGAGGTCTGGAACATCGCCGGGCCGCAGTGCTGGTACGACCAGAGCACGCAGTCGCGGCGGTTCCTTCCCAGGGCCAGTCCACGCTGGAAGAACGTCAAGTAATGCAGCGTGTCGTCGATGGCCATGCCCAGCGCGATGCTGGCCGTCATCACCGTGCCGATATCCAGGGAGGCGTGCGTCCAGCCCCACAGCCCAAACACGATCAGCGAGGGAAACACGTTCGGGATCATCGCAACCAACCCTGCCGCAACGCCTGCCTGGGCGACGATCATGACCAGCACGATCACGGCAAGGGCCGACAGGAAACTCTGGAACAGGTTACGCATCAGCTGCCGCTGGATCTCGTGGACCAGCGGCATGATGCCGGTGTAGTGCGTCGAGACGCCCGTCGCTGCGGTTCCTAACGCCTCGCGGAGCACAGGATCCAGCCGCTGCTGCAGCCGAACCAGGAACTGGCCGTAGTCGATGTTGCTCAGGGAGCTGACGTACACGGTCAGCCGCCACTGCTCCTGGGAGCCTTCCATGTGCAACCGGGCCGACTGGATGAATCCCGGCCGGCTGGCCTCCAGGATCTCGGCGACGAGCGGCTCATAAGCCCCGGGCGGCAGCGATCCGGGGTCAGGAAAGGCCGGCAGCAGTTCCACGGCGGACAGCGTCCCGCCGACGGCCTTGTCGCGGGATGCGGCTTGGGCCAGCTTCCATAGCAGCAGCAGCCGTTCCCGCAACGCCAGCCGGCAGTTCTCGTCGCAACTCACCACGACCTCGATCGGCACCAGCGGGCCAATGTGCTGCTCCAGCCAGGCATAGTCCTGGATGATCCGGCTGTCGGCCGCAAACAAGGTCTGGATCCGCACCGAGGTGGTCAAGTGACGCAGCCCCAATCCGCAGCCGGCCATCAGCAGCACGGCCACCGCCACGGCCTCGAGATGATAACGGGACAAGAACTCCGTCAACGGCGCCCAGATCGCGCCCGATCGCGGGGCCGCGTCCTCGGGGATTCCGCTCGCCACCGGCCGGCGCCGGGGCGGCCAAGTCGCCAACAGCGCCGGCAGCATTGTCAACAGCAACACCGTTGTGAGCGTCAAACCGGCCGCCGAATAGGCGCCGAACGAGCGGATCGGCAACAGCTGACTGGCCATCAGCGAGGCCATGCCGACCACCGTGGTTCCGGAAGACAGGAGGCACGGCAGCCAGCCGCGGCGCACGGCTTCGGCCGACGCGCCCTGCACGCCGTGCGAAGGCACGGCGTCAAAGTAGTAATTGGCCAGGTGGATCCCCCCGGCGACCGCAAGCACCTGGATCAGCGGCGGCAGCACGATCAGCAGGGCGCTCATCGTCTCGCCGCTGAAGTGCAGCAGCGCCAGCGTCGCTGCCTGGCAGAAGACCGACAGCCCGAAGACGAACAAGCCGGCGCGGACCGAACGCAGGCAAACGCAAGCGGCGACCAACACCACCAGCGCCGACGGCAACCCCAGCCGATCCAGGGCCGTCCGGCTGGCGACGTCGACCGACAGTCCGTCGATCACCGGCCCGGCCAAGTGCTGCGCGCTGCGGGCCACGCCGCAGGTCCGTTCGATCTCGTCCTGGATCGACGCCACCAGTCGCTCGCGCTGGCGGAGCCCGGTTGCCGTCAAGGTGATGACGACACAGGTCGTCCGGCCGTCCGGGCCGATCAGGCTACCGCGGAACCGCCGGGAAACCTCGCCGGCCGCCACCGGCGCGGGACCGGCAGTCAGGTTCTCCAGCACTTCCCGGCCGGACACGACACGCTCGAACAGCCAGGTCTCTCCCGAGCGGAACGACGGCGACTGGCGCAACTCGTGACACAAGGCGTCCAGCTTCGGCTCGTCCAGCGTGCAGCCGTCCCAACTGGCCACCACCGTGTCGCCCGGGCCGAACGCCCGGCAAAAGGCATCGTACTCGGCGCGCGGAGCAAACGTCGCAGGCACCCAATCGAGCGGCGAATTGGCATTCGACTGCAACGACCGAGCGGCCCCCAGCAAAATGAACGGGGCTGCGATGAGGAGATAGATCAGGATCAGCCGCAGTTGGCGTGTTTGTCGATCGGCCATGCCGAGTCACCTCTCAGCCAGCTTGACGGGTCGAGGAGTTTGGCGAAGCCGCCGGCAGCGATTCCGCGGCGGGCGCCCGCAGCTTGCCCAAAGGTCCCCAAGGCAGGAACGGATAACCAGCCACGCACCGCTGGTACGCGCGGTACCGCTCGCCCAGGTAATGCGCCAACCGCTCGTCCTTCAGGTAGCTGCCGTAGAAGATATACGCCGTCCAGAGAGCGGTCAGCACGGCGTGATCCAGCGTCATCCGAGGCGTGAACCAGATGAGCCCCAGAAAGCTCAAGTACACCGGATGCCGCAGCCAACGGTACGCGCCGCGGGGCTCAAATTCGCGCCGCGGCAGGCGCCGCCCACGCAGCCAGTACAGCCATTGAGTCAATCCGGTTTGATAGCCCAAGCCTGTCAAGCTCAGGCTGTACAGCAGGGCCACCCAGGACAGGCCAAAGGCGACCTGCATCGCCACGCCGGCCGGCCCGTGCAGATCCCACACCACCACCGGGGATGCGCGCCAGAACGCGTAGGCGAGCAACAGGCCACCGCAGGTCGCGACACAGAACAGGCACCCGTACAACTCCGCAGGCAGCCAGCGTTTGAGTCCCTCGCGGACAGTCGGCAACAGCAGCATGCTGTGCACGGCTGCGAACTGCAGGGCCAACAGCGAATCGATCCACCCAAAGTCCGCCGCCGCGGCCCGCCCGTCCCCGTACAGGAACCAGAACAAGTACCAGACCGTGACCACGAACAGCAACTGGGTCCCCAGCCCGAACGCCAACCCGGCAACGCGTCGCCAAGGCTGCGTGGCTCCCTCCACCTGCGCTTCCATGCTGACCTCCGCCGTCTCATTTTCTGGCAACCAAGCACCCATAGGCCATCGCGCCGCTCCGGTAGGCCGCGAGGATCGTTTCGAAGCGATCGAGAAACAGCACCGTGTCACGATCGATCAGCCGAGCCAGCCAGCGGACGCCGGAACGCCGCACCCGTTGCTGGCAAATCTCCCAGGTGCGGACAACGCGACTGGTCCAGTCTTCGACCGTCTCCACCGTCAGGCC
>CAIYOB010000883.1 GCA_903927685.1 uncultured Planctomycetaceae bacterium
GCGAGCGTGTAAGATGCAGCAACCACTTTCCCACGGCACAACCATGAGCGACCCGTTGCTGGCTCCGACATTTCTGTTCCGCTTCTCCGTGCCGTGCCGCCGGTGCGATCCGCTGTGGTCTGCCAAGGCGGTCGAACTTGATCCGCAGTACGCGTTGCCCAGTTTTGGCGAGTTGGACGGGCGGCCCAAGTTTGCTGATGTGCGAGCGGCTTGGAGCGACGAGGGATTGCTGTTCACGGTCCAGGTCTCC
Source organism: uncultured Planctomycetaceae bacterium (assembly GCA_903927685.1). Next base: position 251 of record CAIYOB010000883.1, read on the forward strand.
GGCAAGCGGCAGAACGTCTGGTGCCGGTCGTCGCGGATCGAAGACAGCGACGGACTGCACGTTTGGATTGATACCCGGGACACGCACAACATCCACCGGGCGAGTCGCTTCTGCCATCGGTTCGTGTTTCTGCCCACCGGGGGAGGAGCCGCCGAGAACGAGCCGCTGGGTCGGCTGGCGGAGATCAACCGAGCCCGCGAAAACCCCAAATCGGTTGCCGAGGCGACGCTTCGCGTCCGCGCCAGCCTGTGTGCGGGCGGATACAGCTTGCAGGCTATGATTCCCGCCGCCGCGCTGACCGGTTACGAACCGTCGGAGCATCCGCGGCTCGGATTCACCTACGCCGTGGTGGATCGCGAGTTGGGCTGGCAAACGTTGACGATGGGATCCGAGTTTCCGATCGACGAGGATCCCAGTCTGTGGGGAAGTCTCGAACTGGTGAGTTGATCGGAGCGAGCCTCCAGATACCGGTGTCAGAACCCGCGCCAAAGGGAGAAGTGGGAAGCGCAGCGCCGGTGATCCCCTCCTGATTTTCCAGCGTTCGCGGTGTAGAATTCGGCCTGCGTGCTGCGGCCCCGGGCCGCAGGTCGGTTCCCAGCTTGCTGCAACAACAGGAGTCCTCTCACTGATGAAAACGCGCATGATTTCTCTCGTGCTGTGCCTGGTCGCCGCCGGGCCGCTGGCGCTGTGCGGTTCCGCCGCGGCTTGGCAGCCGGCCCAGGGGCGGCTGATGACCCGCTGGGCGGCGGATGTGCAGCCGGACAAGGCCCTGCCGGAATACCCGCGTCCGCAACTGGTCCGCCAGCAGTGGCTGAACCTGAACGGTTTGTGGAGCTATGCGATCGTGGCCAAGGATGCCGCCCAACCGACGGCTTGGGACGGCCAGATCCTGGTCCCGTTTGCCGTCGAGTCGGCCCTGTCGGGCGTAATGAAACCTGTCGGCGAGGCCAACCGGCTGTGGTATCGCCGCACGTTCCAGACGCCGGAGGGCTGGGAAGGCAAAAACGTCCTGCTGCATTTTGGCGCCGTTGATTGGGATACGACCGTGTGGGTCAACGGCCAGCAGATCGGGACCCATCAAGGCGGCTACGATGGCTTTAGCTTGGATATCACAGCCGCCTTGAAGCCGCAGGGCGAGCAGGAAATCGTCGTTAGCGTGTGGGACCCGGTCGACGTCGGCCACCAGGCGCGCGGCAAGCAGGTCCGCAATCCGGGCGGCATCTGGTACACGCCGACGACTGGCATCTGGCAGACGGTGTGGCTGGAACCCGTCGGCAAAGCCAACCTTGACTCGCTCCGCATCACGCCCAACATCGACGATTCGACCGTGACCGTCGCCTTGCATGGCGTGGTCTCGGGCGGGACGCCGGAACTGAAGGTCGAAGTGCTGGACGGCCTGCAGGTCGTGCAGCAGGAGACCTTGGTCGTGCGGCGGACGACCCGCTCGCTGCCGCCGCAGATCGGCGAGGTCCTGACGATCAAGGTCCCCGACGTCAAGCTGTGGTCGCCCGATTCGCCATTCCTGTACGGACTGCGGATCACGCTGCTGGAAAACGGCCAGCCGGCGGACCAGCTTGAGAGCTACTTCGGGATGCGCAAGATCGCTCTGGGCAAGGACGAGAAAGGCATCCAGCGGCTGATGCTGAACAACGAGCCGCTGTTCCAGTTCGGGCCGCTCGATCAGGGCTTCTGGCCCGACGGGCTGTACACGGCGCCGACCGACGAGGCCCTGCGATACGACATCGAGATGACGCGCAAACTGGGCTTCAACATGGCCCGCAAGCACGTCAAGGTCGAGCCCGACCGCTGGTACTACTGGTGCGACAAGCTGGGCCTGCTGGTCTGGCAGGATATGCCCAGCGGCAACTTTGGCGGCAAGGACGACCAGCGGCGATCGGACGAAGCCAGCACGCAGTACGAATTGGAGCTGAAGCGGCTGGTCGAGGGCCTGGTCAACCACCCGAGCATCGTCATGTGGGTCCCGTTCAACGAGGGCTGGGGCCAGCACGAAACGGGCCGCTATGTGGACCTGATCAAGCAGTGGGATCCCACGCGTCTGGTGAATAACGCCTCCGGCTGGACCGACCGCAACGTCGGCGACGTGAGCGACATGCACAACTATCCCGGCCCGGGCGCCCCGAAGCTGGAAGCCAATCGCGCCGGGGTGCTGGGCGAATTCGGCGGGCTGGGCCTGCCGATCAAGGGCCACACGTGGCAGGACGAGGCGAACTGGGGCTATCGCAGCTTCACGACCCGCGAGGCCCTGACCGAGGCCTATGTGGCGCTGATCAAGAAGTTGCGTCAGCTGACCGACGACGAGGGCCTGTGCGCCGCCGTCTACACGCAGACCACCGACGTGGAAATCGAAGTCAACGGCCTGATGACTTACGACCGGGCGATGATCAAAGGGTTCGAGGCGCGGATCGCGGAAGTCAACAAGACGGTCTACACGCCGCCGCCGCCCCGCCAGGCCGAGGCCGGCAAGCTCGTCCCGCCCGCCACGCCGCTGGTGGCTTGCGATCCGTACTTCAGCATCTGGTCGCCAGCAGACAACCTGGCCGACGAGGACACGACGCATTGGACGGGCAAGCTGCAGCGGCTGACCAGCCTGGTGCGGATCGACGGCCAGGCATACCGCGTGATGGGCGCCAGCCCCAGTCGGCTGCCCGCGCTGAAACAGACCGGCCTGACCGTCCTGCCGACGCGGACCCTGGTCACGTTCGAGGGCCCCGGCGTGGCGCTGACCTTGACGTTCACCACTCCCGCCTTGCCGGAAGATATCGACATCCTCTCGCGGCCGGTCACCTATGTGAGCTACGAAGCGAAAGCGACCGACGGCCAGTCCCACGCCGTCGCCTTTTACTTTGACGCGGCCGCCGAGATCACGGTCAACGAACCGCGCCAGCAAGTCGTGTTGTCGCAGGAGGGGACCGACCAGCTGGAGGTCGTGAAAGTCGGTTCGCAGGATCAGCCGGTGCTCGCCAAGCGGGGCGACGACCTGCGGATCGATTGGGGATATCTGTACGTCGCCGCGCCCAACCAGGCGGGCGTGCGGTCCTTGATCTTGCCCGACAGCCTCGCCCGCGACGCCTTTGCCGCGGGCCAAGAGTACCCCATGGTCAAGCAGCAGATGCCGGTCGCCGCCGGCGAAGCGCCGGTGGCAGCGGTGGTGCTGGACGCGGGCCAGGTTGGCGGCACGTCGGTGGCCCGCTGGCTGATGGTGGCCTATGACGACCTGTACTCGATCCAGTACATGCGGCAGAATCTGCGGCCCGAGTGGCGGCGCAACGGCTGGGAAGCGGCTGATCTGCTGCGGGCCGCGGCGACCGAATACGGCGCGTTGCAGCAGCGCTGCCAGGCGTTCGACGAGGAACTGATGGCCGATCTGACCAAGGCGGGCGGCGAGAACTACGCCAAGTTGTCCGCACTGGCTTATCGGCAGTGCTTTGCCGCGGGCAAGTTCGTGGCGGACGACAACGGCCAGCCGATTTCGTTCTGCAAGGAGAACCATTCCAACGGCTGCATCGGCACGTCCGACGTGTTCTACCCGATGGCTCCGCAGTTCCTGCTGCTCGGCCCGTCGCTAGCCAAGTCGTTCCTGGTGCCGTTCATGAACTATGCGGCTTCGGAACGTTGGAAGTTCCCCTTCGCCCCGCACGATCTGGGCCAGTACCCGCACGCCAACGGCCAGCGCTACGGCGGCGGCGAGCGCACGGAAGAGAACCAGATGCCGGTCGAGGAGAGCGGCAACTTGCTGCTACTGATGGCCGCGGTCGCCCAGATGGAAGGCCACGCGGACTTCGCCGGCCTGTACTGGCCGCAGTTGGAGAAGTGGGCCGAGTACCTGAAGGCGAAAGGGTTCGATCCGGAGAACCAGCTGTGCACCGACGACTTTGCCGGGCACCTGGCCCACAACGTGAACTTGAGTGCCAAGGCGATCTGCGGCTTGGGCGCGTTTGCCAAGTTGTGCGCGATGCGGGGCGACCAGGCCAAGGCAGCCGAGTATGGCCAGCTGGCGAAAGAGTTCGCCGCCCGCTGGGTCAAGGAAGCCGACGCCGGCGACCACTATCGGCTGGCGTTCGACAAGCCCGACACGTGGAGTCAGAAGTACAACCTGGTCTGGGATCGCATCCTGGGCTTGAACTTGTTTCCCGCCGAGGTGGCGCGGAAGGAAATGGATTACTATCGCAAGGTGCAGAACCGCTACGGCCTGCCGCTGGACAACCGGCAGACGTACACCAAGCTCGATTGGATCCTATGGACGGCGACATTGACGCAGGATCGGGCCGACTTCGAGGCCTTGGTGGATCCCGTGATCCTGTTCCTGAACGAGACGCCGGATCGTTCGCCGATGACCGACTGGTACCAGACGAAGACGGCCAAGAAAGTCGGCTTCACCGCGCGGCCGGTCGTGGGCGGCGTGTTCCTGCCGATGCTGTACGACCAGGCGGTGTGGGCCAAGTACGCGGGCCGGGACAAGACCAAGTCCAAGGAGTTTGCTCCGATGCCCAAGCCGCCGGTGCTGGTGACCGTGTTGCCGACGGCGGACGAGGAGGGCCTGGTCTGGCGCTACACGACGCAGAAGCCGGCGGATGGCTGGCAGAAAGCCGACTTTGACGCCAGCCAGTGGAAGCAAGGCCCCGCGGGCTTTGGGACGCAGGGCACGCCGGGCTCGATTGTCCGCACCGAGTGGAACACGCAGAACATCTGGCTGCGGCGCGAGTTCACGCTGCCGGACACCAAGCTGGACGACGTGGCGGTCAAGTGCCATCACGACGAGGATGTGGAGATCTACATCAACGGCGTGCTGGCCGCGACGGCGGGCGGTTTCACGGTCGACTATGAACTGCTGCCGTTGAACCCGGCTGGCCGGGCGGCCTTCCGTTCGGGCCAGAACGTGATCGCCGTGCACTGCCGGCAGACCGGCGGCGGCCAGTACATCGACGTCGGCTTTGCCCGCACCGTGCGGCCGGGCAAGTAGCCGTGAACAGCGGCCGGCGTCGGGGCGTCTATCACGCGGGTCCGAACATGGACCCGCGGCGGACGCATCCTCGTTTAACGGCAAGCCGAAGGCGCCTGCGTGTCGTGTTAGCCGACGCCTTCGGTTTGCCGTTAAACGAGTCTGGTTGCTGCCAGAGGCGATCCGGCCAAGCTCCGCGGTTCAGCCGGCAAGCCATTTCCCGCAGGCCCTCGCTGATGGCCCGTTCGGCGTCGATCCAGCAACGCACCACACCTGCGCTCCCGGCAGCTTTGCCCGCAACATCGTCTATTACACTGCCGACGGTGGGCAGATGCTGCGCGAGCGGAACAAGGCCGGCTGGCAAGGCGGACAGTTGGTCTGGACGTTCAACGGCAGCAAGTCGGCCTTTGCGGGCTTCGAGTTCGACAACAACTGCATCTACGCGCCGCCGGAACTGCCGCTGAAGTTCAGCCTCACGCTGCGTCCCGACGCCGACCGGATGCTGAATTGGGAACAGTGGCGTGAGCAAGGCAAGGACGGGCATTCGCTGCTGGCCGACCCCAGGTTCGTCGACCCGGCGCGGCGCGACTTTCGCTTGTAGCCCGACTCGCCGGCGCTACAGCTCGGCTTTCAACCGATCCCGTTCGAGAAGATTGGCCCCTACCAGGATCCGCTCTGGGCGGGCCAGGATGTGACCGTGGCCGTCTTCGCGGGCGGCAACCACGCCCAGGGCCAGTGGACGGTGGCGGTCGGCCAGTGGCTGCAGGCGCAGTATCCGGCCGCGAAATTGACCGTCATCAACTCGCCGATTGACGGCGGCTTGCGCGGTTCCGGACTGAGCGTCTTCCGCTTGGGACGCGATGTCTTGAGCCACCGTCCCGATCTGTTGATCGTGGACTTTGTGTCCCAACGCCGTCGGCGCCTACGAACGCGTGGCGGCGCGCTACGATGTCCCGGCCATCAACCTGGGCCAGCGTCGGGCCCAGTTGGCCCGCGACGGCAAGCTGATCCTCCAGGCGACCGCCGCCGGGACCGACGTCCAGCCGAGCCAGCCCGTGTTCCACTGGAGATCGAGCCGCTTTGGGTCCGCACCTGGACGACTCGTTGCGGTCGCGTAACGATGCCTCCGGCACCTACTCGTAGACCTCCAGTTCCGCGACCGACATCTGCGAGCCCATCTGCCCCGGGCCGTCGGGCTTCACCGAGCAGATGCGGATGTAGCGGGCGGTCACCGCCGGGAAGGTCGCCTCGAAGGGCTTGCCCTGCTGATCCGTCGCCGCGGCGACGGTCTGCCAGGCCTGACCGTCAGCGGACAGCTTGACCTCAATCGTGGTCGGGTAGCCCGTGCCGAACGTGACCTTCACGCGCCGGATCGGCTTCGTGTCCACCAAGTCCACGTGGTAGGTCCAGGGCCACTCGCCCCCGGCCAGCGCAACGGTGTCCGGGCGCCCGTCCACGCCGAGCCGGGGGAACCAGACGCCGCCGTTCACCGGAAGCTCGTGCGAGCCGTCCAGGCTCAGCAGTTTTGCCTGCTTGCGGTAAGCCTGGTTCCCCGGCGGCACCGGCGCGCGGGTCCGGCCCTCGTTCCGCTCCCGGCGCACTTCCTTGAGCATCTCCAGCTGTGAGCGGTCGATCGAGCCGTCGCGGTACAGCAGCACATCCAGCGAGACGACCCCGCCGCGCTGGTTCACGTCGAACACATACTCACGCAGCTCCCGCTTGCTGTACTGGCTGCCGGCCTGGCCCCAGCCCGTGCCGATGTACGAGAGGATGTGCCACTGCTCGCCGTCGAGCCAGCGCTGGGCGGGCATGTCGAAGAACCGGTTCTGCTCGCCGCAGGTGAAGTCCTCGGCCGGGGTGTAAGACATCACGACCGGGTCCACGCCGCGGTTGAAGGCGACGATGCTGTGGGGGTTCCCGGCCTTGAGGGCCGCCGCGAACAGCCCCAGGTTCTCGTTGTTGTAGCCGATCCAGGGATAGCACCCGTCCACCCACCAGCCCTTGATCTTGTCGCCGTAGCGGAGGCTGTACTCCCGCGCAACGTCCGTCCACTTCCGCACGAACTCCGGGCTGACAGTGCCGTGGAAGCCGAACTGCGCGTTGGCCTTTTCGTCCAAGCGCGGGCCGTCGCCGGTGTAGTACAGCAGCAGCGGAATGCCGCGTTGGTTCAGCGACCGGTAGAGGTCCTCGATGAGATCGCGGGTCGCGCAGGCTTCGCCCGGCTGGTAGCCGCTGATGCGGTCGAAGGTCGCATTGGGGGCGATCAGGTGCCGCGTGATCTGCAGCACCGTAAAGATGACGTACCCCGCGCCGGCCTCGTGCATGGCGTCGGCGAACCGTTCGGTGTCGAACTCGCGGACACACTCGTCCCAGGGCGTCTCCTTGCCCAGGCTGTTGAGGGACTCGCGGTTGTTCTGCAGGCCGTTCAGGTAGTGGACGAACACCCCGCTCCCGGCCTGGAGGAACCAGTCGGTGTTGCGTTGGGTGTCAGGCGGCTCCTGCGCCGCGCTCACGTCGGCCGCGGACAGCCCCCACGCCAACAGCCATACCAGCAGCTGCCGGATCCGGGAAGTTCGGGTCTTGAAGTTGGGTCGGTGGTGAGTCATGTTTGGGTCTCCGATGGTCATTTCGATGGTCGGTTGCCAGCGAGCGACTCGTCGTCGTACGCGCTGACGAAGATGCCGTGGGGCATCCGCGCCTGTCAAGGTCACAAGCGAACGGAAGGCGACTCGTTCGCTGGCGCTTCGGGTTACAGTGGGCGACACTTTCCTGACGGTTGCACACGCCGCGATGCCAATCCGTCCCACTCGGTCGCGGCCCGGCCGTCCTACGTCAGAAGATCTGTGAGCACGCGTGCCCCTTCGACGCCGGTCAGTTTGGCGTCCAGTCCTTGGTACTTGACGCTGAAGGCGTCGTGTTGGATGCCCAGTTGGTGCAGCATCGTGGCATGCAGGTCGTGGACGGTGCAAACCTGTTCGACCGCGGCGTAGCCGAGGTCGTCGGTGGCCCCATAGACCAAGCCGCCGCGCACGCCGGCGCCGGCCAGCCACAGCGACATCGACTTGTTGTGGTGATCGCGCCCCACGGGCCCCTTGTTGCTTTGCGACATCGGGGTGCGGCCGAACTCGCCCGTCCAGACGAGCAGCGTTTCGTCGAACATGCCCAAGTCCTTCAGGTCGGCGATCAGGGCGGCGCAGGCCTGATCCACCTCGGCGGCCCGTAGCGGCAACTCCTCGCGGAGCAGGCTGTGGTGATCCCAGTCGCGATGGTACAGCTGGATGAAACGCACGCCCCGCTCCGCCAGCCGCCGGGCCAGCAGGCAATTCGAGGCGAACGAGCCGTCCCCGGGCCGGCAGCCGTACCGGGCAATGGTCCGGGCGTCCTCGCCGCTCAGGTCCATCAGCCCGGGAACGCTCGTTTGCATCCGGAACGCCAACTCGTACTGCGCAATCCGCGTGGCGATCTCCGGGTCCGGTTCGACGGCGTCGCGGCTGCGGTTCAAGTCATGGATCGCGGCGACGACGTCCGCCTGTTGGCCGGGCGACACGCCCGGTGTGCGGCTGAGGTACAGGACCGGGTCCCCTGTCGAACGCAGTTGCACGCCCTGGAAGCGGCCGGGCAGGAAGCCGCTGCTCCATTGCCGCGCCGCGATCGGTTGCGGCGACCGGCCTTTGCCGGTGGACACGAGTACGACGAAACCGGGCAGATCCTCCGCCTCACTTCCCAGACCATACGTGATCCAAGCGCCCATGCTCGGCCGGCCGACGATCTGCGCGCCGGTATTCATGAACGTGTGGGCCGGATCGTGGTTGATCGCCTCGGTGGTCATCGACCGTACGAGGCAGATGTCGTCGATCGCGGCGCCCAGGTGCGGCAGCAACGTGCAGATCTCGGTCCCGCTGCGGCCGTACTTCCGAAAGGGAAAGAGGGGCCCCAGGCAGACCAGGTGCTGCCCCTGCAACTGGGCCAGTTGCTGGCCGCGCGTCAGGCTTTCGGGCATCGGCTTGCCGTCCAACTGGGCCAGCTTCGGCTTGCGGTCGAACAGTTCCAGATGCGAAGGGCCGCCGGCCATCGTGAGCCAGATCACGCGCTTGGCCTTCTGCGGGAGCGGTTTCCCCAACACGCCCCGCCCCGGTGCCGCCCGGAGCAACTCCGGCTCCAGCAGCGACGCCAACGCCACACCGAATAGCCCCTGCACTGTGCGGCCCAGGAAACAACGGCGATTGCCAGTAGCAGGCGCGAGCGCCATGACGAGCCTCCTGATGGATTGCGGGTACGCCATCAGTATTCCGTCGCTGAAGCGGTCTGTCGAGGGGAGGGAAGTGCCAATACAACTCGGGCGCTGCCGCTGGCCCGGTCTTCCCGCGCGACACCGAACGGGGGATAATGCGGCGCAGCGAGCCGGCTGCGGGTAGCCAGGCAACTCCGAGCCAGCTCGCATCGGCGCCCCCCGAGATCCCGCGAGGGTGGACGATGGCAGGGGCGGGGCGTCATCACGTCCGATTTCGATCTCCTGCCGGACGACCTCCAGGAGGCGGTGGGGATGCTATACGCGGCTTGCACAGTGACGGAAAGAAGAGCCGGGGATTGACCGAGACAGGATCCGGAGAGGAACCGTTCGGCTTTTTTCAGGAGCGATCCATGGTTCTGCAACGTGTCAGCTCTGTCATCATCGGACTCTATCTAGTCGGCAGCAGCGTGGCGGCGGAAGACACGGCGGAACTTGCCCCCGTGCGGATCGCGCTCGTTGGCGATTCGACGGTGGCTTCGTACCCGGACCCGCCCGCGGATCGGCCGAGCTTGACCGGGTGGGGGCAGGTGTTCGACGAGTTCTTCAGCGACCGAGTCGCGGTGTTGAATCACGCCGTGTCGGGCCACAGTTCGAAGAGCTTTATCCGCGCAGGGCTGTGGCAGAAGACGCTGGAGGCGAAGCCCGCTTATGTGTTCATCCAGTTCGGCCATAACGACCAGCCGGGCAAAGGCGATCGCTCGACGGACGTCAACTCGGACTACCAGGAGTATCTGCGGCAGTACGTCCAGGACGCTCGGGCGCTGGGGGCGATACCGGTGCTCGTCACCTCGGTCGCCCGCCGCACGTTTCAGGACGGGAAGCCGCACACGACGCTGCAGCCGTACGTCGCTGCGATGAAGCAAGTCGGCCAAACGCTCCACGTCCCGGTTATCGACCTGCATGCGGCGAGCGTGGCTTTGTTCGCAGAACTGGGCGACGCGGGCAGCGCGGACCTGAGTCCGGCCGCGGCCGACCGGTCGCATTTCTCGCGGAAGGGCGCCCGAACGATGGCCAAGTTGGTCGCCGAGGCCCTGCCACAGGCCGTGCCGGAGCTGCAACCGTATCTCGTGGACGCTTGGTTTGGCAATCGCGTCGGCATCACGGACACGGTTCCGGCGCCGTGGACGCCGCTGGTGATCGAGGGGGCGGCGGTAAAACCGTGGGGCCGCACCTACCACTTTGACCGCTCGCTCTTGCCGACCGAGGTCGTGACGCGCGAGGCCGCCGTCCTGGCCGCGCCGATCGCGCTGCGCGGCCGTGCCGCCGGAAAACCGCTTGCGTTCAGCGGCGCGCCGATCCAGTTCGCGACGCGTACGCCAACGGTGGTTTCCTTGACGGGCTGCGCGACCGCCGACGGCTTGACCGTCACGGGCAAGACCACGGTCGAATACGACGGCATGGTCCGCGTCGATCTGGCCGTGACTCCGCAAGGCGACCACGTGACCGTCGACGAGCTGCTGCTCGACATGCCCCTCCGACCCGAGTACGCCCGCTACCTGTATCACTTCCCCGGCCAATGGGGCAGCGTGGCCAACAGCGGCTTCCTGCCGGCCGCTGGCTGGGCGCAGGCCTTCAAGCCGTTCGTCTGGCTCGGTGACGAGGACCGCGGGCTGGCGTGGTTCTGTGAATCCGACGAGAACTGGACGCCGGCCGATCCGAAGCGGGCGTTGACGATCTCGCGCAGTGCGGATCGCGTGGTGTTCTGCTGCCATCTCATCGAGCGGCCCACGCTCCTGACCGGTCCGCTTCAATACACGTTCGGCTTTCAGGCCACACCCGTCAAGAACCCGGAGAAAACCGTCTGGGACTACCGCCTCACCCACAGCGGCAACTACGGGCTGGAACGCGAACCGGCTCAGGGGCCTGGCACCGAGATCACGTACCCGGCGGCCGGCCGCGTGCGGGCCGAGGCAGGCACATTCGAGTGCTGGTATCGCCCCGCCTACGACACGGAGCGCGAGCTGCCGGTGGAGCAACGCCAGCACATGGCCAACCGCAGTCTGTTCACGATCCAGTGGGGACCGGAGATCCAGGGCGGCACGAACTGCGGCTTCTACTGGAACGAACTGGTGCAAGGACCGGTCGTTTGGTCGCGGAAAGACGGAAAGGTCCTGCTGAACCCCGGCGCGCCGTTCGACTGGAAGGGCGGCGAATGGCATCACCTGGCCCTGACCTGGAGCGACAAAATCTGCATCTACGTGGACGGCAAGCTGTTGTCCGAGAGCCCGAACGCCGGTTTCATTCCGGCGCCGGTCGACAAGGCCGTGATCGAGATCGGCGGCGGCTCGGCGCTGGCGACGATCGATGAAGTCCGCATCCTCAGCGTCGCGCGGCCGCCTGCCGCTCATCCGGGACCGTGCGAGCCGGACGCTCAGTCCCTGTTGCTGGACCACTTCGACAGCAAAGCGGACCCGAGCCTGACGTTTGTGCCCGCCAAGTTTGGCCTGGGGCCGACATGGGAGCCGGCGTACGCGCCGACCCAGCTGCAGCGGCTGGCCTCGCGGGGCGTGCGCACGATCTGTTTCCACGAGCACTGGTCGCCGTACCAGTCGCACCCCTATGTGACCGCCGAGAATCGCCCGCGGTTGAAGAGCCTCGTCGATGCTTGCCAC
>CAIYOB010000884.1 GCA_903927685.1 uncultured Planctomycetaceae bacterium
ATCTCCGCCATGATGACACCACTGTTGCGCTCCTTCGCTCTTGGGTGTTCCATCCAAGAAACACATACCGCGGGAGCGCAACAGATTTCCTTCTCCAAATCAATAGAAACTGGTAAAAACAGCCAGCTTTTTATCAGCCCACCCTGGAGCTGCTGTGGTTCGCTGGTCCAAGTGGCTTGTGATCGAGCGAAAAACGCCGGTGATTTTGGCGTTTCCTCGCCCGTCCCCGTCGTCGCCTCTACAATGGCGAAGGAAGGGAGCGACTTGGCATGTCCACAAAAACCGACTGGCCGAAGGTGGAACCGAAGCAGATTCAGGTGCGGCGGGCCGCCGAGCGGGGCCACGCCAACCACGACTGGCTCGATACCTGGCACACCTTTTCCTTCGACACCTATTACGACCCGGCTCACATGGGCTTTCGGGCATTGCGGGTCATCAATGAAGACGGGGTAGAGCCAGGCACGGGTTTCGGGATGCACGGCCATCGGGACATGGAGATCATCACCTATATCCTGGAAGGAGCCTTGGAACATCGGGACAGCCTCGGCACCGGCTCCGTGCTGCGGCCCGGCGAGTTCCAGCGGATGTCGGCGGGAACAGGAATTCGGCACAGTGAATTCAACCCATCCGCCACCGATCCCGTCCATCTGTACCAGATCTGGCTCTTGCCGAATCGACAGGGGCTTCCGCCCAGTTACGAACAGAAAAAATTCCCAGAAGTCGAACGGCAAGGGCGGTTGCGGCTGGTGGCCTCGCCCGATGCCCGGAACGGATCACTTCTGATCCATCAGGACGCCCAAGTCTACCTTTCGACGCTGGCGGCCGATCAGGAGGTCAGGCACGAGTTGCCGCCCGGTCGTCATGCGTGGCTCCAAGTTCTGCGGGGTGCGGTCGAACTGAACGGCCTTGGGTTGGCGACGAGCGACGGGGCTGCCGTGAGCTACGAAACTCGATTGTCGATCCGGGCCAACGAACCTTCGGAAGTGATGCTCTTTGATTTGGCATGAGGAGGAAGACCATGAATGCCGTCCAACCGTCTGCTGTTGACGCCCGCCTGTCGGTGGAGAAGGCAGGGGTTCTCCTGATCGACCACCAGGCCGGTCTGCTGTCGCTCGTCCAGGACTACGGCCCCGACGAGTTCAGGAACAACGTACTTGCCCTGGCGGATATCGCAAAGCTCTACAAACTTCCCGTGATCCTGACCACGAGCTTCGAGGCGGGACCGAATGGGCCGATCATGCCCGAACTGAAGGCGATGTTCCCCAACGCCCCGTACATCCCTCGGCCTGGTCAGATCAACGCCTGGGACAACGAGGATTTCGTCAAGGCTGTTCAGGAAACGGGCCGCAGGCAGCTGATCGTCGCTGGAGTCGTTACCGATGTCTGCGTGGCATTCCCCACCTTGTCGGCCCTCCAGGAAGGCTATCAGGTCTTCGTAGTCACGGACGCATCGGGCACGTTCAACAAATCGGTGCGGGACGCTGCTCTGATGCGCATGGCCCACGCCGGTGCGGTCATGACGAACTGGTTTGCCGTTGCCTGCGAGTTGCAGCGGGACTGGCGGAACGATGCGGAAGGTCTGGCGAACCTCCTTGCCAATCACCTCCCTGCCTACAAGAACTTGATCACCAGCTACCAAGCCCGTACCGAGAAGTAACAGAGTAACGGGAGGAGACCTTCGATGCGATACTTGTTCTACTGCGACTCGGTAGGCCCAATCGGTTCGGTCGGGCTTCTCTGGCTTCGACTGGTAACCATCGCCGAAGGAAGAGAGAGATGGAAGAGATGACAACGCATAAACAGGCAACTCCTGACCACGCCGTTCACGAACTGGGCGATGGAGCCCCTACGCCTTTGCCGAACGCCCAGTGTCTGACGACGACCTCCGCTCCCTGTTCGAGGCGGCTCGTTGGGCGGCCTCGTCCTACAACGAACCGCCGTGGAGTTACATCGTAGCGACCAGGGCGGATCCCGCAGAGTTCAAGCGGCTCCTCTCCTGCCTCGTCGAGGGGAACCGGGCGTGGGCCAAGGCGGCTCCGGCTCGCCCGCAGAACTCTTCTTCTGGCGAACGCGGGCGCAGTCGGAGGTCGATCTGGTTGTGAAACGCGGGGACGAACTGCGGGCATTCGAGGTGAAGTGGTGAAGTCAGGGGCGGGTGGCCTGGGTCGAGCGCAGCGAGCCCCCGGAATCCCCGCGGACTGTGGGCTCGCTGCACTCGACCACAGCCACCCGAGCACTCGTCCGGCCTGATCCTCATGCTGTTCCACCCTGGGTGAACTACCTTCCGGCCACTCCCTCGTCAAACAGTTGCTTGCCCTGCCGGATCGCCTCGCGATTGTCCAACTCGATCTGGCGGCGGAGGGCGTACTTGGCCTCGCGGCGCTGATCCGGTTCGCTGGGCACGAAGCCCGGCATGTCGGCACGGGGGCGGCGGGCCAGCTGGTCCCGGCCGGCCTGGATGATCGCCAGCGCTTCGCGATACCGCGGGTCGTTCTGGTCCGCAAAGCCGGCCAGGATGGGACTGAGTTCCGGGCGGTCGAAGCTGACCTCCGGGCCCGGATTGCTGCCGAAGCTCCGCTGCTGCGTCCAGTCCTGGCCGGTCAGCTGGCCCAGGCGGGCCAATTGGTTCGCGTCCAGCGGGATGCGGCCTGTCAGGCTGTCCGGATACGCACACGCATAGGTCGGATAGTAGACGCCGTTCAAGTCGACCCAAGTCACAATGCGGTCCAACTCCTCCGGCGTCAGTTGCAGCTGTTCATGCCCCGGCGTGCCGGGTTGGCGGAGCACCTGGACCAGCTTGCTGGCTTGCGCGCCCCACGAGTACGCGGGCTGAATCTCCGCCGGTCCCGCCCCGACGCAACGCAGGTAGCCTTTGCGCCACAACTCGGCGTAGGCCGTGTTGAACGTCAGCGTCCGGTCCGGAGCGAGATTCAGCTTGCGGCCCGCCTCCTGGCCGTAATCGTGGCAGCTGACGCAGCGGCGGTTGAATACCGGTTGCACCTCGGCCATGAACCCGAACTCGCGCGGCGGGCCGTACCAGTCTTCCAGCCGACTGGGCGGCCGGCGCCAAGCCAGAGGCAGGCCGAGATCGGCCAAGGCCAACCGCGCCGGTGGGGCCGTGCGGCGTTCTTCATGGCAGCCGACACAGGCGGCCCGCTCGCCCGACTGGACGCAGGTCCCGCTCCGCATCGACTGGATCATCATGCCGTTCTCGTCCAGCAACTGGAAATACACGAACGTATCGGAGGGCACTGCGAACGCAGCGGAACCATCTTCTTCGACCGGCACCGTGCCCAGGATGCGTTTGTTCTCCAGGCTGTGCCAGTTCATCGCCGGAGCCGTATAGCCTTGGCCGAACCAGGCGCCCGGCGACCAGTGCCTCTTCTCCGGCGACTCGACGACGCGCAGCCGCTTGACCGACCCGCGGGCCACGCCAGCCATGTGCGTGCCTTGATAGACGTCGGCCACATAGAAAGTGCCTTCGCGGTTCTCGTAATCGCGCCGCGGCGGAACCACCGGCGGACGCGGTTGCGGGCGGAGCGGCTGCGGATCGTAACAGCCGGGCGCCTCGGCGTGCAGCAGCAGTTCGTTGCCGAACACGTCGATCAGGTACAGCCCCATCTCCTCGCCGAACTGGGCGTCGCCCGGGCCCGGCACTTGGCCCGCGCGCATGGTCATCCGCGCGCACAGGAAGTACTTGTCGCTCAACGGATACGGGCACTCGTACTTGGGGTACACGGACACGAAGCCGTCACAGTCGAAGCCGCCGCCGGCTCGCACGCGGTCAATCGCGTCCGCCGGCCAAGTGCGGATCACCGCCGGACGGCCGTCCAAGCCGCGCTGGCGGTCGACGATGGCCAAGGCGCCCCACAGGCGGAAATGGTGCATCCCGAACACGCCCAGCAGTTGCTGAGTGCCGGGGATCAGCCGCGGATAGTAGACCGCGCCCGGCGAGGCGGTGTTGTTGCCCCAGTAGATCGCCTGGTTCGTCCCGTCGGGATTGACCGTCCACACTCCGTGGGCGTCGCCAAAGTTGCGGTCGACGTATTCCCAGCGGGCGTACAGGATCCGCCCGTCCGGCGTCAGGCTGCCGTGGTTGTCGAACAGGTTGTTCTTGCTGACCTGGCGGATGTTGGCGCCGTCCGGCTCCATGCAAAACAGGTTCGCCCCGTGATCGCGGCTGCACTGGTTGTACTTCGGCTCCCGCGTCGAGGAGAATGCGATCCGCTCGTCGGGCAGGTAGAAGGGATCAAAGTCCGCGACGCCCACCGCTCCGGTCAACTGCCGCAGGCCGCTGCCGTCGCAACCGATCTCCCAGATGTGGAAATCCTCGTCGCGATGGCGACGGAGCGCGAATACGATCCGCTGGCCGTCGAAGTGGACTTCCGGATCGCGCACGACGCCCTCGGGGACGTCCACCAGCGTCTGCACCCGGCCGGTTGCCAGATCGATCGTCTTCAGCGCCGCGCCGCCTTGAAACAGGTCCGCATGCGGCGTCAGGCCGCGATCGGCGTTCAATTCGGCCGTATGGAACAGCGTGTCGATGGCGTGATAGTGGCTGCGGTACTGGTGCCGCACGACGAACACCAGCGGCTGGCCGCTGACCAGCGGATTGGCGACCAGCGTTTCGCGGCGCAAGGACTCCAGATCCCGCACGAGTTCCGGCCACTGGTCTGCGGTGGCCGCGGCGAGCCGCTGGACGAGGGCGTCCAGCCGGGCCAGGAACTCCGGCCCGCGCCCGTAGCGGTCCGGCATGGTCCGGCTCAGGTCGGCGATCGCCAGTCGCAGCGCGGGCAGGTTGCTCTCCCGGATCGCGGCCTGCAGCCGCTCCTGCGCTCGGCGGCGTTCGACTTCGGCGAAACGCCATTGCGTCTGGGCCGCGTCGATGCGGCCGGACGCGGTAAAGTCGTCCAGGGTCACATGGCCCCAACCGCGGGTCTCGCGATCGACGACCCGCAGGAAGACCGGCTGCCCGACCCACGGGCTCGCGTCCCATGCGACGCGCTGCATCACCTCCGTCTGGTCCTTGCCGCGTGCGACGAGGACCTCACGGCCGTCCAGCGTGCACAGCGCGACGTAGGTTCCCGGCTGGGTGCCGGAACCGACCAGCAGGGACGCTGTGCCGTCCGTCAAGACGAACACCGGCGACTCGACGACCCCGGTCATCCGATCGTTGGACGGCCGGCCCGGCTGCTGTTCCACCGTGGACAGATAGTACTGTCCCTGCTTGTTGTACCGGTTCGTCGGCTGGTCCGGATAGCGATTGTGGAACAGCGGCCGATCGGAGACGACGTAATCGAACTGCCCTTCGACGACCTGCCAGCCCTGCAGGTCGGCCGACTCGAAGTCAAACCGCAGCCCGTCCGCGGCGGCGGCAGGGAGCGTGAGCAGTATCCAGGCGAGCGTGATCATGGCAATACTCTCAGCGTTCTTAAGGCTCGCTCGGTATTATTCCACACCCCGTTGAAGCAATCTAGCCGTTAGCAACGCTCACGAAATAACTTCCCCATTTCGGCTCAGTTCG
>CAIYOB010000885.1 GCA_903927685.1 uncultured Planctomycetaceae bacterium
ATTCAATTTCGGCCGAGCAGGGGCTTGGCACACAATTGGGCTCATCGTCGGCCACAATTGAATTCTGTACGTCTGAGCCCGGTTCTGCAACGGGCATAGCCCGCGGATGTCGCCCGCGGGACTTGCCCATTCCGCTTCGGTACGCTATCACCTCGGACTGGAAACCGCCGCATTGAAATGGGGAGGACAGAAAAGCAGGATGGAGAAAGTCGTGCAAGAATCTCGTTTTTCTGTCCGCCTGGGCACGTTGCGCTGGCTGATCCTGGGGCTGCTGTTCTTGTCCACCGTCGTCAACTACGTGGATCGGCAGGCCTTGTCTGTTTTGCTGCCAACACTGCGCACGGAACTGGGGCTGACCAGCGCTGATTATGGCACGATCACGACCGTGTTCATGTTGGCCTACGCGCTGGCGCAGATTCCCGCGGGGATCTGGATTGACCGAGTCGGCACGCGGCTCGGATTCTGCGTGTCGATTGTGGGCTGGTCGCTGGCGGCCATGCTGCACGCGCTGGCTCGCGGACCGCTGAGTCTGATGTTCCTCCGCGGGCTGCTGGGGGTGACCGAGGCGGGTAATTGGCCGGCAGGCACCAAGGCGGTGGCCAGCTGGATCCCGCAGCGTCAGCGGGCGCTGGCCATGGCCATCTTTGACAGCGGGTCGGCCGTCGGTGCGATCGCGGCGCCGCCCCTGGTGGCCCTGTTGGCCCTGCACTTCGGCTGGCGAGCCGCCTTTGTCACGACGGGCTTGCTCGGTTTTGCCTGGCTGGCGGCTTGGCTGCTGGTCTATCACGCGCCCGAGCGGCACCCGTGGCTGTCCGCCGCAGACCGGGCCCGGGTCAGCGAGGAATTGGGGCCGGTCAAGGCGAAGCCTCCGGTGTTTGGCGCGCCGTTTCGCCGGATCATCGGCACGCGGCAACTGTGGGGCCTGCTCGTCACACGCATGGTGGCGACGCCGGTGTGGTGGTTCTACGTGTTCTGGCTGCCGGACTACCTCAGTCAAGGCCGCGGGTTCTCGCTGCAGGAGATCGGCTTCTACGGCTGGATTCCCTACCTGACGGTGGACATGGGCAAGATGCTCGGCGGCGCGGCATCCGATGCCTTGCTGGCTCGCGGGCAGAGTGTTACGCTGGCCCGCAAGAGTGTGATGGCCGGCGGCGCGGTGGCGATGCTCAGCGGCCTGCAGGTGGTGGGAGCCGCGACGCCGGCCGCGGCCATCGCCTGGGTCTGCGTGGCCACGTTCGGATTCGGCATGTGGAGCGCGAACATCCTCGCGCTGCACGCCGACGTGTTTCCCGCCGAGACGATGGGCTCGGCCGTGGGCACCACGCTGATGGCGGCCAGCCTGGGCGGGGCCGGGTTCACGTTTGGGGTCGGCCAAGTCGTGGACCAAGTCGGCTACGCCCCGGTGTTCTGGGCCGTCGGCAGCCTCGCTCCGCTCGCCTGCCTGGCGCTGTTTTTCGGGCTGGGGCCGGTGCGGCGGATCCCGGAGATGGAACTGGGAACCGAGGACTTGAATGAACGGCCATCGGGTGTCGTTGACAATTGATGTCGGGGTCGGGGTGTCTGGGGGGAATGG
>CAIYOB010000886.1 GCA_903927685.1 uncultured Planctomycetaceae bacterium
AGAGAACGTTCCGGATCGGCCGGTCGTACTCGACTCGGCTGCATCCGATAGTTCGGAGTTATTCTCTGACAGGGCCAAACGTCGGCATCGGTCCAGACCAGATCAAGCTCAGTATTAGCAACGCCACTCCGACTTCCAACAGGGCGACAGTGTCCATGCAAGCGAAGAACCACCTCACCGTTTTTCCTGCTGAGTCGCGACCGGCGTGGGCAGCAGGCGGCGAGCCAGCTGGGCTGACGGCTGCGGTATCCAGAAGCGACCTGTCGAAGGAAACCAGACCGTTTGCTTCTGATTTCGTGCGCCGCCGCGCATAGGATCCGACTACTGTTAGCACGACGAGATACGGGACAGGCGTGAGCTTCCGGATTACAAGCTGCCATCGAGAAAGAACGATCTGTCCGTCGACGATCACGACAGAGACGTAGTCCACTGCCTGAGATCCGTCTGGTAGCTTCCGTTGACTGCCAAACGGCAGAACCTTTTCATACTGCTTAACGTCGCGGACCTGGGCGAACGAGATCGGCAGACCGACGGAAGTGGCGACAAAGGCGACGACGCACAGTAGGTCGGCCAAGGTAAAGCGAAAGCCGGACTTCGGGTGTGCAGGAGACATCGATAGCCCTCCTCAGGCCGGATCATCTCCGGCAAGCAGCTCAAGTGGTCCGTCCCCCGACGACCGGCCAACCTCCGCATCACACCCGGGCCAGCGACGACCGACACACGAGCCGCTTTTGCGAGCCATTCGGCTCGACGCCGCGAGACCGCACGAACATCTGCTTCAGAGGAAAACTCTCCGACATAATGCGCGAAAAGCGGAAAACTTTCCGGGGTAATTCCGCAATCCCGGACTGGCACCAGCTTAGCATGGCGGCATCCTGGTGGCAAGCTTTCTGTCGGGCTCGATTCCCCTTGCCATGAAAACAACCAGTCGATCGCTTGAGTTTCATTGGCTCCGGCGACTGGACGCTTCGAGCGGAATCACGGCGGCTGGACTGGACGTCCGACGTGCTAGATCGGCACAGTATGCCGCGCCGCGGACGAGCGGGAAAACGAGGCCGCGCCCCGACGCCAGCGAGCGACACGGAGGGCCGCTCCACCTACGATTCATGTGGATCCTTGCTGCATCAAGAAAGGGAGCCGACGGGATGTTGCAAATGGAGATTTAAATTTGTACAAAAATATTGATAATGTTCACCTGGCCAGTGGATGTTGTATCAGCAGTCGGGGGAATGTCATGGGGAGCCAAGCATTGACAATGGCGGGCAGAAAGGCAAGAAGATGTTGGAGCGGGCATGGGACGCGGTGCTGGACGCGGGTGTGGACGGGGAGTACACCAGACGGCAGGTGGCGTGGATGAAGGAGTACATCCTGTTTCATGGCCGGCGGCATCCGCAGGAAATGGGGATAACCGAGATTCGAAACGCACGTGATGGAAGGCGGGACGACGGGCGTGCGCAGCCCGCTGGACGGGTTGGAACCGTGAAGGTCGCTTCCGGGCGGTAGTCGCTTCCGGGCGGTAGTCATCTGGAGTCCGGCTTGCCGAAGGGTTAAGCTGCTGGGTTGTTGGCGACTTATTCTGTGGCACCACGAGCGGACGGATCTTCGATGGCATCCGAGAGTCTCACTCAACAAGCTTCGCGCGGCGCGTTGTGGACGCTGGGCAGCAATATCGCGGTCAGCGGCGTCAGTTTCGTGGGGACGGCGATTCTGGCGCGGATGCTGACCCCCAAGGACTTCGGGCTGGTGGGCATGGCGACCTTGGTGACCGGCGTGGTCGCGCTGTTCGGCAAGTTCGGTCTGGGGGCGGCCATTGTCCACAAGAAGGAAGTCACCCACCAGGACCTGTCCACCGCGTTTTGGGCCAATACGGCTGCCGGAATCGTCTTGGCGGTGGCCTGTATCGCCATCTCGCCGTTGGCGGCGTTCTTCTTCGGGGAGCGCGCGGTCATGTGGGTGTTGATCGTCTTGGCCACGAATTTCATTCCCTCCGCGATGTGCTCGGTGCACAGCACGCTGATCTACAAACGCATCGAGATGAAGCCGCTGGCCGTGGTCGAAGTCTGCTCGCGTCTGCTCCGCGTCATCGCCATGCTCGTGGCCGCTTTTTGCGGGCTGACGTTCTGGAGCATGGTCATCGGCACGATTGTCGAGCGGGTGTTCAAGACGTTCGCGTTCTTTGCGATCGAACGTTGGCGGCCGACGTTTTTCTTTTCCTGGCAGCGGTTCCGGGAGATGTTCCGCTACGGGCGGAACCTGTTTGCGGGCGGCTTCCTGCGGTACTTGAACGAGAACATGGATTTCATCGTCACCGGCCGCCTCTTGGGAGCGGAACTGCTCGGCTTCTATCAGATGGCGTTCAACCTGCCCAGTCTGCTGCGGCTGTACCTTCAGGACAGCGTTGGGGTGGTCTCGTTTCCGGTGTTCTGCAAGATCCAAGACGACAACCCGCGGCTGGTTCGCGGGTTGGTCAAGATCATCCGCTACATCGCGATCGGGGTCTTGCCCATCCTGGCTGGACTGTGCCTGACCGCCCCCGATTTCATTCTGGTCGTGTACGGCAAGAAGTGGCTGTCGGCCGTCGCTCCACTGCAGATCCTCTGCCTGTGTGCCATGCTGACCTCGATCAACACGGTCATTCCGCCGCTGCTGAATGCCAAGGGGCGTCCGGATATCGACCTCAAGTGGAGCCTGCTCCGGCTGCCGGCCATGCTGGGGGCCGTCGTCGCAGGCGTTCGGCTCGGCGGGCTGGTCGGCATCGCGTGGGGCGTCACGATCGTCGAGATCCTGTCGCTCGCGCTGGTGTATCAGGCGTTTCGGCTTCTGAATCAGAATCTGAAGCCCTATCTGACCGCGCTCGTGCCTGCCGGGGTGGCGACGCTGGTCATGGTCGTGGCGCTGCTGCTGGTGAACCAGACGCCCTGGCTTCAGCACGCGGCGCCGTTCCTGCGGTTGCTGGCGGACGTGGCCTGCGGGGCCGCGGTCTATGTAACCGCGCTCGCCTGCGGGTTTCGCGCGACCTTTCGGGAAGCCTGGGGAGCGCTACGATCCCGGTTCAAACGGGGGTAATGGCCTCGCGCCCCCTCACTCGCTCACGGGGGTTCATCGACCGGGCCCAGTCGATGTTCCGGCAGCGGACTTCCCGGCGGTCAGCGTCATGACTTCCCTGGCCACTTCCTCGACGCTCATGTACGAGACGTCGATTCGTCGCCAGCCGTAACGGGCCATCAGACGTTCCATCTGGCGGATCTCCGCCTCAATGTCCGCGAGGTTCCCGTAACGCTCGAACGCGCCATCGCCCAGCGTTCTGATCCGCGTCTGGCGCAGCGTCTGCAGGCGGGCCGCGTTCATCGTCAAACCGATCACCTTGTCCCGCTCGACAGCCATCAACTCGGGCGGCGGGTCGAGGCCGGGGACCAGGGGCACATTGGCCGCGCGGATGCCTTCATAGGCCAGGTAGAAACACGTCACACTCTTGGAGACCCGCGATGCGCCGACCAACACGACGTCGGCCTTGTCCAGGTCGGCCAGGCCGCAACCGTCGTCGTGGGCGAGCGTAAAGTCGACGGCGTCGAACCGTTCCCAGCGGTCCCGTTGCATCTGAAACGCCAGGCCGGCCTGGCCGCGGGGCGCTTGCCCGAGGGAGTCTTGCAGCAGGTTGATCAGCGGCCCCAGGACGTCGACGGTCGGAACCCGGAGCCGAGTCGTCTCGCGGACCAGCGTTTCGCGAAGTTGTGGCACGACCAGGCTGTGACAGATGACCGCCCCGGCTTCGGACGCCGCGCGCACCTCGCGCACCACGTCGCCCTCGGTGTGCAGTTGCGTCCGCGGGACAACCTGCACGGTCGGCGCGTCGAATTGTGCCAAGGCGGCCCGCAGCACGTCGTCGCAGGTCCGGCCGGTCGA
The DNA here is from genome assembly GCA_903927685.1 of uncultured Planctomycetaceae bacterium. Next base: position 3,904 of record CAIYOB010000886.1, read on the forward strand.
GCCGGTCAGAATGTAGACGGTCAAAGGCTTGCCGGGAACAGTGCCGGTCATCAGGCCGCCGGCCTTTCGTAGTGCCGGTCGGCAGGGACGGCTTCCATCAGCATCTCGATCATCCGTTCGCTGCCGACGTTGTTGGCCTGCGCCGCGTAATTGCCCGCGATTCGGTGGCGCAGGGCCGGCTTGGCCAGCTTCTGGATGTCCTCGATCGTGGCGTGATAGCGGCCGTGCAGGATCGCGCGGGCCTTGGCGCACATGACTAAGGTCAGCACGCCGCGCGGCCCCGCGCCCCAGTTGACCCACTTGTTGACGAACTCCGGGGCTTCTTTGGTGCCGGGTCGCGAGGCGCGGACCAGAGCCCAGGCGTAGCCCAGTACCTGGTCGCTGACAGGGACGCGCGTGACCAGCTTCTGCAACTCGATAATCTCCTCGCCCGTCATGCAGGCCTCGATCTGGCCCAAGGACGCCGAGGTGACACGGCGGGCGATTTCCCACTCCTCCAAGCCGCTGGGGTAGTCGACCTTGATGTACAGCAGGAAGCGGTCCAATTGGGCTTCCGGCAACGGGTAGGTGCCTTCCTGTTCCAGGGGGTTCTGCGTGGCCAGCACGAAGAACGGCGCCGGCAGGTGGTGGGTTTTGCCACCCGCGCTGACGTGCCGTTCCTGCATCGCTTCCAGCATGGCCGCCTGGGTCTTGGGCGGCGTGCGGTTGATCTCGTCCGCCAGAATCAGGTTGGCAAAAACCGGGCCGGGCAGGAACCGATGCTCGCGCTGCCGCGTCTCCGGGATCTCCTGGATGACCTCGGCGCCTGTGATGTCGCTGGGCATCAAGTCCGGGGTGAACTGGATGCGTTTGAAGGTCAGGTGCAGCGAGTCGGCGATCGAGCTGATCATCAGTGTCTTGGCCAGACCCGGGACGCCCTCCAACAACGCGTGGCCTCGCGAAAACATCGTGACCAGGACCTGCTCGATCACCTGCTCCTGGCCGACGATGACTTTGGCCAGTTCCTTGCGGATCCGCTCGTATCCGTCTTGGCAGCGTTTCACAGCGGCGAGATCGTCTTGGGTCAGGGGCGAATCAGGCATCGGGGAACGTCTCCGTGGTAGGGTGTCTTAAGGGGGGCGCGTGTCAATCCAAACTTTCAAAATATCGGCGCAGGCGTTCTTCATAGCCGCGGGGCGCGGGCCGGCGGGCGCGGGCTTGAATGGCCTTGCGCAGGTCCGGCGGCAGCTTGGCGAACCAAGCCTCCTTCTCGATCTTGCGTGGGCGCACGTCCGCATCCTGGGGACTGTCCTCCGCACGGCTGTCGCCCTGGGCCTCGGTCTGCAACGTCAAGGCCGAAGGCGGAACCTTCTGGTTTTCGGTCGTTTCCCCGGTCGTCGTCACCCCTCCGGCGTTCGGCATGGGGTTGGTCTGACCGGGCAGCGGCTGTTCTGCCTGAGCCGCCTGTTGGCCTTGTTCCTGGCCCTGGCTGTCCGCCATGCCCTGCGTCGATTCCGGCTGGCCTTCGTCTGGCGTCGGCTCGGACGGTGGGCTCTGGGCCTGGGCTTGAGCGAGCGTCTGGGCCGCCTGTTCCATGGCTGCCGGGCCGGCGATCTGGGCGGCGGTGATTTCGGGCGAGTTGGGCACAAAGCCCGTTCCCAAGTCCGCGGGTTGCGGCGTTTCCGGCAATCCGCCGCCCTCGGGTGGCGATGCGGCCAGCTGGCCCTGTCCGGCAGGCGGTGGTTGATCGCCCGCGGGCTGACCTGTGGGAGCCGGCTGTCCCTGTCCGGGCGGCTGAGCGGCCGTACCAGCCGGAACTGAACCAGGCGGCGACTGACCATTGACCGGTGCCTCGCCGGCCGGCTGTCCCGCATCGGCCATCGACTCGGGTTGCGCACCGCTGGCGGGCGTTTCGCCCGCAGCCGCTTCTGCTTCCGGTTCGGGTGGGAGGCCGAGTTGCAGTTCGGAGGCGGCCTCCAGGCCTTCGCGGAGCGGCTGGTTCGCGACCTGTTCCTGGCCGGAGATGTCGACGGCGCCCTGCCCCGTGGCTCGCTGGGCCTGGGCAAAACGCTCGGTGGCTTCCGCCAGGCTTTGGGCGGCGGAAACGGCCTCGGCGGACGGCGGTGGCGGTGCGGCTGGAGCCTGTCCCGGACTGCCTTCCGCCGGCTCGTTGGCTGCCGCCTGGTCCAGTGTCTCCGCCGCTTGCTCAATCTGTTCGCGGGCGGCTTGCTGGTCCTTGGCCAGTTCCGCCATCGCCGCGGCGATATCGCGATCGCGTTGGATCTCC
>CAIYOB010000887.1 GCA_903927685.1 uncultured Planctomycetaceae bacterium
AGTATTGACAGGCGGAAGTGCGTGCTGCTAGTTTTCGGTCATGCCGAAGAGGCGGCAGCAGCGATTCGCACGTGGATTGCCTGGAACCGCCCCTATATGGCAGAGCGCCCTGGCAAGGCGAACAGCCCGAACGCCTGGGCTTGGGCCATACCTCGCGGCCCCACGGCACAGGATCCAAACCGTGTGGCAACAACTGGCTGCGTACCCGTTTTGATGAGGGGCATTGTGACGCACGGGATGGAGAGTGTCCGCCGGCTCGTCTGGCTGCTGTGCGCAGCCGCCGTGTCCTGCGCCTCGCCGTCGGCCGCCGAGGAGTTGCTGCCGGCCGGGGTGCGGCGGGTGAGTCCCTCCGAGCTGCGCATCGAGCGGGATTACATCGGCGACCCCGGCCTGCCGCGCCCCGTGCCGCAGGGACTCGTCGATGCCAACCCGCCGTGGCTGCACGTGCAGGTCCCGCTGCCCGCGGCCAAGGCGCCGGCTCGTCGGGAGAAGTGGAACCGCCGCTTCTATTTCAAGCTGTCACAGGACCCGCGGTTCACGGCCAACGTGATCCAGAGCGGTCCCAAACGCTGGTCATTCTACAATCCCTACACGCCCCTGGCCCGCGGCACCTGGTACTGGACCTACGGCTTGGCCCCGGCGGACGCGCCCGATTCGCCGGTGTGGGTCAAGGACGTGTTTTCCTTCACCATCGACGATCGCGCCTTCACGCCGCCCGTTCCACCCACGGCCGACGAAGCCTTGGCGGCGATCAAGCGGCAGCCGGAGGGGCCGATCGCCATCTGCCGGAGTGAAGATATCGGCAAGATCCTCCCGGACCAGGTCTGGCCGGAACTCGCGGTCCAGATGCGCCAGGACGCTGCCCAGGCGCTCGAGGACGGCAAGCGCCCCGTGCGGATCGAGATCAGCGACCAGGACTACCCCGCCCACCTGGGCGAGAATCCCAAGGAGTCGTACTTCATGGTCCAGCTGCGGGCGCTCTTCACGGGCGAGGAACGCCGCACCGATGCGCTGCTCCGAGGGTATCTGCTGACCGGTGACGACCAGTTCAAGCGGCTGGGCGTCCAGCGGGCGATCGAATTGGAAGAACAGCGACTGACGCGCAGCTACTCGATCGCGGGCCGAGAAATCCCTTTGAGCCGGCCCGCGTTCTACAACACCGTGCCGATGCTGATGCTCGACGCCTTCTCCGCCGACCTGCCGGAATCGCGGCGTGAGATGTTCAGCCAGCTCGCCCTGAGCCTGATGGACAAGCGAGGCCAGGGGCACCCGCACCTGCACGACCAGCTCGAACACGCCCATTTCAACCAGCACGACTGGCAGGGCGATATCAAGAACCTCCTGGTCGGGGCGGCCGTCCTCTGCCGCCACCGCCCGGAGTTCGAGGACTGGTTCCGGTACGCCTACGAGCTGTGGCTCTACCGCGCCCCGGCGCTGAGCCGCACGGACGGCGGATCGCTGGACGGCAACGGGTACCTCGCGGTCCACGACGAGCCGCTCACGCACGTCAACTGGATGCTCTACCGGCTCACCGGATACAACTACTTCCGCTACAAGCGCTGGTACGCCAGCTTTCCCGTCTACATGTCCTTCATCAACGTCGCCGGGAATCCGGGCGCGCCCTACAGCGACGGCGGCGACAGCGGGCCAGCCGTCCCGTACCTGACCGAGATGCTCGCCTTGATGTGCCCGGACAACCCCGCCCACCTGTGGCGGCTCAAGACGCTGGGCTGCCGCGACGCGACCGCGTTCAGCGACGACCTGGTCAAGGGGTACCGGGCGATGGACATGCTGCTCCTGTGGCGTAGGTTTTCGAGGCCGAACCTGGCCGCCGCAGAGCCTCCGGCCCAGTTGGCCGCGGTATTTCGCGACGTCGGGTTGGCTGCCATGCACAGCGATCTGGGCGCCCCATCCCGTAACCTGATGGTCAACTTCAGTTCGGCGCCCAGCGGTTCCTTCCAGCACCTGCACCCGTCCCAGAATGCGTTCTGCATCGCCTATGGCGGATACCCGCTGTTCTGGAGGACAGGCTACTACAACGGAGGGCAGGCCCACGACGCCCTGAGCTACAAGGCTTCGCGCGCCCATAACACGCTCCTCGCCGATGGCCTGATGCAGGGGTTTGACTTGGGCGCGTATGGGTGGCTCCCGCGCTTCGCCACCAGCCCGCGTATCAGCTATGTGCTAGGCGACGCCTCCCGCGCCTACAACGGCATGTTCCCCAAGTACGGCGTGTCCGACCCGGACCAACCGCTGGCGCCGGGCCAGATCGCGTTGGGTGTGCCGATCACGCGGGAAAACGGGTTCGGCAAGCCCGGCGTAACGCGATTCCGCCGCCACCTCGTAATGCTCCGCCCGCGTCACGTCCTGATCTACGACGAACTCGAAGCGGCGCGGCCGATCACCTGGACGTTCACGCTCCACTCGCTGGGGCCGATCAAGCAGTTCGGCAACGACCTGTTCGCCGCCGCGAACGAGCACGCCGCCGGGTACGTCAGGCTGTTCTCCAGCCAGCCCGTCGTCGGCAGCGTAACCGACCAGTTCTTCGCGCCCGCGGTCGACGACGAGAACAAACGCGGCGGACACAACCCGCCGAACTGGCATGCCGCGATTTCGACGCGCGACAAGCAGACGACGGCACGCTTCCTGACCGTCATCGAGGTGGTCCCGGGGAGGAGCCTCGACGATCCGCCGGTTAAGACCGGAGCCGAGGGCAGCGGGCGCGTCCGGCTTCGCCTGGGCGAGTGGCAACTGACCGCCGAGTTGGAACCGGGCCAACCGTCATTCCTCGAAGTGACGCACCGGGACGGCGATGCGGCTCTGGTCACTGGGCAGGCTGCCACCGGAATCTCCGTCAAGGGCCAGTACCGGCCCGCCCGCCATGCCGGCAGCACGCTCCTCTGGGAGCGTCTGTCCGACGCCGCGGAAATCTATGTGGAAGAAGTGGACCGATTGCCCGACGTCCTGATCTACGGGAATCGATACTAGCACGCAGGGGAAGGGCCAAGGAGTCTTGCCATGACAAAACCATCGCTAAGGACCGCGAAAGGAATAACTGTCGGCTTTTCAATGTAGTCATCACGCTCCGCGTGATGTCATGTCGTCACGGCGGAGCGTGACGACTACATTGGATGCGACACTTGTTGATTCGCCGGTTCTAACCTGTCCGAAAAAC
>CAIYOB010000888.1 GCA_903927685.1 uncultured Planctomycetaceae bacterium
GCATCCGCGCCTCGGCGATCCCAAACTCGTCCCACAACTGCCACAGCCCGCGCGGATCGCCGCTCCAGCCCAGCCGGTTGGTCATGCCGTACAGCATCCCGCGCCACGGATTCCCGCCGCCGTGCAGCATCTCGCCGAACAATCCGTACGGGATGCCGGCCATCTCGACCAGCCAGTAGTCCGGCGGCTCGTTGTAGTCGAACCCTTCGCCGAACCACAGGCTGTCCAGGCAGGGAAACAGTTCGAGATACAGGTTGGCACAATTGTTCAACCCGTACTGCGGATGGAAGTGGCTGCCGGAATGGAAGTCGATCAGGCAGCCGGGCCGGGCCCGCTGCAGGACCTTGCGAACCCGTTTCATGATTTCGCGGTCGTAGCCGATGCCGTCCAGGTACAACCCGTCGATCCCGACGTTCCGCACCAGCCAGTTGAGCCCTTCCAGGTAGTAGTTGTGCCAGCGCGACAACCCCGTGGTCGCGACGGCCGCGTCGTAGTGGCCGTTGCCCAGCGGCTGGTGCCAGGCGGGCACGTACCCCGTCACGGCATGCTCGCACAACCACGAGCTGCCCGTCGGTCCCCGGACCGCCCCCGGCTGGGCGGCGAATTGGTCCGCCAGCCGGAAGCCGGGGCCGGTCGTGAAGATCTCGTTGCCCAGACTGCGCAGGGCCCAGAACTCGGCGGTGTAATTCGTCAGCTCGCGGATCGTGTAATAGATCTTGACCTTCATTTGCCGAGCGTGGGCCTCGGCCGCGTACGCTGCCAGCTTGTCGGTGGTCAGGAACGGATAGTTGATGTGCGGATTCAGTTGGTCGCCTTGGTGCAAGTTGATCACCGTGGCTCCCGCCGCGGCCGCTTCCGCCACGGGGGCGGCGGCACTCCGGTGAAAGTATCGCCACTGCCAGTGATTGCGGTCCAGCGTCTTGACCGGCGTGAGCAGCAGACCAAAGTTGAAGTGCAACTCCTGACCGGCCACGACGTCGCATGGACCGGTAAAGGCGCGGACCAGCACCTGGTCCGGCGCCGCCTCGTCGACCGTACAGCCGCCGTGTCCGCCGTTGCTCCAGTCGCGATACAGGCCCGACTCACGCAAGTTGAACAGGTCCCAGCGATCCTCCGTATGCTTCAACTTGCAGCTCAGCCCGGCGTTCACATCGCCGATCCAAAACTGGTTGTTCGAGCGGTCCAGATCCCACTTCCAGTCCCAATGTTCAGGTCGCAAGCCGCCCTTCCGGCCCAGTCCCAGCATGTATTTGGCCAGTTCCCGCCGCAGCGGAATTTCCAGCCGCACGTCGTCCAGCCGTTGCGCCTCGCGGGCCGTCAGCGTCAGCCGAAAATTGAGATAGCCATCGCATTCCAGCTGGCCGCGACAGACCAGTTCGAGCGAACCTGCGGTGCTCGTCGCCTGCCAGGCGACCGCGCCGGGAGCCTGCGACACGATTCGCGGCCCTGGGCCCTGCCAAGCCACCGGCGGCTGGCCCTCGGGCTGAACCGCCAGACGGAGCGGCGCGGCCAACAACTCTTGGGCTGGACCGTCGCAGGCATCGACGTTCCGCGTAAAGCAACTGGTCAGGCTCGAGCACAGCCCCGTGTCGGCCAGTCGCACCCCGCGGCCCAGGACGCCCAGTTCCCGATCGCGGACGGTGACCGGCGAGTAGGGGGCGAAGACTTCGTCATCCAGGCCGAGGGTGGAATCCAACCACCGCAACCGCGAATGCCGCCACAGGTCCGCGTCGCCGCTGTCGGCGAGGACCGCGTCGGACACGTTCAGCGTCAGCGCGACGGTGCTGGGCGGAGCGTTCTTTGCGCGCACCGTCGCGGTGCCACAGTACTGGCCCGCGGCAACCTCGCCCGGAATCGCCACTCCGCACCACAACGCCTGGACCTGGCCTTGCGGCACGTTGACCGGCTTGTGGAGCGGCCGCCCCAGCCAATCGACGCCGCGCAGATTGAAACACGTCGCGCCGGCGGCGGAAAGGGGCGCGCCGGCAGGGTCGGCGGCCGGCCTCAGCTCCGAGAACTCGACGGCCAGTTCCTCCAGCGGTTGGCGAGCTGCGAACACGCCGATTTGCCAGGCGTAGAACTCGCCGCGGCAAGCCTCGCCCGTGAACGGCCCGTTCGCTTCGCGCTGGACCCAACACACCGGCAGCGAGTCCGGCATGCGAATCGGATTGCGGCGGTCCTCGGGAAACAACAGGAAAGGCTGCTCGGGGTGCGCGGCCAGCAGCGTCTGCACCTCGTCCTCGGCGGCTACGATTTCCATGGGGTCGCGGCGATGGAACGCATTGATCGCCTGGAATTCCAGCACCCGCGCTGTCGGCAAGCCGTCCGTGTCGCCTTGCCGCAACCGTGCGGCCAGCCCCGCGCAGGCTGCGGTCCAGGCGGGTTCCGCCGTGTCGTTTGGCGGGAGATACACGGTAGTGGGAAAGTACCAGGGACCTTCCGACTTGTACGGCAGGTAGTAGACGAAATACTCGCCGGGTGCGGTGGGCGGCTGAAACAGCAGGTCGCCGAACTGCGGCCGGATGTTTGCCCGCAGCACGTTCTTGACCGGCTGGTTGGTCGCCGCGTCGATGATTTGCACTTCGATTCGCTCGGGCGCCGCATCCCGGCGACGCCAGGGCAGGTGCACCCACACCGCGTCCGCCGGCTGCTCGACTCGGATCCGCGCCCGCTGGTTGCCCAACGCTTCGGGCCAATCCCCGACGCCGTACGGAACGTTTTCCGAACTGTCCGCCCCCAGGGCGGCGCCAAGCACCGTCGCCAGCAGGCCAGCCAGCCACCGCGGTTTCAGAATCATGTTCGCCCCTTTCATGGGTTCCCGGGATTGGCTTTCGGATGGGGCGCCGCCTGCAACGTCACAGGTCCCAATAACCCCGAGGGGACCAGCGGGGAATCCTTGGTGTAATGTCGACAGGAACTGAACGTGTACCGGCCCGACGGGCGCGGGCTTCCAGCCTGGAACCACTCCGGCCATTCCAGCAGCGTTTCAGAATCCTTCCAGTTGCCATCCAACGGAAAACGCTCGTCGCCGATCAGGCGGTTGATCCACAAATTGGCGACCGAGATTTCCAACTCGTTCTCGCCGGTACGCACTGCCTGGGAAATCTCCACGCCATACGGCGGCTTCCAAGCGACGCCGCAGTCCTGGCCGTTCACTCGCACCCGAGCCATGACCTCAACCCGGCCCAGGTCGAGATAGACGGCGGACTCTGGATCTTGGATTCCGGATTGGAACGTCGTCCGATAGACGGCTGTTCCGGAATAGTAGTGGATCCGCGGATCGGCGTGCTTGCTCCAGTCGCTTAACGCCAGGAACGTCACCGGCTTGTCCGGCCCGCCCCATCTCGGATCGAACGCGACCCGCCACGGTCCGCCGACCGTAGACATCTCGGTCCGCGCAAGGAAATTCCGCCCGTCTCGTTCCGCGAGACGAACGCGATCCCGGAACACGACGAACCAGCTTTGCATCGGTTCAAAACGGAGCGGCACAACCGTCCGCCCGTCACGCTCGGCGAACTCCGGCAGATCGCGAATCGTCCCGCGTTCCGGATCCCACAGTTCCGGCTGTTTCCCCGCGACTCGGAATGTACAGGAAACGTCCAGCGGACGATTCTCCTGGTGGGACACAAAGTAGACCTCCGCCTCGCCGACCCGACGGTGGATGTACTGCAGGGCTCCACCCTCGAAATCCGGTGGCAGCCGATCCTGGACGAAGACGTCGGCCAGACTCCTGCCGACGGCGATCCGCCCGGCATCCCACAGCGACGCGGCGATCGTCTCCGACTCGGCATCGCAGCCAGGAAAGTCCGTCAAGCCGGGCGTGCCCCGCAGCCGTCGGCCGCCGATCACCCGCGTTCCGCCGTCCACCAACTCGCGGATCTTGCGGGCCAGCGGCAGGCTCATCCGCTCGGTGTCCGGCAGTTGGAGGTAATGATAGCTGGCCCCCGAGGGCAGGACCAGACGCCCGTCCTGGACGCTCATTTGGAGCACCATTTCCGCCGAACAGTAGTCGAAATCGTAACCCGGCGGCAACTCGAGCTTCAGGTCGTTGACATTCAGCGGAGCGCCTTCGCCGGGCCAATAGCAGACGTCTGCCACGAATTGGCCTTGCTGCAGCAGATACTGGCAGCGGGCCAGGTAGTCGAGCCACGGCCGGCTGTAGCCCCACCAGGTATTGTGCCGCTGAAAATGCTCGCCCCAGCGGCGGTGCGTCAATCCGGGGATCATCTGGTCATACGCCTGATGCGCGGACAGATGGAAGATCATCCGGTTCAGGCCTTCACAGAATTTCCGGTCGCCCATCGCCTTCAGCAGGAACGGATGGTCCCGCCAGCCGCGGTCCGACGTGAATGCTTCGGCACCGATCACGGGTCGGCCGTAGGTGTGGGCCGCCGAAGCCATGACCTTGGTCGACGCCTCGTAGCCCCCCGGCTCCGGAAACTGGTTCTCTCCCTTGGCCCAGAACTCGCTGATCGGCAGATCGCTGACACCGGCATACGCGAGATTGTCGATGCACAGGTGCCCGTAGGCTTCGATCGACAGCTGGATGCCGTGGGGGCTTGCCAGCTCTTTCAGACGGCGGGCATAGTTGTCACGGATCAGTTCGCTGACGGTCGTCCGCATATCCCACAGGAAGCGTTCAGACAACTCGACGCTGCCCACGACGCGCCCTGTCAACACAGGCAGCCAGGGCCGCAGATCGTAACCGCGGCGAGTTTGGAACTCGCCGGGAAACGAAGCCGTCCAGTTCTGGCCGCCTGCCTCCCAACTGTCGATGTGCACGTACGTCAGCGCCTGGCCGGCCGCCGGGCCTGCGTCCTGGAAGATCTTCTTCAGGAACGCTTCGTAGTGGCCCTCGATACCCGCCGCCGCCAACCGGTCGCATTCCAGGCCCACGGCCGCGGCCGGACAGGGACGAGTCATCTTGAAATTGGACGCGTGCCCGCAACGGAGGACCAGCCACTTGCCGGGCGGGGCGTCCCAGGTCAAGTTGCCGTCGGCGGTCATGCGGTCGGTCAAGTCGACCACACGCTCGGTCGGCGTCACGGCTGCAGGCGGCGGCGCGGCGGCGGCCGCCGCGTGGGCGGGCAACCGCCAGTCGGTCCCGGTCTTGAGATTGATCTCCGGCAAGCGATACGCGCGGGCCCGCGGCGGCACCGGCCAGGGGATCGCGACCACGGCCACATCCCGGTACGAGTCGGTTTGTTCGATCCGCTCGCGAACCGCCGGATTGATCTCCGCCCCGGGCCTCAGCCAAGCCGAGAGGTTCTTTGCGACGGGAGGCTTGACCAGGACGACGTCGATCCGCTGGCCGCCTTCGATCTCCGTCTCGCTCCAGTACAGCTTCTGCATCGAGAGTTCCGGCGTAATGTGCGGGCCGCCGCTGCCGTAGCCGAAATCCACCGAGATGTCGAACTCGAGCCCCAGCCGGGCGCATTCCCGGATCGCCCACTGGAAGGCTTCGTGCCACTGCGGACTCAAGGCCCTGACTTGGCCCTCGGGCGCCCACCACGGTCCGCTGACCTCCATCCACAGCACGCCGCCGACACCGGCCCGCTGCAAGGCTTCCAGGTCGGCAGTGATGCCTTCCCGGCTGATGTTCCCGTTGATCCAGAACCAGTACACCCACGGCCTGGCGGACGCCGGCGGCGAAGCGAACTGGTCCGCCAGAGCATCCGCCGCAATTGCCGGGACGGTCGCCAACGAAGACACACTCAACAGCAGGGCGGCAAGGAAGAGACGCAATCGATGCATGGACATCAGCTGTTCTCCGGGTCGCTTACTTGTTGGCCGCACGCTCGTCGCGGACAGCCAGGGAAAAGCCCTCGATGCGGTTCTCGGTCAGTTCGATTCGCTCGGCACTCGCCGAAATCCGGATGCCAGTACGGTTGGCCGGCTCGCGAGTTTCCCGGAGTTCGTTTCCGCTGAGCTTCACGTCCTTGGTCCGCCCCTGGATATCGATGGCGATGCCGTCCTGCGGGCCGCTGTTGACAATGCGATTTCGTTCCAGCACGTTCCGATTGGCCCAAAAGTCCTTGCCGCCGCCTTCGTCGCGGAACAGCACGCCCGCCTTGCCGCTGTCGGTGATCTCGTTGTCCCGCATCACGTTGTCCGTGTCGTTGTGGCCGACCGAGATTCCGTAGCTGCGATTGGCGTCGCAACGATTCCGCTCGGCCAGCCCGTACTTCACGCCCCAGCACCAGAACAGGCCAATCTCGTTCCTCTCCAGGCGATTGCCGATCAGCCGCGGACGCTGGGAGCCCGAACCGGGATGCAGGCCCAGCCCGGCGTGGTCGTGGCTGTGACACTCCTCGACCACCACGTCATGGCAAACCTGGAAACTGATCCCGTCCCCGTTGTAGTTTCTGGCTTCGACGCGCCGCATCGTGTAGCGGTTACAGTCCTGCAGGAAGATACAGCCGGCATAGTTGCCGTCCAGGTTGTCGTTCTGGTCGCGATTGCCGTCCAAGGTCAGGTCTTCGAGCACCACATCCGCGGTAGACTCGCTGGTCAACAACGGGAACAGCGACGCGCACGTCGGCTTGCCGGAAACCCAGAGGTTCTCGCGGAGTCCGTCGTTCAGCTTGAATCGGTTCCCGGATCGCGCGACCAGCGTGCGTTTTATCACGGTCCGGCCGCCGTTGTGCGGATTGGTGGCCCGCAGCACGACTCCGTCACCGACGCGAAAACCGCCGGAAGCCGACAGCGTGATTTCCTGGTCGTACCAGTCGGCGTCCTCTTCCAGGGCGACGGTCTCCGAGGCGATCTTGGTGATGACGGTGTCGGCCCCGCTGCCGCGCAACCGCAGGCGGGACGGCAGGAAAATGGCGTTGCGGAGTGTGTACACGCCCGGCAACAACTGGACGGTACCGCCTCCCAGTCGAGTCACCCAGTCGATGGCAGCTTGAATGACCTTGTCGTCCCGGCCGATCAGATCGGCCTTGTCCGGCCCGACAGTGATCGTCAGCCGCTGGTCCCACTCGGGCTCGTGGACTTCGTCGCCGTCCGTGGCCCGCGGATTCGTCACGCCGGGCGGTTCACCGCCCCGCAAACCACCGTCGGTGGCCCGCAACCCTGCCGCCACGACCGCCGCGGCGGCGCTCAGAAAAGCTCGCCGATTCACCATCGTTCTGCTCCCGGCATGGAGTACAAGTTCCTGACTATCGTCCCGTTGGCGGTCCGTGGGGCGGCTGGTCACTTGTCATCGCCGCCGCCAGGCACTCGAATTGGCTCTTGAAATCGGACAGCAGGCCGCGGGCCACCTCCAACTGTCCGCCCCGGGCAGCAGACTCCATCTGGCGGGCCAGGTGTTCGAGGGTTTCGCCGCCGATGTTTGCGGCGGCGCCCTTGATCTGATGGGCCTGCCGCTCGACAGCCGTCACGTCACCTTCGGCAAGCCGAGCCTCGAGCGTCTCGATCAGGCTCGGGGTATCCCGCAAGAAAGCCGCCACCACCCGGGCCGCCAGCTGTTGGTCGTCCAGCATTCGCTCCACCAGAGCAGCGCGATTCCACAGCAGCAGGGAACGCACTTCCGTGTCTGGCGCCGCCGAGACGGAACGGTTGTCCTCCGCTTGCGTCGTGCCCCGCGGTCCGACCTCCGGCCCTGGCGGCAGCCACTTGCGCAGGGTGGCGGCCAGCGACTCGGCCGAGACCGGTTTGGAAAGATGGTCGTTCATGCCCGCCTCCAGGCAGCGCTCCCGATCACCGGTCATGGCACACGCGGTCATGGCGATAATGGGAAGGGGAGCGGGGCGACGGGCGAGCGGCGAGTCTCCGCCGAGGGACTCGGCAGCCCGGATCCGCCGCGTGGCCTCGTGGCCGTCCATGACCGGCATCTGGATATCCATCAGGACCACGTCATAAGGCGTACGCGAGACGGCGTCGCACGCTTCGGCTCCGTTCTCCACGCTGTCGACGCACAGTCCCATCCGGGCCATTATGCCGGTTGCCACCATCCGGTTTACCGCGTTGTCCTCGACCAACAGGATCCGGTGCGGGGTCGCGAAGGTCGGGATCGCAACGGACCGCCTGGCCGGTGGCTCGGTCCGCCTGCGCCCGGTGAAGGCCTCCAACAGCCGTTCCAACAGAACCGATTGCCGAACCGGCTTGGTCAGCCAGGAGGAAAAGCCCACGGCGCGGACCTCGTCTTCCAGGTTCTGGTGTGTCATCGAGGTGACCAGGATGAGACTTGTCTTGGCCAATCCGGGATCGTCCTTGATGGCCCGTCCCAGGGTCATGCCGTCCATGCCGGGCATCTGCATATCGAGTACGGCCAGCCGATAGGCGTCGCCGGCGACTCGCGCCCGGCGCAAGGCGTGCATCGCGGCGTACCCATCCTCGGCCGCTTCGGCGCGGAGCCCCCAGGCGCCCATTTGAGCCAGCAGCACCTGCCGGTTCGTCTCGTTGTCGTCCACGATCAACACGCGTGCGCCGGCAAAGTCCGACGTCTCGGATGACGCCGGTTTGCCCGCCCGGCCGGTCGTTGCCGCGGCGGCCCCACGCTCGAACCGGGCGGTGAACCAGAACGTGGCCCCCTGGCCTTCCTCCGATTCGAAGCCGATGGCGCCGCCCATCAGTTCCGCTAACTGCTGGGCGATGGCCAGTCCCAGTCCGGTACCGCCGAACCGCCGCGTCGTGGATACGTCCACCTGGCTGAATTTTCCAAACAGCTGGGCCCTCTTGCCGCCGGGAATGCCAATCCCCGTATCACGTACGGTGAACCGCAGGACCAGCCCCGCCCCCGGCTCCTCGGCCGCCACCTCGACCCGCAACGAGATCTCGCCTCGCGTCGTGAACTTCACTGCGTTCCCCGCGAGGTTGATCAGGACTTGCCGCAGCCGGGTGGGATCGCCGCGCAAGCGATCCGGCACGTTTGGCTCGGCGGCGCAGATGAACTCCACGCCCTTCTCCTGGGCGCGCAGCGCCAAGGGCGCGACCGCGTCGTCCAGCAGTTGGCGCAAATCGAAATCAAGGGTCTCCAGTTCCAGCTTGCCCGCCTCCATCTTCGAGAAATCGAGGATGTCGTTCAACAGCGACAGCAGCGCGTCGGCGCTGGACATCGCGGTTTGCGCAAAGCGGCGTTGATCGTCGCCCAGGGCGGTGTCGAGCAGCAGCCCGAGCATCCCGATCACCCCGTTCATCGGCGTGCGAATCTCGTGGCTCATATTGGCCAGGAACTCGCTCTTGGCGCGGTTGGCCGCCTCCGCCTCCTCGCGGCTGCGGCTCAGCGCCAAGCTCATCGCGCGGCGGCGGCGGATATTGACCAGCATCTGGGTGAACACCGTCAGCAGCCGTTGTTCGGCAGGGGAATAGACGTGCCGGCGACGAACAGCTTCGAAACCCGCAAACCCCAGGCACTCGTCCCCGTCCATCATCGGCACGGCCACCAGGCTCTGGATGCCCTGCGGTTCCAGCAGTCGGCGGACGGCGTTTTCGGCAGGCAGGGTGGCCACCTCCGGTATCTGCAGGACTTCGCCGCGTCGATGGGCGGCCTCCCAATCGGGCGCCAGTTCCAGCGGCACCGCCTGGAGATCCTCAATGTGCGAGACGATTCCGGCCGCGCACCATTCGTGGGTGTTCCGGCAGATCCGCCGCTCGAAATCGTAATCGCACAGGCACACCCGATCCGCGCCGACCGACTCGCCCAGTTCGCCCAGCGATTTCCTGATGGCCGCATCCGCCTGGTCCAGCGGCAGGCTGATGTAGGTCGTGGCCATGCCGGTCAACAGTTCGTGCATCCGGGTCAGCTGCAACAGTTCGGCCTCGGCTCGCTTGCGGACGCTGATGTCCGTGCAGAACGCGACCAGCCGTTCGTCGTCGAGCGCCGCGGCACTCAGCGCGACGGCCACCTGCTCGCCGTCCCGGCGGCGCAGGCACAGTTCGGTCCGCAGGTGGCTCGTCGAGCTGGACGCCGCCAAGCCCTGCAGCAGTTCCTGGCCGGCGTCCGCCGCGAGCACATTCAGGACGCCCATTCGCAACAGCTCGTCGCGGGAATAGCCGAGCAGGCGGCACGCCGCCTCGTTCACGTCGACGTACCGCCCCTGCCGATCCAGCACCCAAATCCCCTCGGGAGCGAAATCCACGTACGTCCTGAACTTCTGTTCGCTGGCACGCAAGGCGGCCCGCCGCTGGTACTCGTCGGTGACGTCGCGAAACACGAGCACGGCTCCGACGATCGCGCCCTGGGCATCTCGGATCGGTGCACAGCTGTCGGCGATCTGATGCTCGGTTCCGTCGCGCGCGACCAGCAGGGTGTCATTGGCCAGGCCGACGAGCACGCCCTCGGCGAGCGCCCGCCGGGCCGGGTTCTCGACCGCAGCTCCCGTCCGGGCGTTCACGATGCGGAACACTTCTTCGAGCGGCCGGCCCGCCGCCGCCGCGGTCAGCCAGCCGGTCAGACGCTCGGCGACGGAGTTCATGTCCAACACCCGCCCTTCGACATCCGTGCTGATGACCCCGTCCCCGATGGAGCGGAGCGTGGCGGCCAGGTGCTCCCGGCTGGCTTGGATCTGGGCCTGCTGGGCGCGGATCCCGGCGTCGGTGCGGAGCAGCAGAACCCAGACCAAGACCAGACTGGCCGCCAGCAGAACTCCGCTGGCCGTGCCGCCGAGGGCCATCATTCGCAGGAAGTCGGCTCGCGTCGCCGTGACGTCCGCCAGAATCAGCAGGACGCCGACTTCGGTTTCCGAGACATCCGCCAGCGGAGCTGCCACGCCACGCCACGTGTTGGCCCCGATCGCAACCTCGATGTCCAGGGCCAGGAGGTCGGCGGCGGTCTGCGGATCCCGTGGCAGCAGACTCGCCAGCTCGCGGTCCAACCGCTCCGGGCTGGCATAGACCAGCACGTGGTCCGGGAGACGATCCCAGTCGGCAACCCGCCCCAGCCGTCGCCGGACCTCCTCCCAACGCGCCCGCTGCAGGTGCTCCTTGTCCGCGAACAAAGCCAGTTGGCAGCCGAATCGGCTCTTCAATTCCTGCAACAGGTCGTCGCAGCCCTTGCCCAGCTCCACGTATCCCAGGCATTCATCATCCTGCACGATCGGCCGCACCGCCCGCAGCGTGAGTTCACCCCAAGGACTGAGTTCGATGCCGGCGGCCGGCCCGCCGCTGAGCGCGGACGACAGGCCCAGGGAACGGTCCGCTGCGGCGCCCGGTTCCTCCGCTCGCTGCAGACTCAGGAAGCAGACCCGGTCGCGGTCGTAGAAGCGAAACTCCGTGACGGCATGATCCGCCTGCAGCGAGTCGAACAGAGGTTTCCAGTCCTCCCGCAAGCGCCCCCCGTCGCCGGCGCGGAGCGCCTGGCGAAGGCCCGGGTTTTCCGCCAGCGTCAACAGCACGGCCCGCAGTTCCGCCGCCTGCGCGCGGACGTTGCCATGGAAATCGCGGGAGACGGTTTCCTTCAAGTGCACGAGACGCTCGTCGAGCAAGACCCGGTGCTGCCGCCACAGCAGCGTCATCCCGCCCGTAATCAGAACCACCATCAAGACCGTGAGCCCAGGCAGCAAGCGGCGCAGCACGGGACGCGGCGATGGTTCGACGCGGCGCGACGCGGCCAACGCTGCCGCCAGGCCGATCAGCAACACCGCCAGCGTCCCGACCGGGCCAGCCACGCGAGCGGCAACGGTCCACCACCAGTCGCTGGCGTCCCGATCCACGCCCAGCACGGCCAGCACCCGGCCGGACGACCGGTCGGTCAATGGAACCAGCGCCGAGACCCAGATCCCCCAGTCATCGGCGAGCGGCCCCGCGACCAAAGGCGGGCCGCCGCGGAAGAGGGCGATCAACACGTCCGACGCGTCGGCACAGGGCTCGCCTGGAGGTGACGGAGGCGTGAGCTCCTGCACC
>CAIYOB010000889.1 GCA_903927685.1 uncultured Planctomycetaceae bacterium
GGCCAATTGGGCGGCGGCGGCGGTGCTGGTCATCTCGACCAACCTGGCCAGTGGCATGTGCTTGGCCAGCCACTCGCGGCATTGGGAGAGCGCTTGGGGCTTGCTGTAGATCTCTTTGACTTCGCCACGTTCGCAGCGGCCCAGTAAATAGTGGTGGATCCGCAGTTGGACTTCCCCGCAGATTCGGGCTGGCAGGCGGGCGAACATGCCGAGCGTATCCACGATGCGGCCATCGGTCGAGTTCTCGATCGGGACCACACCATAATCGACGTGCTTGCGGCTCAATTCCTCGAACACGGCTGCGATTGTGGCCACGGGCACCAGTTCCGCGCTCGCCCCAAATCGCTCGATGGATGCCAGGTGGCTGTAGCTATAGGTCGGCCCGAGGTACGCGACCCGCAGCGGCTTGACCAGTGCCCGCACGCCGCTGTGCAATTCCCGCAGGATCGCTCGCACCGCCCGATCCGGCAGAGGGCCTTTCTTGGCTTCGACAGCCCGCCCAATGGCCGCTTGTTCCGTCTCCAGGTCGTACAGCGGCCCGCCTTCCTGCTGCCGCAGCCGACTCAGTCGCTCGCTGCAATGGGCGAACTCGTGCAGCAACTTGACCAAGTCCCGCTGCAATGCGTCTGCCTTCCGGTTCAAGTTGCTGGCCGTGGCGGCGGAATCCGCTTTCTTTTCGGGTCGGCTCTTCTGCATGGTCATCAGCCCTTCGACGGATCAGAGGATGGGAGTCATTCGGCAACGCCTTGGCCAGACCCCCTAAGCCCGCGAAATCATAACGACCGACCGCAGCCTGGGAAAGTTGCCGAGCGGCGAAACGGCGACCGGCCGATACAG
Source organism: uncultured Planctomycetaceae bacterium (assembly GCA_903927685.1). Next base: position 838 of record CAIYOB010000889.1, read on the forward strand.
CCGGAGCCGGGGGCGATTCAGCCCATGACGTAGCCAACTCGAAATCTAGTCGCCTGATTCAGTCTTGGATAGTTTCCACCCCGCAATCGGAACCCAAAATTCCGGTTTTCAGGGTGCCAAAATGGCAGGCGCGCCGCAGGACTCGGCCCAGGAAATCGAGCTGCCAGGCCAAGCGAATGACATAACCATATCCCATAAAACGACTTAGGATGCACGACAGCAGATATGGCACGTTCTTTGCGTCATGTGGAAAGGCATGACTTAGGGTTTGATTGGCATAGAGTGGGAAAGGAGCGGCTCAGATGGCTCAAGGCGAAAAGATTATTGGGATCGACCTCGGGACCACGAATTCAGTGGTCGCCGTGATGGAGGGGTCCGAAGTCAAAGTGATTCCGAACGCGGAAGGCAATCGTTTGACGCCCAGCGTCGTGGCGTTTACGGATCGCGGCGAGACGTTGGTGGGTGAACCGGCCCGCCGCCAGGCGGTCACCAATCCGCACCGGACGGTTTCGTCGATCAAACGGTTCATGGGGCGCCGGCACCACGAGGTGGAGAGCGAAGAGAAGATGGTGCCGTACAAGGTCGTCGGGGCGGCAGGCGACTACGTCAAGGTCGAGATCGACGGCAAAACCCACACGCCGCAAGAGGTTTCCGCCAAGACGCTCCGCAAGCTGAAGGAAGCGGCGGAGTCGTATTTGGGCCACAAGGTCAACAAAGCGGTCATCACCGTGCCGGCGTATTTCAACGACGCCCAGCGGCAGGCCACCAAAGATGCAGGCCAGATTGCCGGCCTCGAGGTGGCTCGAATCATCAACGAGCCGACGGCCGCGGCGATGGCCTATGGACTGGACAAGAAGGTCAGCGAGAAGATCGTGGTTTTCGATTTGGGCGGCGGCACGTTCGACGTCTCCGTGCTGAAGGTTGACGAGGAAGAGGGGCACAAGGTGTTCGAGGTGGTCAGCACCAGCGGCGATACGCACCTGGGCGGTGACGACTTCGACCAGCGGTTGATCAATTACGTGGCGGACGCCTTCAAGCGGGAGAACGGCATCGACCTGCGCAAGGACCCCATGTCCCTGCAGCGGTTGCAGGAAGCGTGCGAAAAGGCCAAGAAGGAACTCAGCAGCCTGCCGCAGACCGACGTCAACCTGCCGTTCATCACGGCGGACGCCTCCGGCCCCAAGCACCTGCAGATGACGATCACCCGGTCGAAGTTCGAGGAGTTGATCGACGACCTGATCGAACGCTGCCGAGGCCCGGTCAACCAGGCCATGCGGGACGCCAAGTTCAGCCCGCGCGACATCGACGAAGTGGTCTTGGTGGGCGGTTCAACGCGTGTCCCCAAGGTCCAGGCGATGGTCCGCGAGATCTTCGGCAAGGAGCCGCACAAGGGCGTCAATCCGGATGAAGTTGTGGCGGTCGGCGCGGCGATTCAGGGCAGCGTTCTGGCGGGCGATCGCCGCGACGTGCTGCTGCTGGACGTGACCCCGCTGACCCTGGGCATCGAGACCGAGGGCGGCATCCTGACGCCGCTGGTGGAACGGAACACGACGATTCCGACGGAGAAGAAGCAGACGTTCAGCACGGCCGCGGACAACCAGCGAGCGGTGACCGTCAAGGTCTTTCAGGGCGAACGCAAGATGGCGACGGACAACCGGCTGCTGGGCGAGTTCAACCTGGAAGGGTTGCCGCCCGCCCCGCGCGGCGTGCCGCAGATCGAGGTCAAGTTCGATATCGATCAGAACGGCATTTTGAACGTGTCTGCCAAAGACCTGGGCACCGGCAAAGAAGCTTCGGTCCGCATTGAACAATCGTCCGGCTTGTCGGACGCGGAGATCGAACGGATGCGAAAATCGGCCGAGGAGCATGCCGACGAGGACCGCCGCAAGTTCGAACTGGTCGAGGCCCGCAACCAGGCGGACCAGATGTGTTACCAGTTGGAGAAACTGATGAAGGACCACGCCGACAAGATCGGCGAGTCCGATCGGGAACCGCTGCAGAAAGCCATCGAGAAAGTCCGCTCGGTCGCCAAGAGCGACGACGCGGCGGCCATCAAGTCGGCCGTCAGCGACCTCGAACAGGCTTCCCATGCGTTCAGCAAGATGCTGTACGAAAAACAGACTGCGGGGCATGCCGGGCACGCCGGCGCGGGCGGCGCGGCCGGCGGCGAACAAGCGGCCGGGGGCGGCAAGGACGACGCCATCGACGCAGAATTTGAAGTCAAGAAGTAACAGGTCATGAACTTCCGGTTTGACAAGCTGACGGTCAAGGCTCAAGAGGCCGTGGCGGCTGCGCAGACGCTGGCCCAGGAACGGGGACACCCGGAACTGGATTCCCTGCACCTGCTGGCCGCCCTGGTGGCGCAGCGCGAGGGCATCGTCAAGCCGATGCTCGACAAGATCGGCGTCAACGCCGGCCAACTGACCGGACTGCTGAATTCGGAACTGGGGCGGCTGCCCAAAGTCAGTGGGGGCAGCACGCCGCAGCCGAACCAGGCCCTGCAACAGGTCCTGCAGGCTGCGCTCCGCGAAGCCGAGTCCATGAAGGACGAGTTCGTTTCTACGGAGCACCTGCTGCTGGCGCTGGCCAAGACGCCTTGCCAAGCGCAGTCCTTGCTGCAGGTGAACGGGGTGCGCGAGGCGGACATTCTGGCCGCCCTGCGGACCATCCGCGGCAGCAGCCGCGTCACCGACCAGACGCCGGAGGACAAGTTTCAGGCCTTGCAGCGATATGGGATCGACCTGGTGGACCGGGCGGCCCAGGGCAAGCTGGATCCGGTGATCGGCCGCGACGGCGAGATCCGCCGGGTGATCCAGGTCCTGTCCCGGCGCACCAAGAATAACCCGGTGCTGATCGGCGAACCCGGCGTTGGCAAGACGGCCATCGCCGAGGGGCTGGCCCTGCGCGTGGTCCAGGGCGACGTGCCGGAAAGCCTGAAGAACAAGCGGGTCGTCGCCTTGGACATGGGCGCCATGATCGCCGGCACTAAGTTCCGCGGCGAGTTTGAAGAGCGGCTGAAGGCCGTGCTGCGCGAAGTCCAGGACGCGGGCGGGAACGTCATCCTGTTCATCGACGAACTGCACACCGTGGTCGGAGCCGGCCGAGCCGAAGGCGGCACCGACGCCGCCAACCTGCTCAAGCCGGCACTGGCCCGTGGCGAATTGCGCTGCATCGGCGCCACCACGCTGGACGAATACCGGCAGCACATCGAAAAGGACGCCGCCCTGGAGCGTCGCTTCCAGCCGGTGTATGTCGGCGAGCCGTCCGTCGAGGACACGATCGCCATCCTCCGCGGTCTGAAGCCGCGGTACGAGACGCACCACGGTATCAAGATCAAGGACTCGGCGCTGGTCGCGGCTGCCGAGCTGTCGCACCGCTACATCGCCGACCGCTTCCTGCCCGACAAGGCGATCGACTTGATGGACGAAGCGGCCAGCCGGCTGGCGATGGAACTGCAAAGCGTTCCCACCGCCATCGATGAAGTCCAGCGGCGGCTGCGGCAACTGCAGCTGGCCGCGCGGCAGCTGGCCGAGGAGACCGAGGAGACCGCCCGGGATCGGCTGGCCGAGATCGAGGAGGAAATCGCCGGCCTGAAGCACAAAGAGGCCAGTCTCCGCGAGCAGTGGGAAGCGGAGAAACTGGGGCTGGGCGACGTGCAGAAGATCCGCCAGCAAGCGGCCCAGGTGGACCTCGAGTTCGGGCAGCTCGACACGGCCATCAAGGAGAAGCAGGCGTCCGGCCAGCTGGTCAGCGAGCAGGACTACCAGAAACTGTATGAACTGGATGTCCAACGCCGCCAACTGCGTCAGCGGATCGAAGCGGCCGACGAAGAGGGCGCCGTCCAGCAACCGGCCCTGCGGCGACTGTTGCGGCAAGAGGTGACCGAAGAGGAGATCGCCGAGGTTGTCAGCGTCTGGACGGGCGTACCGGTCAGCCGGATGATGGAGACGGAACGGGCCAAGCTGCTGGTGATGGAGGACCGCCTGCACCAGCGTTTGATCGGCCAGGACGAGGCGGTTGAGGCCGTGGCCAATGCCGTTCGCCGCAGCCGCAGCGGGCTGCAGGACGCCCAGCGGCCGATCGGTTCGTTCCTGTTCCTGGGTCCCACCGGCGTGGGCAAGACCGAGCTGTGCAAGGCTCTGGCCGAAGTGCTGTTCGACGACGAGAACGCCATGGTCCGGCTGGACATGAGCGAGTTCATGGAGCGGCATACGGTCAGCCGCCTGATCGGCGCTCCGCCGGGCTACGTCGGGTACGAGGAGGGCGGCAAGCTGACCGAGGCCGTTCGGCGACGGCCTTATTGTGTGATCCTGCTGGACGAAATGGAAAAAGCCCATCGCGACGTGTTCAACATCCTGCTGCAGGTGCTGGACGACGGCCGCTTGAGCGACAACCAGGGGCACACCGTCGATTTCACCAACACGATCGTGGTGATGACCAGCAACATCGGCAGCCAGTTGATCCAGCAGATTTCGCGCGAGGGCGGCGACGAGGACGAGATCCGCGACGCGGTCATGGAGGCCGTGCGGGGCCAGTTCCTGCCCGAGTTCCTGAACCGCATCGACGAGACGATCATCTTCCACCCGCTGAACCGCAACGAGATCCGCCGGATCGTCGACTTGCAGCTGGAACTGCTCCGCAAGAAGCTCGACCGGCAGGGCCTCGGACTGCACGTGACCGAAGCGGCCCGCAACCTGATCGCCAACCTGGGGTTCGATCCGACCTACGGCGCGCGGCCCTTGCGGCGCGTGATCCAACAGCGGATCCAAAACGCCCTGGCTACGGAACTGCTCCAGGCCGAGATCGCCGAGGGTGGCGGAGTGCGGGTCGACTGTCACGGCGACGAGTTCGTCCTGGAACGCATCGGATCACAGTAAGTGCTCTGACAGAAAGAACTTACGGCACTTCTTGACACTGGGGCGGCGAGCGTTCTGCGCGGCGACCGAACACGCAATCACAACCCGATGCGTCAGCGAGGATTCGCCGATTGCGCATCCTCGCTGGCGCTTCGGGTGACGCATTCGCCAACAATCCAGCCTCTTCCATGCCACTGAGTTCCCTCGGCAAAAATTGCGGGCGAGGTGGGAAAACTCTGGTTGCCAACGGGAAAAGCCGATAGAATAGCGAAGCGCGTTTGACCTTCTTCTCCGTTCCGCTTCGTATCTGGAGGCCCCCAAAGATGGCCCGCAACTCGAACCGTAGGCGACGGCGGTCCGCGACTTTGGCGTTTGAACGGCTGGAGCCGCGGGTGGTTCTGGATGCCCAGTTGGGTGCGTCGCTCGCGGGCGACCTCGGGATCTCGTCCACGGCGGACGTCGGCGTGAGTCCCATGGCGGCGATCGCGGACCCGTCGGATGCGCTGGCCCGATTCCAGTCGGCTGACGAACTGCGCAAGTTCCTGGTGCAGGACGCGAATACGCGGTACGCCGATCTGTTTGGGCGCGAGGCCTGGACCTGGTGGGGTGCGATCGACGTCGTACCTACGAGCATCCTGAACGACAGCGTGATGACGAGGGTCGAATCGAGCCCCGACTATTCTACGACCAACACGCAAGTGGCTGGCGTCGACGAGGGAGACCTCGTCAAGACCGACGGCCGATATCTGTACATCGGCCGCGGTGCGGATGTGGTGATCGTCGATGTCCAGTCGGCGGCCGACATGCGAGTTCTGGCCCAGGTAGGCGGCGCAGGCGCTCTGGCTGCCCTGTACCTGACGGACGACCGGCTGACGGTGATCTCGCATCAGTACGACTTGTACCCCCAGCCGCTGCTGGCCGACGCGGCGATGTGGTCTCGTCCGTGGGGCGGCGAGGCGAAGTTCCAAGTTGCGGTGTACGACGTGTCGGCGCCTCAGACACCCCAGCTGGTCAGTCGCTTGGACGTCGAGGGCAGCTACATCGATTCGCGGCTGATCGGCGACACCGTGTACTTGGTGTCAAGCCACGAGTTCCATCTGCCTGCACCCGAGACCGTGCCGGGGAAAGCTGGAGCCGATCCGAATGCGTCCGGCAACACGTCGGCAGGCGGCGGAGCCGCGACCGACTCGATGCTCCGGATCATGCCCTGGCCGGGGCCCAATCCCGATGGCTCGGGCTGGGTCTATGAGACGCGCGAGCAATATTGGGAGCGGATCGGCGATCAGGTGCTGGACTTGGCTCTGCCGAATTACGTGCTCCAGGACGCGGCGGGCAACGTCCAGGCCGGCCTGCTGATCGCGGCCGAGGCGACGTACCGGCCATTGGGCGGTCAGACAGACCAACTGATCTCGATCACGGCGTTTGACATCGGCGCCGAACCGGCCGTGGTCGCTTCGTCGAGCGCCCCGCTGGGCTGGTCGAACACCGTGTACGTGTCGCCGACCAATTTGTACGTCGTGAGCACCCAGTGGTCGGAGGCCGAATCCAGCCAGCTGTTCAAGTTCGCCTTGCAGGCGGAAGCAGGCCAGATCCCGCTGGTCGCTACGGGACGCGTGCCGGGGCGCGTGCTGAATTCATTCTCGCTGGACGAGCAGGGCGACGAGTTGCGGATCGTCACTCAGCGGGGATGGCGAGCGGGAGCCCAAAGCGCTTTGTACGTGCTGGAGCAGGTCGGTCAGAAGCTGGACCTGCGCGGCCAGCTCGACAACTTGGCGCCGGGGGAAGAATTGTACAGTGTCCGCTTCCTGGGCGACCGCGCGTTTGTCGTCACGTTCGGCCCCGACGGCGGGGCTTGGATCGATCCGCTGTTCACGATCGACCTGTCCGATCCCGCGGCTCCGCAAGTCGAAGGCGAACTGGAGATCCCCGGGTTTTCCAATTACCTGCAGTTGCTCGACGGCGACTTGCTGCTCGGCCTGGGCCGCAACGCGGACGAGTCGAACGGCCGTCAGTTGGAGCCCCAGGTGTCGTTGTTCGATGTCGCCGATTTCGCCAATCCGACCTTGACGGACCGCGTGTCGTTCGGGGACGTGAGTTCCTGGTCCGAGGCCTTCTTCAATCATCACGCCGTCAGCTACTTCCCCGACCAGCAGATCCTGGCCGTGCCCCTGGACACGTGGTATTCGGCCGCCCTGCCCGTCCTGCGGGAAGGGGAAGTTGTGGCTGGCGACTCGCCGTTGCCCGCTTGGCTGGCCCAACTGTGGGTCTTCCGTGTCGATACGACGGCCGCCCAGCCGCAGCTGCGCGTGTTGGGCACGATCCAGCACGAGACGTCCATCATCCGTAGCCTGCGGATCGGCACGCAGCTGTTCTCGATTTCCAGTGATACGATCCAGGTCCACGACATTTTCGATCCCGGCGAGCAGCTGGGCGAGTTGTACTTCGGCCCCCGGGCCAGCGAAGATTGGTTCTCCGTGGATCGCGAGAGCCAGGACAATCCGCTGGACGTCCTGGCCAACGACCGCCTGGGCCCGGAGGCCGGCGCCTGGTCGATTGCCGCCGTCGAGCAGCCGGAGGCCGGCACGGTTGCGATCAGCGCCGACGGACGGAGCCTGCGGTACACGCCGCCCACGGGACTCGTCTCGTACGAATCGTTCGTCTACACCATTGTGGGCCCGAACGGCGCGACGGCGGACGGGCGAGTCAACGTCAGCATCACCGAGTGGGCCGGTCTGCAGCGCATGACCGACTTGGCCCTTCGCGACCTGGCCCAGCGGTTGGCCGTCCCCGTCGAGAACATCAGCGTCTGGGGCTCCGAGGCGGTGGAATGGTCCGATTCCTGCCTGGGCGTCGCCACGGTGGACCGGATGTGCCTGATGGTCATCACCCCCGGCTTCCGGATCAACCTCCATCATGACTCGACGACCTATGTCTACCACACGGACAAGCGCGAAACCGTGCTCCTGGCCAAGACCGACGAGGACACGCCCGTGATCACGGACCCGGGCCTGACCGGTTCCGACCCGCTGGTTCGCGTGCGGCTGGAAGCCACGGACGCCAGCGGCCAGGTCGTCACGGCGATTGAAGCCGGCCAGACCTTGACCCTGAACGTGTACGTCGACGATCTCCGTGATTCCGGCGACGGCGTGTACGCGGCTTACACGGATATCTTCTATCCGGCCCGCGTCGTCTCCGTCCAGGACGACTCGCTCGCCTACGACGGCGTGTATGCCAACGGGAAAGCCGGCGATTTTGAACGCGTGGGCGTCGTGAACGAACTGGGAGCGTTTGCCGGCCTGGACACGCTGGGCAGCGGCGAACGGCTGCTGGCCAGCATGTCGTTTGTCGCCCGCCGAGCGGGCACCGCCGCCTTCCTGCCGACCGCCGCCGACGTCCGGGGGCATGAAGTGCTGGCGTACGGCTTGAACGACGTCATCCCGCCGCGGCGGGTGGAATGGCAGGGCGTCGAAGTCCAGGTGTTGGGCGGCTGGCGCAACACGGAAGACCCGCAGGACGTCGACGACGACGGACATGTCACGCCGCAGGATGCGCTGCGGTGCATCAACGTGATCAACACGCACGGCAAGCCACACCTGGAACGAGCCGAGCTGCAATTCGCCGCGGGGCTGGAGGCGGCGGCCGACCGATACTTCCTGGACGTGGACGGCGACGATTTCCTGACGGCTCGCGACGTGCTGCTGATTGTCAACCGCTTGAACGGAGACACCCCGCTCCCGCTGGCCACCACCACCGACGCCGGCTTGCCCGCCCGGCCGTTGGCTTCCTGGGTCGACTGGCAGGCGCTCGAGAATCTGTTGCAGGAAGAGCGCTGGCAGGAGCCGCTGCAGACCCTGCAGTTGAGCCCGGAGCGGACGTTGGATTTGATCCACGAGTTGTTGGTCACCGTGGACGCGGACCGTCTGGAAGCTCTGGCAGACGGTCCGAGTCCGCTCGATACGGCCCAATGGAAAGCGGCCCTGACGCCGGTCCTGGATGCGATTCGCCAGCACGTGTCCGTCGACCAGTTGCTGGACGTCGCCGACCAACTGCAGACGAATTTCGCGGACCTCGATCTGGCCTCCCTCCTGCCCGGCCTGGCTCCGCAGATCAGCCTGACCGCCGCCAGCGAGGCTTTGCAGGACGCCTTCTTCGCCAAACTGTCCGACCCGCTGTTCCTGTTGGATCTGCTGGACGGTTGACCCTGTTTCGAGTTCCCGCTCGGCGCGGCGAGGGTGGCTGGAGTCGGACCACAAGGAACGCGTGGTGAGTCTCCCGGTTCGCGGCCCGGGGAGGATTCGCCGCGCTCGCCCCGCGGTCCGCCCCTGAGGGGACCGCCACGGAGGTTTTCATGCTCGCCGGACTACTTGCGTTCTGTGCCTCCTGGCCCGCCGGCCTCGGCGCCGCGGATTCACCCGTGACGTTGCAGGTCAGTCAGGCTCCCGGAATGCAGATCCGGGTGCAAGCGGGTGACCAGGTTCTACTGGAAAGTCCCTCCGAGGGGCTCTGGTCCGTCGCCACGGCTTGGCAAGATAGCTGGCCGGCCGCTTGGCGGCACGCTCGGCCGGATCAGGTTGTGCACACGGCCGACTGGACGGTTGTGACCGGTAAACTGGAATTGCCGCAAGGCACGCTGGAATTGCGCGATGCGTATCGGCCGGAGCGCGGCGTCATTCGCGGCGTGCGGCGGTTCACCTGGCTGGGCCCGCAGGAGTTGCCGCGTTGCACGCTGTCGGTGCGCTGGCTGGCTCCGGGGGCCGATCGCGCTCGGCCGCTGCTGCCCGGCATCCTGTACTACGGCAATCCGTCCGGCGGTCGCACCGGGCAGGGCGCGGTCGCCGTGCACACCGGCCAGACGGGCGAGGAGTCGATCTTCGAGGAACATCGGTACGCGGCCCCCTGGGCCTGCATCGAATGGCAGGACGGCGATGTCTGCCGCAGCGCAGCGTTGCACACGCTGGCCTCGCGCGTGGCCGGTGGAAACCACGCTGACCAATGGTGGTCGCTGGGGGTGGTGGCCCGAGCGGGCTCCACCGAACTGACGGCCCTGTCCGGTCCGTGCGCCGCCAACGGCCGGCACAGCGTGGTCAAGGCGCTGCAAGGCAAGTTCCTGGACTATCCGGACGCCTGGCTCACATTGCGTCCAGGCGAAGTCGTGGAAAAGACGTTCTTTCTGGAGGCTTGTCCGGTTACCACGCGCGGCTCCGGTTTCCGGACGCCGCTCGGGACAGCGCTGCGGTTACACGCGCCGTGGAGTTTGGACGGCCTGCCGGCCAGCGCGCAGATCGTCCGCGACAAGTACCGCTTTGCCTGCTCGCGGTACCGGGACCGGGAGCTCGATCCTGGCTTCGAGATGTATCCGGACTACGTTGCGGGCACCCATTACGTGATGGGCTGGTGCGGCCAGGCCGCGGCGTTGGGCAACGCGTTGCTGACCCTGGCCCCGCAACTGGACGGCCCACGGGCGACGAGCATGGCGGTCCGCGCGATGAACCACTTGTCGACCGCGCCCTTCAACGAGGCCGGCTTCCTCTTGAAGTACACGGCCGAAACGGGCCAGTGGTCCGAGCAGGATCCGGTGTCCCAGGGACAGGCGATGGAAAACTTTGCCCGCGCCATCCTGGCCGCCCGCCGCGTCGGCGGAATCGACACGAAACCGTGGGAGGAATTCCTCCGCCAAGCCTGTACGCTGCATGCCGCACGCATCCTGCGCGATGACTGGCGGCCCGTGTCCACAGCCGAGGCGTTCTTCGTGTCGCCGCTGTGCAAGGCCCACGGCCTGTTCGGCGACGCGGACTTTCGCCGCGCTGCACTCAAAGCGGCCGAGCACTATGCCGAACGGCACCTGGACATGACCGAGCCCTACTGGGGCGGCACGCTGGACGCACGCTGCGAGGACAAAGAGGGGGCGCTGGCCGCCTTTCAAGCGTTCCTGGCCGTCTACGATTTGACCCGGGACCCGCAGCACCTCCAGTGGGCCGCCCACGCCCTGGACGTCGCTTTGACCTATACCGTGCTCTGGGACATAGACTTGCCGCCGGGCCGGTTGCGGGACCACGGCCTGAAGACCCGCGGCTGGACCATCGTGTCGGCCCAGAACCAACACCTGGATGTCTATGCCGTCTTGTTCACGCCGGAAATCTGGCGGATGGGCGAGCTGCTGGGCCGGGACGATCTGAAACGCTTGGCGGCGGTGATGTTCCGCAGTTGCGGCCAATTGATCGACCCGTTCGGCAGCCAAGGCGAACAAATCCAGCAGACCAACTTTGGCCAGTCCGGCGACCTGACCGACGTCTTCCGGATGCGCGGCGGCTACAGCGAGCGCTGGACGGTGTTCTGGATCACCGCTCACTTCCTGAACGCGGCGGCGCAGTTCCAGGCACTGGGCGTGGATCTGGATTGACGTCGGCGACGCCTCTTGCGGCCGCCATCATACGATTCGGCGGTGGCCCCCGGCCGCCGTCGGACGGTCGGCCCGCACCACCGGAAGTTCTTGCCCGATGGTGAGTTGCGATCGGTCGCGGGTCCATTACCGCACTGCGCTCAACTGGAAAACGCGACCGGCCGCAAGATCCCGCGGACCGCGGCAACATATTCACCGGGCAAGCAAAACGAGAAACTCTGAACAATGAAGGAGAGAGACAATGAGGCTGTTTCCCAAAGGTCTGTTGTGGGTGTTGACCGCGGTGGTCGGCGGCGCGGTGGGCGCCGGAATCGTGATGTTGCAGTCCGAATCGAAGACCAGTTGGTCCTACGCCGTCGAAGGGCGCGAGGCCCAGGCGGCGCGGGAGGCGTTGTCGCGGGCCGATTACAAGGGCGATGACTTGACGACCGCGTTCCGGACCGTGGCCAAGGCGATGCGGCCCTCGGTGGTCAGCATCAGCACGGTCAAGCATGTTCGCCTGGGGCGGATGGAGCGCGGCAACCCGGGCGCTCGTCCCCAGTTGCCGGAGCAGTTCCGCGAGTTCTTCGGCGATGATCTCCCGATGGATCGATTCCACCAATTTCCCAACATGCCGGAAGATTTTGACCAGCAGGGCATGGGCTCGGGCGTGATCGTCAGCGCGGACGGCTTCATCCTGACCAACAACCACGTCGTCCGGGGCGCGGATGAGGTGGACGTGACGCTGTCGGATCGGCGGACGATTCCCGCCAAGGTCGTGGGCACCGATCCCAAGACGGATGTCGCCGTGATCAAGGTCGAGGCCAAGGACCTCGTCCCGGCCCCGCTGGGCAACTCGGACGCCGCCGAAGTCGGCGAGTGGGTGCTGGCCGTGGGTAGTCCCTTCGGCTTGGACCAGACGGTGACCTCGGGCATCATCAGCGCCAAGAGCCGCCAGATGGACATTGCCGACTACGAGGATTTCCTCCAGACGGATGCCGCGATCAACCCGGGCAACAGCGGTGGCCCGCTGGTCAACCTGAAGGGCGAGATCATCGGCATCAACACGGCGATCGCCTCGCGGACCGGCGGCAACAACGGGGTCGGCTTTGCCATTCCCAGCAATCTGGCCAGCACCATCATGGACGCGATCATCAAGCATGGACGCGTCCAGCGCGGCCGCTTGGGGGCCCTGATCCAGGACCTGAACGAAGACTTGGCCAAGTCGTTCAACTTTGACTCGACCAAGGGCGTGCTGGTCGGCGACGTCCTGGACGACAGCCCGGCGAAGAAGGCCGGCTTGAAGTCCGGGGATATCGTCGTCGAGTTCAACGGCAAGCCGATGGAAAACGCGAATCAGTTGCGGATGGCCGTGGCCGCGACGCAGCCGGGGACCAGTTCGGAGCTGGCCATCGTCCGCGACGGCAAGCGGCAGACGGTGAAGATCACCACCGACGAGCTGACCGACGAGACGGCGAAAACGGGTCCCGGCGGCGCCGAGGAATCGGCGGCCGACTTTGGTCTGACCGTCCAGACGCTCACGCCGGAACTGGCGGACCAGCTGGGCTACGAGCAGGATCAGCAGGGCGCGGTGGTCACCGATGTCGAAGCGACCAGCATCGCGGCTCGAGCCGGTCTGCGGCGCGGCGACGTGGTCGTGCAAGTGGACGGCCAGCCGATCCGCAACACTCGCGATTTCCGCGAGGCGATGGGCAAGGCCGACACGGCCCAGGGCGTGCGGTTGCAAGTGATGCGCGACGGCAGCCGGCGGTTCGTGTTCCTGAAGAATAACCGGTAGCAACGTTCACGAAATCCCCCCCTCGCCACGATACTCCGGGGAGAGGGTTGGGGTGAGGGGCGAGAAGAAACGGCGGGCGCGAGCCCGCCGTTTCTTTTTGCGCCGCAGCCGCGTAGAATCACCCTCCGCGGGCCCGTCGTCGCGGCGGTTGGCCCAGCCCACTGGAGCACGTGGAAGGGAGGTGGATCATGAAGACCGTCTACGCAGGATTGTCCCTGGGGCTCGCCTCGCTGGTAGCCTGGGGCGCGCTGCCGGTGCCGAGCCGTGCCGCGGATCCGCCTCCCCCGCCGAAACGCAGCGACGTCGAGCGAGTGTTGGCCGTGGCGCGCGAACACCAGCCTCCGCAGGCCGACCCGCGGCCCTTGCAGATCGTGCTGCTGGCCGACGGCAAGGACCATGGTCCCGGCGAACACGATTACCCGCGCTGGCAATCGCGGTGGGCCCTGCTGCTGGGCGGCGCGGCCGCCTCCGCCGCGCCGGCGGCGAACCTGTCCGGCCCGGATCGCCCCGACCCGGCCCTCGCCCAAGGCGCGCCGCAGGTCCGCGTCGGGACGGCCGATCAATGGCCCTCGCCGGAGCAGTGGCGTACGGCCGACGTGGTGGTCGCGTTCTGCTACGTGGCGTGGACGCCGGACCGGCTGGCGGAGTTGCGACGCTATCTCCAGCGCGGCGGCGGCCTGGTGGTGATCCACTCGGCGACCTGGACTAAGCCGCAGCCCTCGGCGGATGTGGCCGCCCTGTTGGGCGTCGGCGGCTTTCAGCGCTGGCGTCACGGCGCGGTCGGCTTGGAGACCACGCAACCCGAGCATCCGATCTGCGTGGGGCTGCCGGCCGAGCTGACCTTGATCGACGAGACGTACTGGCCGCCGACGCCGCCCATCGCGGCAGACGATATCCAGGTTCTGGCCGCCAGTCGGGAGCAGACGGAGCCGGGCCAGGCAGGCACGTCCCTGCAGCCCCTGTTCTGGACCTGCCGGCGCGAGCGGGGGCGAGTCTTCGGCTGTGTCTTGGGCCACTACAATTGGACGTTCGACGACCCGTATTTCCGGCTGTGGCTGTTGCGCGGAATCGCCTGGGCCGCGGGCGAAGCCCCCTCGCGTTTCGACCACCTGGCTCTGCGTTCCGCCGCCGTAGCGGACGAGTGACCGCAGTTGCCGCGGAGTGAAAGACGGTTCCTTCTCGAGGACCACGCGATGCAGGGGACCGGTGTCGGGAACCGTTTCTTGACAGAAAAGGCCGGATTGGTTGGAGTTTGGGCATCCCGACCGTGATCCCCGAGCGCGTCAGCCGCTCTGGCCCCGACGCGGCGTCCTTCCTGACGACTCGACGAAACAGCGAACCGAAGGACCGCGTTCCTTTCGGTAGCGTTCGCTGCTGCGCGGTGGTGTGCCGGAGAACTCCCCCTCGCTGTTTTCGAACCAATCGAAGCTCTGCTTGCCGCTGAGGATCTCGCTCCTCTCTTCCCGCACCACACTCCCGACCGAGTTGCACCGGCGCGAGACCGGCGGGGTGGCGAGCCATTGGACGTGCGCCACGGAAGCAGGCGTGTGCCGGGGTGTCTGCCGAGCCCCAGACGGTAGTGTCTACGACGCACGCACGGCCCTGCCGTCTACCGTGGTTCAGAAGCTAGACTGTTACAGTGAGATACCGCCTCGTGTCGATTTGCACCACGCCTGCCGGATGGGAAGAAAGGCGCGGTGTCGCAATGGCCCGTCGCGGGAAGGAACTGGTTGGGGCCGACCGGCGTGATCCCTGGACCGTACCAGTCGGAGGTGATCCGGAGTATCACGACGCCTGGCAATCACGACGCCTGGCAGGATGGCGAACAGGACTCCCGGGAGGTATGCTGGCTGTCAACGACAGCCCTGAGGAGGCGACTGGGGCGTCCAAGTCCGGGAGGCACGGGGATGACCAGGAGTCAGAACCCACCCCTTCTGAACCCTGACTCCTGAGTGCTTTTGGGAGAGCTTCGCCATGCACCAAGAAGAAACCAACCCCGCGACGGTCGTGGTCAGCGACACCCCGCCCCGGCATCGCACGCTGAACGCCGCGTTGACTCAGGTCGTTGCCGTGTTCTGCCTGGTTGGCGCCCTCGGCATCAGCCTGATCTTCACGTTCCATGCGCGGCACACGATCCTGAAGCACGCCGACGACCGGCTGCTTGCGGCCGTCGAGTTCGCCCACGAACTGCAGGGGCCTGGATTTCATGACCGGATCACCGGGGAGGACTCCCTGTCCCGGGAGCAGTTTACGCACATTCTCGACCGCAACACGGCCCTCTGCCGACGGTTGGGCCTGCAGTACCTCTGGAGCGTACTGGTGTTGGAGGATCGAATTGTCTTCACCACCGCCGCCCGGGCGGACGTCAACGATCCCGCCTCCGCCCATGCGTCGTTCTTCGAGACGCACCGCGACCCGCATTCGTTTGACGCGGCCCTGGGAACCCCGGACGTTCCGGTGTTCTCCTCATTTCGCAATGAGTGGGGCGCGGGGCGCCAAGTGTTGGTCCCCCGGCTGGATTCGCAGCGGCGGCGGTACATCACCGGCGCCAGCATTCAGCTCGATGCACTGAACAGTCTGGTCTGGAACGCGGCCAGGCTGGCCGTCCTTGCCGCCGCGGCGCTATTCCTGCCTGCCTGGCTGATCACGAGCCGCCTGACCCGGCGGATTACCGAAGTGTTTTCTCGGATCAATGCCGCGGCCGTCCAGATGAAAGAGGGCAACCTGGATGTGGCGCTGCCGACATCCGGCATTGCCGAAGCCCGCCAGGTCTGCGCCACCCTCGACGGCATGCGCCAGGAACTCCGAGGGCGTATCGAGGCCCTGCGGGCGAGCGAGAAAAAACACCGGATGCTCGTGCAAAACCTGAATGCCGGCGTCGTGGTCCACGCCCCCGATACGCACATTTTGCTGGTGAACGACCGAGCCTCTGTTTTGCTTGGATTGACCCCCGATCAAATGCTGGGCAAGACGGCCATCGATCCTGCCTGGCGGTTTGTTCACGAGGATGGGAGCGTCATGCCGCCGGATGAGTATCCCGTGAATCAAGTGATTTCCCGACAGACGCAGGTTGCTGATTTCATCGTTGGCGTGCAACGCCCGGCCACGAAAGATGTGGCCTGGGTGTTGGTCAACGCTTTTCCAGAATTCGCCGCCACTGGGACACTGCGTCAAGTGGTGGTGACGTTTGTGGACATCACCGAACGGAGGCGGGCCGAGGAAGCCCTGCGCCAGCAGTACGAGTTGGCCATGCGTCTGAGTCGGGCGGCTTCGTTGGAGGAGAGCCTGCGTCTGTGCTTGACGGCGGCCCTCCGGATTTCGGAGATGGACTGCGGTGGAATCTACCTGGTGGATGGCGAGCGTGGCGGGTTGCGTCTGGCCGCGCATCAGGGCTTGGCCGAGGAATCGGCCACGCGGGCCGCCTATTTCGGCCCGGACTCGCCGAACTGGCGTCTGGTGGTCCACGGCGCGCCGCTCTACACCCGCCATGACGCGGCGTCTCCCTCGCACCAGCTCCTCCATGAGGGACTGCGCGCCCTGGCCTTGATCCCCATTCTCTACGACGGGCGCCCGATTGCCTGCCTCAACCTGGCCTCGCGCCAGCGGGACGATTTCCCGGAGGCGGCACGCCGCGCGGTCGAGGCGGTCGGGGCGCTCGCGGGCAGTTTCATCTCTCGATCCCTGCTGTTTGCCGATCTGACGACGAGCGAGGCGCGGTTCCGCGAGTTGGCGGAACAGCTTCCCGAAGTGGTCTTCGAACTGGACGCCAACCACCGGCTGACCTTCGCCAACCGCCGGGCCTTCGAGCTGTTCGGATATTCGCCCGAAGATCTGGCGGACGGGCTGGATCCGTTGAACATGGTTGTCCCCGAAGACCGCCCCCGCGCCCGTGAAATGCTCGCCCGCCACGTGCGGGAAGAGGCTCTTGGTGCCCAGGAATACACCGGACTGCGGAAGGATGGCAGCACGTTTCCCCTGCTGCTGCACAACCGAGGCATCTTCCGGGAAGGCGTCCACGTCGGGTCCCGCGGCGTGATTATTGACATCACCGAGGGCAAGGCCGCCGAGGCGGAGCGAGAAAGGCTCCAGGCCCAGTTGACCCAGGCGCAGAAGATGGAATCGGTGGGCCGGCTGGCCGGCGGCGTGGCCCACGACTTCAACAACATGCTCCAGGCGATCCTGGGTAACGCCATGCTGGCGCTGCAGGACCTGCCACCCGACAGCCCCTGGCACGAGAATCTCTCGGAAATCCGCAGTTGCGCCCAGCGCTCGGCAGATCTCACCCGCCAACTGCTGGCCTTCGCCCGCAAGCAGACCATCGCCCCCAAGGTGCTCGACCTCAACGCAACCGTCGAGGGCATGCTCAAAATGTTGCGGCGGCTCATCGGCGAGGAAATTGAGCTGGCCTGGAAACCCGGTCGCGCCCTGTGGCCGGTGCGGGTCGATCCCAGCCAGGTGGACCAGATCCTGGCCAACCTGTGCGTCAACGCCCGGGACGCGATCGCCGGCGTGGGTACGGTCACCATCGAAACCGACAACGTCGTCTTCGCTGAGGAATACTGTGCCCTGCACGCGGGCTTCGTCCCCGGCGAGTACGTGCTGCTGGCGGCCAGCGACAACGGCTGCGGGATGGACGCCGAGACACTATCCCACCTCTTTGAGCCATTCTACACCACCAAGGAAACTGGCAAGGGCACCGGCCTGGGCTTGGCCTCGGTGTACGGCGCGGTCAAGCAGAAAAGCGGCTTTGTCCATGTGTGCAGCGAGCCAGGCCGCGGCACGACCTTCAAGATCTATCTGCCCCGCCACGCAGTGAACGCGGCGGAGACGGAGGAGCGTGAGCCGCAGGGGGAGGTGCGCGGCAGCGAGACCATTCTGCTGGTGGAAGACGAGCCGGCGATCCTGAACCTGACCCGGCTCGTGCTCGAGCGTCTGGGCTACACCGTGCTGGCAGCCCGCACCCCGAGCGAGGCCATCCGTCTGGCCCGGGAATGTCCCGGGCGGATTGGCCTGCTGATCACCGATGTGGTCATGCCCGAGATGAACGGTCGGGACCTGGCCAAAGACCTACTGTCCATCCGCCCCAACATCCAGCGGTTGTTCATGTCGGGCTACACGGCGGACGTCATTGCGCATCAGGGGGTGTTGGACCCCGGCGTGCATTTCATCCAGAAACCGTTCTCGCCCCGCGCCCTGGGCGCCAAGGTCCGGGAGGTGCTGGGGAACGACGGTGGGGGTGCAGGGGGCAAGTCGTGAGTTCTTCGAGACCCACGACGGCCGGATCGGCGACATTGCGATTTACGGGCAGGTGTCCAATCCGACGACAGCTTGGCGACGGTGGCCGGATCCCGCTGATCCGCCATCGCCTGCCGGCTCGGCGTTAAACGAACTGAGCCGAAATGGGGAAGTGATTTCGTGAGCGTTGCTGCCGCCGAGCCATCGTTACCGCCGCGAAACACAGCGACTCGGGGATTGGCCTGCGGCCTTTCGTGGCTCCAGCCAAGCCGCCCAAGGGTTTGAGGGGAAGGAGGCGTCCGCGGCCCCCTGCTTCCCCTCACCCTGCTTCCCCTCGAACCCTTGTTTCACCGAGCCTCCCCGGCTATCCTCAGGTCTTTGGTCGAGATTCCATTTTCCTATCGCACACTTGGCTGTTGCGCGGAATCGCCTGGGCCGCGGGCGAAGCCCCCTCGCGTTTCGACCCCCTGGCCCTGCGTTCCGCTGCCGTAGCGGACGAGTGACCGCGGTTGCCGCGGAGTGAAAGACTGTCCCTTCTCGAGGACCATGCGATGCAACGAATCACCTGTCTCGTCGTGCTCGGCTGCTGGGGATGCTGCCTGTCCCACTCGCCTGCGGCCGGCGCGGAGCCGGCGCCGGATGCAGCTGCCGTACTGGAGAAAATCGGCGTGCGGCAGGGAATCTGTGTCGTGCTGAGCGAGCCCCCGGCGCCGGTGGCCATCGACCTGGCGCGGGCCGGCGAGCTGCTGGTCTACATGCAAGTGTCCGATGCGAAGCGTGCGGACGCCATGCGGCGAATCGCCGCTCAGCACGGCCTGCTGGGGAGACGCCTGTTCATCCGCGACGGCGACGGGCGGCACCTGCATCTAGCCGACAACCTGGCGGACGCCGTGGTCCAGGAGGCGGCCCCCGACCAGGCGTCGGTGCCCGTGCCGGAGATCCTGCGCGTCCTGCGGCCCGGAGGCCGGGCAGTGCTGGGCTCGGAGACGATCGTAAAACCGTTTCCGGAGGCCACCGACGACTGGAGCCATCCGTACCACGGGCCCGACAACAACCCGCAGTCCGCCGACCAA
>CAIYOB010000890.1 GCA_903927685.1 uncultured Planctomycetaceae bacterium
CACCATCTCTGTGGCGAATTCCGTGCCGGCCGCAACCTTGCGGATCGTCAGCGGTTCGCGGTGCTTGGCGATCCGCAGCGCGGCGGCCGCGTCATAGCCGGTCAGGATGCCCCAGAGGCAATCGGAGTACGGATCGGCATCCAACTGCCGCGTCAGCCGGTGGACTTGGCCGACGAACGCCCGCGACGCTTCTGCCGGCGTGGCCACAAAGCACGCGTAGCGAGGAAGCCGCTCAGCCAGCGCTGGCTTGGCTTCGTCGACCGCCCCACCGTAGGTGATCACCGCGGCGTTGTGCTTGGCCACCAGCGCGTCGACCACCAATTTCCACTGGTCGTCAGCAGCCGTCTTCTGGGACACGACCACGGCATAGTCCGGCTCGGCCGCCGCCAGCCCGGCGAGGGCGTGGGACGCGAGGACAATAGAGAACAACAAGTACAGCCGTCGTGAGGATTGTGTGGTCATGGCAGTCGCCTCTGCGTTGTGGCCTGCGGTCAATCGGCATCGAGTAGGGAACGTAAGCGGGGCATCCGATGGTCGCGATGGTTGATCGGACTGTTGCGCACTGAAACCCGAAGCGCCAGCGAGAGGGCCGACTTCACTCGCTTGCGTTTCAATCAAGCGTGAGGCCTTCTCGAAATGCCTCAAAGTCATCGAGGATCTCCGACTCGCTGTTTCCCTTCTCTCCCATGCGCCGGCGGGTTTCCTCGGACAGCCGATAGAACTCCGCTCGACACTCTTCCAGAGCCAGTTTCTCACGCACCGCCTGCTCGACGAACCCGTTGGTCGATGCAGATTCGGGCAGCACTTGCTGGATTCGTGACAGAAGATCTTCTGTAATCGTGACTTGCGCCATCTCTGATTTCGAGTCCTATGGGGGGAATTGGCCGAGCGAACCAGAGACAACTTACGGAGCTGATGAGTGATGGCCGGCCACGCCGCATTCGGGTAGCCCCAAGTCTCGCGGAGGGCCACTTGTTGTGAGAATGGCACGAGCCTCCCGCAGACCGAGAAAAAGCCGCATCAAATTGTCCAACGCCCGAGTCTGAATCGCCAACCCGTTTAGCCATCGCGACACGGTCTCAGGGGCGACGCCCATCCGCTCGGCGAAGGCCCGCTGGGTAAGATCGAGTTCAACCAAACGTCGACGGATATCGTCGGGCTGAAGGAGTCCCAGGAAGTCACGCAAGCCTGCGGTGATTTGGTCATTCGTGCGGGTGGTGAACACCATCTCACCACATCGCTGACACTTGTCGACGACCAAGTGCGGGACATAAAACCGGTGGGTCCGCCCGTCGTGCTTGACCTGGGCTTCATATCCGATTTCCTCTGCCCGTACCGTGGCCTCGCCGCATTCCGTGCAGGTTCTTGGATATGGCTTTTCCAACACCCGTTGTTTTGTGGGCAAATCGTCATGCATCGTGGATGCTCACTACTTTAACTACGGGGCCCGTTGAGGTAACACGCAACGTCGTCTCGATGTACAGACGCCTCCCGTCGAGCGTTGGCCGAAAGTCGAAGTGAAACTGGTTGCAGTCTTCCCAGCCATCCCGCCGCTCGCGCACTTGGTCAATCTCGCCACCCGCTTCGACGTATTTGTGCATCAGCTTGGCTATCGAATCTGGTGTCCTGCCGTCCAGGTTGTCTCGGACCCACTCGGCGGCGACGGGTTTCCAGACGACAAACCCCTCGCATCGCCATTCCCGCAGAGCATCGCGAAAATGCCCAAGTGTAACTTGGTCGGTTAGGGGAGCCATCGGTGACTTCCTCGACTTTCGTGGGCCGCCGACTTAGCCCCGCCTACC
>CAIYOB010000891.1 GCA_903927685.1 uncultured Planctomycetaceae bacterium
ACGGTTCTCCGGAGGAGATGGTGTCCGAACTCGGCCGCGGTACCACGCGGCCGTCTCCTCGGCGACGAAGGGATGCAAGGGACGTGCCAGACCGCTTGCTTTATGCATCACCCCGGATGCGGAGATCCCGTTGGTGGGCGGCAGACGAACGCCATGATATTTGCTGGCTTGGTCCAGCAAATACAACGGAGCCGTGATATTTCACGGATTCTGAGCCCCGTGAAATCGTCGCGTGGGTTCCCGAGATTGGAATGTCGTCCGGAGGACGTCACAAGCGACAGTCTCCGGCAAACCACGGATCCTCAGATCGTCACCAACGTGGCTGCGGCAGGCGCGGGGGGGAGATTGAACAACGGCGTGCTGAGATACCGCTCGCCGCAACTGCAGGCGACGGTGACAATTGTCTTGCCGCGATTCTCGGGCCGTGCGGCCACGCGTGCGGCCACTGCGACATTGGCGCCGGTACTGATCCCGCCCAGGATGCCCTCTTCTCTCGCGAGCCGCTGGCCCCATTCGAACGCCTCGTCGTTCGTCACCGTCTCGACCCCGCTCAGCAGGCTCGAGTCGAGGTTTTTTGGGACGAAGCCGGCGCCAATTCCCTGGATCTTGTGCGGCCCCGGCCGGCCTCCCGAGATGACGGCCGAATCGGCCGGTTCCACGGCGATGGCCTGAAAATTCGGCTGTCGTTTGCGAATGAATCGCGTCACGCCGGTGAGGGTCCCGCCGGTGCCGACGCCAGCCACCAGGATGTCCACGTTCCCGCCTAGATCCGCCCAGATTTCCGGTCCGGTTGTCGTCTCGTGGATCGCCGGATTGGCCGGGTTCTCGAATTGCTGCGGAACCCAGCTGTGGGGAGTCTGGGCTGCCAGTTCCTGGGCCTTGGCCAACGCCCCGCGCATGCCGTCTTTGGCCGGAGTGAGCACCAGGTTGGCGCCCAGCGCCTGCAAGAGCGCCCGTCGCTCGAGGCTCATCGACTCCGGCATGGCCAGCGTCAGACGGTATCCTCGAGCGGCGGCGATGAAGGCCAGGGCGATCCCGGTGTTTCCACTGGTTGGCTCGATGATCTCGGTCTGGGCCGTGAGTTGCCCCGAATTGACCGCGGCTTCGATCATGGCCCGCCCAATCCGGTCCTTGACGCTGGACAACGGGTTGAAGAACTCGAGCTTGACGTAAACCGTTGCCTGATCGCGCGGAATCAGTCGGTTCAATCGCACCAGCGGCGTGTCAAACACGGTTTGGACCACGTCGCCATAGGCTTTGTTGCGGGCCATGGTTTGATCCACTGGGGTTGACCGCATTCAAGCGTTACGAGGCCGCTGCGAGGGACGCTCGCTGAGGCCAGACAATTTCCACCGCACTCGGGTACGCGGCGAAGGACCGCCGGCCCCGGCGCCTGACCACCAGCGTCTTTTGCTGGCGGTCGGCCAAGGCATTCAGGTCGCCCCGCGAGGCGATCAAGACCGTCTTCCCGGCGGCAATCAGTCGGGCCGCCTTGCGCACCGAAACTTGCGTGACGATCAGCAGATGCTCCGAGTATCGGATGGCGAAAATGTTCCGCATCATGTTTCGTTCTTCCTTTCCGAGTTTACATTCGTATCCCGTGCCCGAGCAAGAGCCTGCACGCGGTGTGCCAATTGCGTGATCCTGCCCGGCGACCTTCATCCACCTAGCGTGACAGCGGCAAGACGACCGGCGCGGCGGTGGGCACGTCGATCGACAAGCCTGACGAATATCGTCCTTGATAAAACCGTAGGCTCGAACAGCGGAGTCCGTCTCGAGGGCAGCCTCGACGTTGTGCCCGGCCAGGACCTTCACGTCACCGGACGCCAATTGCACTTGCCCGCTCACCGGGTACGTCGTCGGCTCCGCCGGACCGCCGCAACCCGCGAGAATCCCCAGGCCAAGCACCACGAACACCGACCCTCTCGAACGTAGATTCTGGTCAGTAATTCGTCACCACCTCGCCCTTGCCGCGCGTGGCCAACGCCGTCAGTACCGCCAGGTCGGCCGAGATCGCGATGGTTCGAACACTGCCATCGCAGAGCGCGAACTGGCACACGCCGGGATGCGGCCCGCCGAAGGAACTGTTCGACAAGGCCAGGTTCTGGATCTCCGGGGACAACAACGGACGCTGTTCGAGACTGGTCGGATCCAGGCCCGTCATGCGGCGGTGCGTATTCCGCACGCCGCTGAACACACTGCGGTCCTCGTTCTTGCCGCGCAACGAATTCGGGCGGATGTGCTTCTCGCCGAACATCAAGGTCGTGGTTGTACCGTCGGTGATGTCCGCGAATCGCAACTGCCCCGACCATTGCTTCAGGTACAGCTTTCCGCTGCTGTCCGTTCCGACGTTCGGGATGCCGGGCACCATCGCCCCGTTGGAGTTGACGAAATTGGCATCGGTGCCGAAGCTCGCGGCGTAGTCGGACAGAGCGCCTCCGGGCGTCGCAAAGTCATTGACACTCAGCACGGGCAGGGGACGCGAGGGGCAGAGGAACGTCTTGACCTGAAACTGATAGGCTTCCGCAGGCTGCGAACTGGCGAGATATCGCACGTCCCATTGCGAGTACTGATTGGCGCCTTCGATGTAGGGCAGGATCAGGGCTGCCCAAGTGGCCCAGCTGTCCGGGGTCTGCGAATTGTCGCCGATGAAGCCCGGCGGCAAGAACCCGAGCGAGTCATGGAAGTTGTGGGATGCGACAACCAACTGCTTCAGATTATTGGAGCATTGCGTGCGCCGCGCTGCCTCTCGCGCCTGCTGCACGGCCGGCAGCAAGAGTGCGACCAGGATGCCGATGATCGCGACCACCACCAGCAATTCGATCAGCGTGAAGCCGCGGGGGCGTGGGGGCGAGATGAGTTGGCCAGCGCGGCGTGTCCTGAGAAACGTAGACTCGTGGTACATCTGTCTCTTCCTTACGAAGTGATTTCCGGAACTGAGGCCGAGGTTTCCTTCCTGGGCCGGCCCGCACACACCCAGCGGTCGGATGCCTGAGATGCCAGGATCTCAGCCAACCTGATGACAAGAGCTGAATGCAAGGTGCGTGCCGGACCCGGCGAATGCGCGGAATCCACGGAAGAAGCCGGCTTTCCCAGGTGGACAGTCACGCGCGGCCAAGAGGAAGCCAGCGGATGTGACGGATTCCCTTCATCGCTCCTGGTGTTCCCCGCACCGGCGCACGGAAAGCTGCCTGGGAGGCTGCCGCCGAGCTTCCGACACGGTGCAAGCGGTGCTGTGCCAGCAGCCGTGAGATTTCACCGCTGGCCCTGCCAATCGACACCGCTCGGCCCAGCATCGTGCATCGCGCCGGCGCCGCCGTCTGGGACGCGGCGGGCGGCAGGCTGATCCAGCGCCTGCAGACGACCGGCGCACGGTGCACGGCGGCCCTCGTCGGGCGCGAACCGAATACGCTGTTGACCGTCTCGCCGGGCGGCGACGCCGTTCTCTGGGATCTGGAAACCGGGCAACGCCGGATGGTCTTCGGCGGTGTGCCCGCCGACGCTTTTCCCGCGCACCAGGAGGTCTGGTTCAGCGCCGACGGCCGGCGTCTGTTCTCGCGACACCGCGCCGGCCAGGCGGTCGTCGCCTGGGGCGTCAGCACGGGGCGGATCGGCGAGCGGTACTACCTGGTCAACGACGGCGATGACCTGCTGGTCGAGCTGCCGCTGACCGGCCAATTCCTCGGGTCGCCAAGCGCCCGAACGAAAGTGATTCACCGCCGTCACAGTACCCCATGACGCTGTATCCGGGGATGTGAATTAGCGACCGAGAACAACATCGATTCCAGCGAGGATCGCCTCGAGTTGTCGGCGCGCCAGCTTGCCAGTACGTTCCGTCAGTTGCCCCTTGTCCTAGCCACGATTAGTGAGACATTCGCAACCGAGTCCTGGGCCAAACCAGTCGCCCCGGCCTTCAGAAGAACATTTCCGGGGGCATTCGCCCATTTGAGATTGCTTGTCAGCGGAACGCAAACCACCGTTCCGATCCGGCTGCGGTTCAAGGCATCGCACTGGACGACGACTACAGGACGCCTGTAGCCAGTCGCCGAACCAATCGGCTCGCCAATATCGGTCCACCAGACCTCGCCCTGAGCGATTACCATTCCACTCGCCGCAACCTTTGGCGTGCGGCCTCGCGGATAAATTCGTCCAACGCAGGGCCGGCCTCGTCGACCACGGCATTCATCGCCGCCTGCACCCGGTCGTCGTCATGTCGGGCAACGAATTCGGCTACTGCCCTGGCGTAGAGCTGACTGCGTGAAGTCTGCAGGCGATCCGCCAATCGCTCTGCTTCCTCAAAGACATCGTCGGGGATGGAAATGGCTGTCTTCATACCGGAGGTATAACCGCCTTGACCATTTCGTCAAGCGGATCGTCGTCGCCAGACTGTCGTGCGCCAGACAACCGCGACCACTTCATCGCGCGCCTTGGGGGCGCTTCCTATCCCTCGTGCGTACGATCTAGCTCACGGTCGTGGTCAGGAATCGACTCCCCCCTCGTCTTTATTGTTCGCCTTCCCGCGCCGTCCACGCCGCGTCGTCGCGCGAGGGGGGGAGGCCGTAGCGTTCGCGTGCCTCCTCCAACGCTACGCCGCCCTCCCGCTCGTGTCGGTGGCGACACTCCTGCAAGGATGCGCGAAACTCGGCATTCGTGCGAAGAGCAAGCGTTCGTTCCACTTGCCTCCGCCCGCCTCGGCGGTCACTTCGCCCCCAGCCACACCGGACTGCTCCACGCAATCTCTTCGTCCTTGAGGACCACTCGCACGTAATAGTAGCTGCGGCCTTGCTCCGGGGCCGTGTCGACGAACGTCAGGTCGGCGTCGCGGGCCGCTGGCTGGTTCGTATAGATGAACCGGTTGTTGCGGCAGACTTCGATCCGGTCGATCTCCTGCGGACAGCGGGCGACGATCTTGACCGTGACGGGGCCGCGCGGCGACTCGGCGACCTTCTCGCCCATCAGGTGCCCGTCGACGCGCACGTCCAGGAAGATCCTGGCCGCCGTGGTGCCGAAACAGTGCCGCTGGCGCAGCGCCTGCAGCACGGCCGGGCGGGTCAGTTCGGGCGCGAATACGCACGCCTTGCCGTAGCCGCCGCCGTGGTCCGGGCTGGCGATCACGCCGATCACCACGCCGCGGGCCCAGGCGTCCTGGAGGAAATAGCCGGGCTGCGGCACCGTGCGGCCGGCTTCGCGCGGCGTGCCCTTGTACTCGTACGAGCCCCGCACTTGAAAGATCTCGGCCACAGGTTGTGCTGTCTCGTCGGTGAAGTTCCAGTCGGTGGGCACGTTGCCCGTGTCGGCCAGTTGGTGCGGAATGTGAATGAAGTCGGCGCTCAGCTTCCGCAAATCCTCCCAGACCTGGGCCGGCGTCTGGCGGTTCCGCGCGTTCCACCAGCGGGGAAAATAGGCGTCGCCCAGGATCAAGTTGCGATGGCCGTAGAAGCCGTACGGATGCTCGGCACTGTATTCCTCGAACGTCGATGTCCACTCCTCGGCCAAGAACGTCAAGTAGCGGCCGGGATCGTCGTTGACTCGCGCCAACTTGGCCGTGTACGACCACAGATACGGATTCACGTTATAGCCGTGATCGGTCGAACAGGCGAAGTTCAGCCGGTTGATGTCGCGCGAAAACTGATAGTCCTCTTCGATCGACTGGTCGCCCAGGCGATTGCAGACCGAGACGTCGGAGTGCTGGTGCAGGTCGCCGTAGAACAGCTTCAGCGTCTGGCCCTGGTACTCGATCTCCGGAGTCGGCGTGTCCTCGCCACGGGCGACGCGCAGCTCCGCGGCTTCAAACGGCTCGTCCGGCTCGACCAGCGGCTCCAATTGGACGGCCCCGGCCGCGGGCAGCGTGCCCGGCTGGTACGCCGCCAAGAACACGTTGCTGACGGCGCTGGCCGTCAAATCCACGTCGCTCCAGCTGGTCGGCATATTGTCGGCCTGGTAGCACACCGCCCAGCGCTCCCCGATCGGCGCCAAGGAGGGCCGCCGGTCCAGGCCCTTCTGCGGCGAGATCGGCTGGGCAGGCGTCCAGCGGTGGCCGTCGAAGCAGGTCAGGAACGTATCCCAGCCAGCCCGCGGCAGGTGCGGCTTGAGGAACGCCACCCACATCCGGCCGCTGCGGTCGAAGGCCAACGACGCCGCCTCCGACCGCTGCCACAGTGGAGAGTCGCGATAACCTTGCGGAGCCAGCAGGCGAGCGCCTTCCAGCTTGGCGATCACGATCCGGCGGAAATTCGTGCGGCCCACGTAGTATTGCTCGACCGTCGCATTCTCGTACGCCAGCCACACGTCCCGCTCGCGGGCCACCAGCCGCGGGTGCCGATCCACGCCTGGGGCCTGACTCAAACGCACCTCGTCGCTCCACACTCCGGCGCTGGTCCGCTGGCGGCAGTAGATGTCGTAGTTGTGGTTGCGAAAGCTGTGCCAGGCGACGAACACCGCGCCATCCGCCGTCGCGGCGAGCGCGGGATTGTACGAGTTATGTTCCGGCGGACTGAGCGCCAGGGGCTCGGCCAACTGGCCGTCCCGCAGCGAGGCGACGAAGACTTGCCGGCAACCGTTCCGATTCGACTCCCAAGCGACCCACAGCGTGCCCGCGTGCCAGGTCGCGGCCGGGTTGACGTCTACGGCGGGGTCCGAGCTGATGGCGACAGGCCGTCCCGGACCCTCGGCCCCGCAGGTGACGGCGTACACGTCCCAATTCCGCTCCAATTCGGCCGCGTACAACACCGCGGCCTGCGAGCCCGCGGCCGTCGCGGTCACGCCCACCACGTACGCCTTGTCGCCCACCGCGACCGGCCACGTGCCGCGGGCGGCCAAACCGTCGCCGGTCGCCTGATAACGAGCAAACTGCAGCGAGTCCACGCCGTCGCGAAAGCTGTTCCAGGCCACGACCAGCGAGCCGTCTTCGAGCTGGGCCAACGCCGGCTCGTCGTTGAAGCCCTCGTCGCGGCTGACCGACGTCACGCGCGGCATGACCGTCTCGAGCAACCGGACGTCGTCCACCCAGATCCGCCCCGGCGGCGCGGCGTGGGCGGACGGGGCGATCAGTTCCAACTCGATCGTCCCGTCGGCGTCGACCGCGATGGGCGCCGTGTAGGTGCGCCAGCGGGGCGTCAGATTCTCCCAGGCGGCCACGTTTTCCCGCTGGGCGCCGCGGCGGACCCACAGCACGAGTTTCGTCTTGTTCGTGCCCCGGGCTGCGATCTGGAACTCGTATCGATTGCCCGCCCGGACCGCCACGCGCTGGCGCAACGACAGGTGCGAATCGGGCTGGGTGACCTCGCCGGTCAGGCACGCCTGGCCCGTGGCCGCCGCGCCGGGTTCTTTCACCAGTTCGTGCCTCGGATCGGGCGTCCAGCCGGTGACGCCCTGCTCAAATCCGCCGTTGACGATCACGTCAGCCGGCTCGGCGGCAGGAAGCCTTGCCGGAGAAGGGAACGCGCAGGGCACGACGACCAGGACCAGGATCAGAATCCGTTTCATGGCAAAGACTCCGTGGGGGTCCATTCAGGTTAACAAATGTGCGGAACGCTGCAACGCCTTGGCGGAGAAGACCGTGGCGGGAGCGAGTGTAGCATGGCTCTCCGAGCCGTGCAGGGCGGGGACTCGCGAATCGCGATCGTCGCTCGACTCGATCTGGTGCCGAGCGGCTTGCGGCGAGCGCAGCGTTTTCCGCACGGCTCGGAGAGCCATGCTACGGCGGAGGGAATTCGCCTCGGCGGTACAGCCCGCGAGGCGCCTGCAAAACGCGGCGTCAGCTGGTCAGCGAGACCAGCAGGACGACCACCATGCCGATCAGGAAGGTGGCGGCGACGATCAGGAAGGTCAGGGCCAGGGCCGACGAGCGGGCGCGGGATTCGCGGCGGAGTGATTTGGCGGTGCTGGTCTTGACGGTGGCCGGCTGAACGCTGCCGCTCAGGGCCGCCGAGACGCTCGAACCGACGGGGCCGGATCGGCCTTGCGGCGACCAGGCGATGGGCCGCGGCGGTGGCGGCTCGGACGGCTGGCCGCCAGGGCTGGGCGGCGGCACCGGAGGTGGCACGGCCGGCGGCTGGAACCAAGCCGGATTGCCCGGCGGCAGTTGCTGGCCGGGCGCACTTGCGGCGGCAGGCTGGCCGACCATTCCGACCGGCGTGGCAGCGGCGGGCGGGCCGTATGCCGCTGCCGGACTTGGAGCCGGATTCGCCGTCGGCACGGCGGCGCTGGCCAGCGTTACCGGGCCGGCAGCCGGGATCGCGGCGGGCGGTGCCGGCGCAGCGCCGCGCACTTGGTTCGGCCGAGCGAGCGGGACCTCGGGACGTACTCCCGCCGGCCCGCCCACGACACCTCGCAACGGCGATTCCTGGGAACTCGGCCGGAGGGGACCAGGCCGCGGTACGGCCGGTGCCGCGGGGATCTGCGGGACCGGCGCGGCGGGTCGGGCCGGCGACGGGGCCTGGGCCAACGGGGCTTGCGGCAGCGGGGCGTGGGCCAGCGGCCGTTCGGCGCCGCCGCCCGCGGCTGTACCACCGCTGGCCGGGACGGCCGGAGCCGGGCCTAATCGTTGTTCGGGATTGGCCGGCCGGCCAGCGGCACCTGGGATCGGCGGGGCCGCCTGGAGCGGCGTTTCCCCCGCGGCTGGAGGCCGTTGTTCTTGGGGATCAGGGGTGGGCACCACAGGCTCCTTCGCTTCAGCAGAAACGGTGTGGACGACTCGCCCCATTATCACCGACCGCGGCCGATCCCGCAACTCGCTCGCATCAGCCGGCTCGCATCAGCCGCCCGGGGAGTACCGTTTTCCCTGCCAGGTGTCGCGGCGGCGGAGTTCTGCGTCCAGTGCCGCGCGCAGCGCCGGTTTGTCCAGGCACCAGGCCGGGGCGACCAGG
>CAIYOB010000892.1 GCA_903927685.1 uncultured Planctomycetaceae bacterium
CAGCATCTCCGTCCCCGCCGACCTGGCGTCTGCGATTTTCTGGGCCGATTCTATTTTCCGGTCTCTTGGGCGATTCAGCTAGCGGTCTCTTCTTTCCTCGGTGCCGAAGCGGCTGGGGGTTCGTCGATGTTAAACCAAGTGTGGCGGTAGACAATTGATTAACAAGATTCTTGCTCCAGAATAGCCGAAATGCACCGCCATACTTGATTTGACATGTACCAGCCTACGATCCATCCTGACCCCAGGATGCTGGCCCGGATGCCAGCGGCTCTTTCCCCGCCTCGAAGGTCGTCAGGAGGTTCCCATAGTTCAGTTCAATTCCCGGAAGCGGGTTTTGGTCGATGAAGCTGGTTCGCTGAGGGTGTCCGACAAGGATGAGGTTACGTGAAAGAATGCGATCCGCTCAGCCTGGAACGTGGTGTCCGGCAGTTATTGGCTGATAAGGTGAGCGGTCATCTCGTGGGCGTGTCGCTGTTCGTGGCCGAGCATCTCCGGCTGGGAACGTGGGATCTGTTGCGCGCCTGGACGGGACAGCCGACCGAACGGGCCGAACCACGCTTGACCATGCAGTTGGTCCACGAGGCGGCGCTCTCCACCACGGGGATTCGGTCGGATCGCACCTCGACGATTTCCACGGCGTTCGCGCAGATGATCTCCAGGACTTGGTCGGAGTGGACGCAGCAGTTGAAGTCGGCCACCGGCTGCCCCTGCTCGTCCCTGCGGAACATCTAGGGGTTCTTGGCAAACAGCTCACGAGGCGGCAGTTTCTGCATGGCGTGCAGTTCGTACTCGACTTGCAGCCCGAGCTTCCGGCATTGCTCCAGGAACCGCTGGCCGGCATCCGATTGGACACAGCGGATCACAGCCTGCGGCGAGTTCTGGTGGTGCAGGCCGATGGTCGTCAGACCCGCAGCTTTGGCGCGCTGAGGCCAATCCGTCAGCGTCAAGTCTTCCGGCACCAGCACGACGCCTCGGGTGGCGAAGACATTGTTCGCGGGCGTGTCGGCCCGGGCAACGCGGCTGCGAAGCAACACTGCCAGGGCGCCACAGGTGCCGCCCGCGAGGAACTCTCGTCGTTGAATGTCCATCATGTCTGTTCTCCTCGTCCCCTGAAATGCACGACGACTGCTCTGATGAACACTGCCAACAAGTAAGCGAGGAGCACGCCAAGCGTCGGCACCCCTCCAAACCAGATCAAGCTCAGTATCAGCAACGCCACTCCGGCCGCCAACCGGGCGACAGCGTGCATGCAAGCGAAGCACCAGCTCACGAATTTGTCTGCGGCGTCGCGACCGGGGAGTGCAACGGCCGGCGAGCCGGCTGGGCTCACGGCTGCGGCATCCCCAAGCGACCCGCCCCAGGAAACCGGCCAGTTTGCTTTCGATTTCTTGCGCCGCCGCGCGTAGGCTCCGACGGCTCCCAGCACCACAAGATGCGGAATGGGCGTGAGCTTTCGGATGGCAAGCTGCCAGCCAGAAAAAACGATCTGTCCCTCGACGATCACGACAGCGACGTAGTCCACTGCCTGAGACCCGTCTTGTAGCTTCCCTGGACTGCCAAACGGAAGAACTTCTTCACGCCACTTAACGTCGATGACCTGAGCCAGCGAGATCGGGAGCCCGATGGCAACGGCGACAAAGGCGACGACGCAAAATAGGTCGGCCAAGGAGAACCGAAAGCCGGACTTCGGGCGTGCTGGAGACATCGATCGAACTCCTCAGGCCGGATCATCTCCGGCGCTCAGCTCAAGTCATCCGTCCCCCGGCGACCGGCCAACCTCCGCACCACACCCGGCCCAGCGACGCACCGCCCCGCGAGCCGCAGCTAGGCTGCCACTCGGCTGGACGCCGCGAGACCGCACGGACGTCATTGTAGGTGGAAAGGAACACCAGGTAACTCCCGCAAGAATAGGGTGATCTATGTTTTGCGATGCCATCGCAGGATTCTCTCTGCAAGGCTCCGGCAATTCCTGGAGGTTCTCCCGAGCCACGTCGAGTGATGCCAGGACGTTTCCTCGCGCGCCGTTCAAAACCGAATCCGGCCGTCGAGGTCCCGTTCGACCGGTTCACCCCCCGACGCCCGTGAGAAGAGCCCGGATTTTCGTTTCCGACGTACTTGTCGGTAGGAATAACACGGCCCCATCCGCGAGACCGACGTTTGCGACGAGCCTCTGCCGTTGCCAGCCCGGGTGAGGGTGAAGACTGGAAATCCCCAAGCCGTCCTTCGAGTTGACCGACCCAGCCATTGTCGCGGCGTCCAGGTCGCGGGGCTCCGTCCAGTGGATACCAAGTCGCGGCAAGAAGTGCTCGACGGGGGACTCGACGACTGGTTGGCACGCGATCCGGAAAAACTGGATTCCGTACGTCGGAGCCGTGGACGATCCGACTTACTCCCCGCTCGCCGCCTGGAATTCGTCGTCGGTCAGTCCGGTTGCTGTCAGGTAGACAGACGTGCCGCCGCGCGTGATGCGTTGCTGTTCGGCTCGGTCCTGGAAGTAACTGTCCAACTGCCGGACGTGCTTGCTGTCGAACGGCTGCAGTCGCACATTTCCAAATCAAGCTCGCGGCCATCGAAGGCGAGGGTTACCGTATCGGCACGGTGGGCTTCGGCGAGTCGTCCGGCCGCCTGCAATGCCGTGGCGCAGTGCAGGCCAATAAGCCGGGCATCTACACCGTGGACACGCATTCCGTCCACGGCGACTTCCGCACAGGCCTGCAGAAGAGCTGCTTCTTGCCGTTGTACACGAATCAAGGCATCCGTTTTACTTACGCCTGGCTGCGGCTGAGCCGTCTGCCGTTGGACGGGCTGAGCGTGACGCTGGCCGACGGCTCTCCGCTGCCGTCGGCCCTCAAGGCGGGCGACTCGTTGCTGTTCCGCGTGCTGTTGGACAAGCCGGCCACGGACGTCGTGGTGGAACTGTACCGCGACGCGAACTACGTCCCCGTCCGCCTGAACGGCGAGCCGTATGTGCAGTTGCTGAAAACCGGCCGGGAGAAAAACGGCCGGCAGTGGTCCGCCGTCCTGCCGTTGGCTGCCAGCACCGAAAAAGTCAAACTGGCCGGCTACCCGCTACTGTTCCGCGCCGTGATCACCGGCGGCGTCATCCGGGAAACGCTGGCGAACGCGTTCGTGGACATCGAGTGAGGTCCGTGGGCAGCAGGCCGTGGGCTGCCGGTGTCGAGGCATCCACAAGACGAGGCTCACCAGGCCGGCCTCAGCCGAACGGTACGCGGATGCGGAACCGAAGATCGCCTGGGGCGGTCAGTACCCGGTGTATGTCGAGTATGATCTCGAGTTCCCTGTCGCCGCCCTGTACACGGTCAGCGTGTGCGTTGCGCAGGCGGAACTCCGCACCGCCCGGGGCACCCTCACCTGCCCCGCCAGTCGAACGGCGCCGCCGAGCCCGGCACGAGGTCGCCCGCCGCATCGATGTCGAAGGTCTGGTTCGGGGCCACGGTCCGCGTCCGGGCTGCCGGGCCCAGGCCGACCGTCACCCGCTGCGGCTCCGGGCTGATGCCCACCACGCGCGTCAGCCGACCGCCCAAGTCCGTCACCACCCGCACGTTGGCGGAGCAGGTGAACATTTGCCGGCCGTCCACCAGCCCCTCGAACCGCCCGTCCTTCATCCGCAGCATGAAGTTGCGACCGTGCCACCGCTGCGTGTACTCGTAATCCCGGCCCTCCCGCGCCAGGCCGCTGAACCACACCTCGTTCCTGTGCGGCAGCAGTTCCACGCCGTGCATGTGGGCGATGTATTCGAGCACCGCCAGCGCCGTCGGGCCGTAGGTCGAGGTGCGGACGCCCTCCGGTTCGTTCGGCGCGCCCGTCCACGGGTCGAACTGCTGCGTGAAGAGGAGTTTCGCGCCGACCGCCGCCAGCAGCTTCTCGCCGATCAAGGTCACCTCGGCGTAGTGCCCGTAGTTTTCCAGGGCCCGGACCGCGCGTTGAAACGTCAAGCCCTGCGGCTGGCCGCTCCAGTTGTTGTGGCTGACGCTCCGGAATAGCGGGTCGTTGGCCGCGATGGAGACCAGCGGCAGCGGCGTCCAGAACTCGTCGGGGTTGAGCAGGTGGTGGCGGACGAAGGCGTGGGCCATGTCCGGCGTGAAGATGCCGTGATACATGCACCGGAGGTTGTTGTGGACGAGCACCTCCATGAACTCGTTGTTCCGATCGCGGTCGTAGCAGGCGTGCTTGTCGGGCCGCCAGAGGTAGTCGATCAGTTTTCGGCGAGTGGCCTCGGCCTTGGCCTGCCATAACCCGGCCCGGCCGTCGTCCAACTCGGCGGAAATCCTGGCCAGGGTGATCTGCCCGTCGTAGGCGTAGGCCATCACGTCCATCGACTCGTGGTAGCAGGGCAGCAGGGCCGGATCGTGCGGGTAGCGGCTGCTGCCGTCCTCGCCGGTATCGGTGCTCCGCAGCGCTTCCAGGCAGCCATTCCGGTCGTAGTCGCGCGTGGCGTGCAGGAACCGGTCGTGTCCTTCGAGCGCTGCGGCGAGCCGCCGCAGGTACTCGCGATCCTTGTTCAACAGGAAGAACAGCTCCCACGCCGGCGTCGGGAAGCAATAGCCCTGCAGGCTGCCAAAGCGGCGAAACTCGGGGTTGATGCGATAGGCAAGCTGCCCGTCCGGCGCCTGGTTCAGCATGAAGATCAGCTGGTTGTTGCGGGCGACGAGCAGGTCCCGCTTGCCCCACATCAGCCCGCCCATCGGCTGCGTCTCGAGGAAGGCGCCGGTGTAGCCGCTGCCTTCGATGAGGATGTCCATGTCGAACGGGGGCGGGTAGCGGACCACGTTGCCGCGGCAGACGGCCTCGGCGGCGTCGAAGAGCCGCTGGAGAAACTCGTCGCCGGTGGTGAAGCACACGCCAGTGGCCGGCACCGCGCCCAGTGGGGTCGGCATCGGGGGAAGCGTCTGCGGCAGGGGAAGCGTGAGACGCTCGCCTGGCGCGAGGCCGGCGAAGCGTTTCTCCCACGCCTGGGACATTTCGGGAGGCGCGGCGGAAAAACCCGCAGTCGACACCAGGATGACGAGCACCGCGACCCAAGAGACGGTGTTCATCAGGATGGGTTTCATGAAACTCTCACTGACCTCCAGAGGTTTCTTGCGACATGACTGCGCGTCGCGGACGATCACTCCCTCGCCGCCCAGCCTGATTCGGTAGGCTCCGCCGACTCCCCCTTGCGAAATCTCCAACCCGCTGGATTCTAGAGCGGTGGTTTGACCCCAGCAAGTCCGGAGCGTTAGGGGCGTTAGGGGACCTCGCCGATCTGAATGCGGCAACATCGGGAGGCATCGCAGGACCGCGAGCGACGGGTGTGGCACTGCTTACTGGCCCGCCGCGACAAGACCCAGATCCGCTGAACGGCCGGGCCGGCGGACGAGTCAGCAGTGCGGATGCGCTGCGAACCATTTCCCGGGTTGAACGCGTCGGGCCGCCTCGGGGATCCAGCACGGCTGACTCGCACACCGGTTACGTCCATCCCCAAGGCCGGCGTCCGTGGCCGTGTGCGAGTAAGCCGTGCCACACCGCCGGAGGCCCACGGCTCGCTCGTGCAGGCTGCGGCCCAGGTGCGTGGCGGACGGGCAATCGAATGGAAGGCGAGGGAATGGAGAGAACCGGTGCCAGTTGCACCTGCCCCGTACCTGATTCTCTTGCCCCCTGTTTCCTGCAGACTACTTCCGGTAGCCTGTTCGCAGGCATCGTTTTTCCATCACTCCCGGGTGTTTGCAGATGACTCACGCACAGATGCTGGCCGGAGTGCTCGCGCTGCTGGCGATCGAGGCGGTCGCGGCGGAGGAGCGGACTCCATCCCGCGACCCTGACCGATCGGTTCGAGTGGTCGCCTTGCAGGCGGGGCGCGCGCACTGGCACGGCGGCAACCCCGGCCCGCTGGCGAATTATGAGCGACTCGCGGGGCTCGCACGACAAGCGGCCGCCACATCCCCCGACCTCATTGTGTTCCCCGAATACGCGATGCTCGGCTGGCCCTATCCAGCGGAAGCGGTGGTCAGCGGGTTGGCGGAACCGGTTCCCGGCGACGGCCCCTGGTATCGGCGCTACCAGGCGCTCGCGAAAGAAACCAAGACTCCCATCGTGGGGTGGCTGGTCGATGCGGATCGCGGACGGCGCTACAACTGTGCCTTCGTCCTGAACGCCGCCGGCGAGTTCGCCGGGAAATACCGCAAGGTCCACGCGAACCTGGGAGAACAAACGTGGTGGGGATGGTCGCAGGGGAACTCGTTTGCCCCGGTCGAACTGAACGGGGTCCGGTACGGATTCAGCATCTGCGCGGACATGTTCTTCCCGGAAACGGTGCGCTGCGGTGAACTGCTGGGAGCCGACGTGATCCTCCACCAGTCGATCGCCGACGACATGGGACAACTCGTCCCGGCGCGGGCCGTGGACAGCAAACTGCCGATCGTCATGAGCATCTTCCAAGGCGGCTCCTACGCCGTCGACGCGTCGGGCCAGTTGCTGGGCAAGCTGGCGCCCGACGAGCCGGGTTGGATCGAGTTCGCACTGCAGCCCTTCCAGCGGCACCTGGGCGACAAGTACGGCGGGCAGTGGGACACGAAGGCGGGCGACTGGAACGTCCGCAACCCCGCGGCGTATGGCGTGCTGGTCGATCCTGCCACGCGTCCTCCGTGGACGTCCATCTTTTTCGACGCCGCGGGACAGCCGCAGTCGCGCGAGGAACTCGTGCAACGCTTCCACGGCCGCTACGATGCCCACGATCCCGCACTGGACCACGTCCCCTTGGTGCGGTTCTCAGCCCCGTGGACATCCCCGTTCCGCGTGGACGCCCATCGGCCTTACCAGTTGGTCAACCAGGAGGGAGAACACCTCTTCCTCCTGGCCAAGACGGCCTGGGCCTACTTCGGGTGCGCGAATCCGGCAGGGGTTTTGGATCGGGCGAAATCGCAGGGGGTCAACGTCCTGCGCGTGGCGCTCGAAGGAACGCCCTACGGCGAGCAACTGGGGATCGAGCTGTGGCCGTACGGCGGCACGCGCGACAAGCCCGACTGGACGACCCTCAACAGCGAGTACTGGGACCGCGTCGAGCAGCGGGTGCGACTGGCCGGCGAACGAGGGATCGGCCTGGATGTGGTGCTCAACATGGACTTGCACCCTGCGGTCGCGGACGTCGAGCAGCAGCGGCCGTATTGGCAGGAGACCCTGCGCCGGTTGGGCGAATACGCCAACGTGCTGACCTGGGAAATCGCCAACGAGTATACGGCCAACGAAGCGTTCCAGGACGCCGCCGGAGCGTTTTTCAACGCCCACGACCGTTACCAGCGTCCGGTCTGTACGTCGGACGGCACCACCGCGGATGCCGTCTGGCCGGACAAGCCCTGGATGGACCTGGCGATTAACCACACCTGCACATCGTCGACCCCGCGGCACGATCTGGGTGATTGGTATCTGGCCCTGGCGCGAAACACCCGCAGCCACGGCAAGCCCGCCTTCGCCAACGAGACCGGGCGCGAGAAACGCCACCGGAACGACGACGGCGTCCATCGCCGCAAGCAAGGCTGGCTCTGGTGCGCGGCGGGCGGATTTTGGACCTGGCACAGTTGGGACGGCTGTGAAGGCATCAACGACCTCGAGTACCGCGCTCCGGGCGAGGAGTTCCTGAAGCCGCTGGCCGAGTTCTTCCGCTCCGTCCCGTTCTGGCGAATGGACCCGAACTTTACCGCCTGCCTGGCCGACGAGCCGAGTCTTGTCCAGGCCGCGCTGGCGACGCCCGATCGGAGCCATGTCCTGGCCTATTTCTGCACGCGGGACAGCGGAGCGACCGTACGGCAAGGCAGCATCCGGCTGGGATTGCCCAACGGTCAGTACGAGGTGGCTTGCCATCGGCCGGCCGATGGCGAGGTCCTGGAAACACGGCACTACACTGCCCGCGGAGAGGGCGAGCGCGGCATGCTGGAAATGCCCGCGTTCACGGATGATCTCGTCGTGCTGATTCGCTCTTCTGGTAGGCGGCTTTCTCCAACCACGCTGGATTGAGCGTAACGCCCCAGCCGGGCGCGTCGGGAATCTTGACTTTGCCGTCCTGGACTTGCAGCGCCGGGCTGTAGATCGACTCGCCTTCGTTCACGTCGCCTTCGATGGTGAATTCGACGAACGGCCCCGCGTTCGGAATGGCCGCCATGAAGTGCAGCGAAAACAGCGTGACCAGCGACAGGTGCGACGAGTGCGGGACGACGCGTTTGGAGGCCAGCGCGCCCATTGTGGCAACACGCCAGGCGCGAGTGAAGCCGCCGATGTAAAACAAGTCCGGTTGCAGGATGTCCACCGCGTTCATGCGGATCATTCGTCGCCATTGGGCCAAGTCGTTGTCCTGTTCGCCGCCGGCAACATGCATCTCGAGAGCCGCCGCAACTTCGGCCGTCCACTCCAGTTCCCAATACGGACACGGCTCTTCGAACCAGAAGTAACGATTGTCCTCCATGCGGCGCCCGACCTCGATCGCTTTGGGCGGCGTGTAGCAACTGTTGCCGTCGGCCAGCAGTTCGACGTCGTCCCCGACCGCCTGGCGGACCGCCGGGATCAACGCCTCGGTGCGTCCGGGCGAGGCGTCGCGATCGTGCCCCGTGGGGACGCCGAGCCGCACTTTGAAGGCCCGGAAGCCGCGTTCATCCCGCAGGCGAGCCAGACGCGCAGCTTCGGCGGCGGGCGAGATGTCGCGTTTCATGCTGGACCCGTACACCGGGAACGCGATCGCCTTGCCGCCGACCAACTCGCAAACAGGTTTGCCCTTGAGCTTGCCGTACAAGTCCCAGATCGCCGTGTCCACGCCGGCCAACGCCCGGCAGACGTAGGACCAGGGGAACTTCATGTTGGCGTCGATCACGCGATCGACCAGCGCGTCGATCTCCGCCGGATCGCTGCCCAAGGCGTGCCTGGCCACCTGCCGATGCAACACCGTCGCCGTGATGTCGGGCTCGAACGACGACAGTTGCCCCACGCCCTCCCAGCCGTCGTTTGTCGTCACGCGCACAAAACCGTACGCCCCCTGAGTCCACGATTCGACCTTGGTGATCGTCCGGCCGGGATCAATGATCCGGAAGTCGACGTACTGTTCGGTGCGGCCCAGGTACGGATACCCGTTCGGCCCTTCCGCCGCGCGGGTGAACCCCGCCGGCAGACAGGCCGCCCCCGCCAGGGCTGCCGTGCTTGTCAGGAACTCGCGCCGCGGTAATCTCATGGTGGCCCCCCGTGATGATTTCAGAGCGAAAAGTAAACAGCTCGGCTCCGGCATCCGATTATCTCGCTCCGTCGCGCGAGACTCAATACGGTGTCGAACTCACGGTGTCGAACTCAGCAGCGGCTGGCGGCCCCGAGGAGCCGTCCGAAGGCACGGTTGGCGGATGTGGGACGATCGAGTGTGAGGACCGGCAGGTTCACACGAGTCGATTGATCGTGAGTCTGATGACTGACCACAGACCTGATCCCAGGCGG
Source organism: uncultured Planctomycetaceae bacterium (assembly GCA_903927685.1). Next base: position 9,466 of record CAIYOB010000892.1, read on the forward strand.
GAAAGGCGGGTGAAACAAGGCAGGCTGGTCACAGACGCAAGCGGTCGGGCACGCCAGCAACGGCGTAGACGGCTCGGGTGAACGCGAACGCCGTAGTCAGCATATCTGCGTCCAGCGACTGGCCGCCGCCGGTGACGCCGCCGTCGATTTCCAGGGGGCGTGGAGCGAGCAGGGCCGCCAGGTGCGGAATGTCGCCCGCCTCACGCAGGATCCCAGGGGCAAGCAGCCCTAATCGCTGGCCTTGATACGGTTCCGCCGTGACGTAACTGGCCAGCATGCATGACGTCGCGACGCGGGTGATCCGTGGATCGAGCGCCGCTGCACAGACGGCCACCACGCCCGCCGGGCCGATGCCCACGACCTGGATCTCCTCTGGCAGCCGCGCATCCCGCTCCTGAATCGCGTCCAACAGCCGGCGGACATCGAGGACCCATTGGCCCAACACGGGACGCCCCAACCACAACGACCATTCGGCCGTGTTGTGGTCCGGAGCGCGGCCGATCCGGTCGTGGGGCTGTGCCAGGGCGCCGGTCGCCCGCAGGTCCAGCGTCACAACACTCCAGCCTCCGTCTCGCAGGCCAGCCGCGCGGGGCTGGGCAAGTGCCTGGTCGCTGCCGTCCAGGTCGAGGACAATCGCCAGCTTGGAAACCGACTGGCTGTTGGAGACCGACTGGGTGAACGGTACCTGGCGAGCGGTGAGTGTCACACCCGGCTCCGGCTGGAAAGTGATCGTGCTGGCCCGGTCGGTGCTGCTGGCCCGGACGAGCGCCGGCTGGGTGGCCGCGGGGACCGCACCGCCAAACAGGCAGGCTTCCAGGCCTTTCAGGATGGCCATCCGCTGCGTCTGCCACTGTTGGGCATCGCGGGGAGGCGCGTGACGGGCGAGCAGACGGCGGCCCTCGGCGGCGGCGAATTGGGGAATCGTCACCCAGTCGTCAGGCCGCGTATCGCCGGGATAGCACCGCAGCGTTTCCGGATCCTCGGTGACGACCGCCGGTTCCGGGATCGGCTGGCCCGTTCCCTGTCCCTTGAGGTGTTGCGTCATCCAGCCGTACATCGCTTCCCGCATCGCCTGGTTGTAGTCGTGCGGCGACTCGAAGACGGCATGCTTCAGACAAGCTGCTTGCCCGTACAGTCCGTAGATCGGCTGCGCCCCGGCCAGCGACTTGCGCGCCTCGGCGACCGAGAACTGGACGGCGTCCCGCGTGGCATTCACGATCAGCAGGGCCCGGGGGGCAGTCAAGCCGAGCAGGTCGCCTTCTTCCGTGAAGCGCAACGCGCCGGGCACGACCTCGCACATGCAGCAGGCGGCGCCCAGATAGGCCTGGTAGTTGCCCACGGAGCAGACGGGCACGACGCTGGAGAAGCGTTCGTCCCAGGCGCCGGCGTACATGGTCTGGTTGCCGCCGCCGCTGGCCCCCGTGATTCCCAGTCGGCCGCCATCGACCTCAGGCCGCGTCAGCAGATAGTCCACGGCCCGCTGGTTCTCGTACACCTGTAGTCCGCACAGAGGCAGGCCGACCGGCAACAGGGTCGCGGCGACCATCTCGCCGTGGTACTCGCCCAAGGCCTTGCCCAAGCCGCGTTCGCCGGCGCCGAACGCGTCGACGGCCAGCACAAAGAACCCCAGCTTGACCAGGCCCAGGCAGCGGGCCTGCACGACGGGATCTTGCTTGGCTCCTCGCCAGTGGCCGTGAACGACCAGCACGGCGGGGACCTTGCCCGACTTCGCCGGGACATAAGCGTTGGCGGTCATCCAGATGCCCGCTCGGGTCTGGAACATGAGCTTCTCCACGCGATAGCCGTCGCGCTGCAGCGTGCCCAGCACCCGCGGTTCCAGCGGACACGGCTCGGCCGGGAACGGCCCCCAAGCGGCCTGCAGTTGCCGCCTCAGTTCCGCGCGCCGCTGTTCCCACTGGGCCAGCGTCGCGGGCGGCGTGTCGGCCGCGCGCAGCTCCGCGGCCTGCCGGCGGACGAAATCCAGGAATGTCGAGTTGGACGCGGGCTCGGCAGCGCCGGCAAACGCCGACACCAGCACCGCCCCCACGACGGCCGACGCAGTGGTGAAACGCATAAGGGCCTCCAGCCAAGTCTTGCAGACGCGTCCCCTGTGGCCAGAAAAGCGGATACGAACTGTGCTTTCTCGCCTAAGGACTGAGGCTATGCACGGAAGTCGGGTGAGTCAAGGGGCTGGCGGGGACAGGTGGCGGGGACAGGTGGCGGGGACAGGCGTCTCGCGTGGCACTGCTTACTCGCCCGCCGCGACAAGACCCAGATCCGCAGAACAGCCGGACCGGCGGGCGAGTCAGCAGTGCGGCTGCGCAGCGAACCGTCGCCCGGTTGAACACTGCCACTGGCCGCCCTGCGCATCCCGCACGGCTGACTCGCACACCGGTAACGCTTTCTTCCCCCAGGGGCAACCTTTTGCGGCGGTGTGCGAGTAAGCCGTGCCACACGGACCGCGAGCGACGTCTGTGGGCGGCGGATCCGTTGCAGGCCCATCGAGACGGCGTTCCGCGAACCGCATCCTGGAGGGATAGTCGGGAACTCGCGTTGAAAGGAATTCGCGCGGAATCTACCGTCGGGCCTGTCGGGCCTGTCGGGCCACTTGACGCTACACCACTGGAGCGCTACGCTGATTACCATTCTGGCAGGATGTGTCTGTAGTTTTCGCTGCCTCGTCGGTGTTCACGCTATCGTTGTGAGCCGAACCGCGAGGGTCCAGGCGAGGCATTGGAGATCAAGCCTTGATCGGCGGAACGTTGGAAACGACGGCGCTGCGATCGCTCGGCCAGGCATACCAAGCTGCCGTGGGGAGCGGCGATCCCGAGCCGCTCCGCATACGTAACCGCTACTATGATGCGGGCCTATCTACCTTCGTTAGCCGAGATCCGGTCGGATATCGTGGGGGTCCAAGTCTGTACGAGTCTGCACTTGACAATCCCGTCAATCGTGTCGATCCAGAGGGACTATATACATTTAGTGATGCCCCGGGGCAAAAGTGCAATGCGGGCCAAAAGGAATGCATTACTGCGGTCCTGGAGAAAGTCAAGGGCATTCTTCAGGCCAATGGCCATTGTTTCGATTCCGGCAAGGACAAGTCCGGAAGTCCCGGGGCGAAGTGTCGCGAGGCTCTCACCCAATGCATGTTGAAGACGCTTGAATCCGGTGTCCAGATTGGTTGCCAGAAGGGCAAAGGAAATCCGGGAGGAGCCAAGGACACTGGCGAGGGGAAATGTATAACAAGCAAGAGCGAAGCAGGCAACAAGGGAAATAGACGTGATCCCAAGTGTCCGCCAGACCCAGATTGTAATGCTTGTTCTCCAAACGACCTCAAGCACGGGTTGATAGTATTCGACTCAACCTTCGTTCCAATAGGTAAAGAGAATTGCGCCAAGAATATAGCGAATACGGGAAACAGTCTATTAGGCGGGGGCGCGAACATAGCTCACATGCTGGTTCACGAGTTGCTCCAGTTCTGTGTCGGTGGTCATACAAATGGCTTCGAGCCCGACAAACTGGGCCGCCCGGACGCGCGGGCCGGTGCGGGAGATTTCATGGCGAACTGCAAGGGAAACTTCTTCCCATTTTAGAATGTTTGTATTGCATTTGTCCCTAACATGTGTTCTCACATCGCATGTCTTGTTCGGTCCCGGATGATACTGCGCCAGCGGCGTCGAATTACTCGTGCACTTATTGCCATTCTCCTCGGGACGGCATGCATATCGGCCGTTCAAATCGCAAGGAAGGCGCTGCGAGCTAAGAGAACTGAACGCCTGGCGGTCTCCATCAAGAACTGTAGAGGAAACGTGTACTATGATTGGGAAACGGATGCCGATGGCAATGTCATGAACGAGGGACTCTTGATCCGCTGGTCGAGAACGCCGCCCGGTCCCCGTTTCCTACGGGAAGTATTCGGTGAGAATCTTTTTGCCAGGTTGACGTCCGTTGACTTTGATATGTCTCGGGCGAACTCCATGGGACTGACCCATCTTGGAGAACTGCCCGATCTCAAACACCTGACCTTTTGGTCTGGCCGATTTGGGGAGGCAGACGCTCGTCGGATTGCACCGCTTTACAATCTCGAAACTTTGCGGTTCTTTGAGATTGAGATGAGTAATGACACACTCAGAGAGATTGGTTGCTTGGGCAATCTCCGAATACTCATGCTGTCGGGCAGGGCGGTTAGCGACGACGGATTAGTACATCTTGGGACCCTGCGCCGACTAGAAGTGTTACACCTGAGCGGAACGCAGGTGACCGGAAAAGAAATTGGGAGTTTGCACGAATTATCCAGGCTGAAGACGCTGCGACTGGATTCCTCGGCCGTCGACGACAGGTGGCTGTGCAACTTTGCGGAGCTAGTCGCCCTGCGATCCTTGTCTTTACAGTATACCCATGTGACAGACGCGGGCATCCCTGCATTGAAGCGATTGAAATTCCTTGAAGAGTTGATCCTTTGCTATTCATTTGTAACGCCGAGGGGCATTTCAGGGCTAGAGGAGGCGTTGCCCCGTTGTCACATCTACGCGAACGATCGCCGTCCTGGTGCAATTGGAGAGGAATGACTTCGTCGGACTGGATCCCCAGACGCCGCGCCGGACAGGGAGCCTTCTCCTCCTCGCGGAAGGAAGAAAGGAAGGGAGGGAGGGAGCAACGATGCCAGAAACCGTTATTCCGTTACAAAACCACGGCCTTTGGCCGTGCGACCCGAAGAGCTTCGGAGCGATCCGGGGTGCCTGGAATCGCCATTCGGCATAGGCTCACCTTTCATGAAGGCCCGTTGGGGCAGGAAAGGAGAAACCTATGCACGAATGGCAGAACCTGTCCCATGGCAGATAAACGGGACAGGTCCAATACTGTTCGGCCAGGGGCAGATAAACGGGACAGGTCCGATACTGTTCGGCCAGACATGGCAGAAACGAGGGGCTCACCATTGATTGAAGGGGGGTCGGGTCTCACTTGTACTCATTTGCGTCGCACGTGAGCACGAGCGGTTTTTTGAGGAGGTAATCGTATCGTGACGTTTTTGCCGTAGTCGGTGGCTGTCACCATGCTGGGCACATCTTTTGGGGTTGGATACTATGAACCGTCTGTCCCGATTTTGGAAGCGTTCCCTGCGTCGGTTGGGTCTGCGGGGTAAGGACTGCCGCGGAGCGTGCACGAAGCGG
>CAIYOB010000893.1 GCA_903927685.1 uncultured Planctomycetaceae bacterium
ACCGCCGGCGCCGCGGATTCCCGTCATCTACTCGACGGACCTGCTGCATCCGCATGACGATCCGGACGACCATTACGATTTGGCGACCCTGTTTGCCCTGCCCGAACTGGACGTGCGCGGCATCGTGCTGGACCTGGGCGAGCGGCAGGAGCAGCGTCAGGGGCGTCCGCCGGTCGAGCAGATCCTGCACATCGCCGGGCGGCGCGTGCCGTATGTCATCGGCCTCGCGCACCCGCTGGCCGCACCCGGCGACCCGGCGACCGACAGGCCCGACCAATTCCAGGGCGGCGTCGAGTTGATCCTCTCGACGCTGCGCGAGTCGCCCGAGCCGGTGACAATTTTCACGACGGGCAGCCTGCGGGACGTGGCCGCGGCGTTCAATCGCGAACCGGAACTGCTGCGGACCAAAGTCCGGGCGCTGTACTTCAACGCCGGAAACGGCCCCGGCGGCGTCCAGAACGAGTGGAACGTCCAGCTCGACCCCGACGCTTATCTGCGGATCTTTGAGTCCGGCCTGCCGCTGTACTGGTGCCCGTGTTTCGGACGCGACGGCTATCAGACCTATTTCGTCGTCGACCAGCGGACCGTGGTTTCGGCCTGCCGTCCGGCGGTGCAGAACTTCTTTGTGTACTGCCTGACCAAGTCGCAGCAAGAACCGCTCGCGTTCCTCTCGTCCGCCGGGCTGGCCCTGCCCGAAGGCCCGCGGAACATGTGGTGTACCGGGCCCCTCTATCACGCCGCCGGGCGCCGGATCTACGAACGGGGCCAGGAGGACTTTGTGGCCCTGCCACCGGCCCAAGCCGAACAACTGGGACTGGGCGGAAAGGAAGTCGCAGCGTTTACCTTCCAGCCCTTGCGGGTCACGATCGCCAAGCAGGAACCGGTCGCCGTGCCGCCCTTGGCCGAACCCGCCGCCGGAGCCACCGCTGCGGCGTTCCTCGGAACCGACGTCGACCGGATCGGGACGCGGGAACTGAAGCCGGACGGCCAGCCCGACTGCCACGCTCGGGTGCTGGGCGTCGACGCGGACCGAGCCCTTCAGAATCTCGTGTTGACCGCGCCCAATAACGGCCGCTGGGAGCACGTCGAAACCGGCCGCTGGTGGCGCGTAGGCTTGGACCGTACCGGCCGCCAGCTGGATCTCTACTTCCAGTTCTACGCCGCGGGCGAGCACCGCGCGGAGATCGTGTACGCCGACGGCACGACGCAGTCCGTGGCGTTCGAGGTCCCGGATCTCGCGAGCCGGAACCTCCACGTCGAACTGGACTCGGCCGCAGCGAACGGCCATGTTTTCCGCCAGACCGACCCGCGGTTCGGCTCGATCCTGGCGGCCTGCTTGAAGCACACGCTGGCCGAACTCGGCTCCGACCGATCCGCAGCCACAGCGGGCAGCGCGGCCGGGCCGTGACCAGGCGGGCCCGAGCCCCTCACTGGCTTGCCGACTCCGGCCGGGCGGCGGATAATCGGCGGCACGAGGGACGCGTCCGCACCGAGCCCGGGAGTCTGTCACGGATGTTCTACGCTGATCTGCATATCCACTCCAAGTACTCGCGCGCCACCAGCCGGGAGGCCGATCTGCCGCACTTGGCCGGGTGGGCGCGCCGCAAGGGCGTAAGCTTGCTGGGCACAGGCGACTTTACGCACCCCCAGTGGTTCGCCGAACTGCAGCGGGATCTGGTCCCGGCGGAACCGGGCCTGTTTCGCCTGGTCGACGACCTGCAGCGCGGCGTGGATGAAGAACTGCCCGCCGCCGGCGCGCCGGCCGTGCGCTTCATGCTGCAAGTCGAAATCTCGACGATCTACAAACGCGGCGCGCGGACTCGCAAGGTGCATCACCTGATCTACGTTCCGGGCTGGGAACAAGCGGAACGGCTGATTCAGAAGCTGTCCAAGATCGGCAACCTGACCTCCGACGGCCGGCCCATTCTGGGCTTGGATTCGCGGGACCTGTTGGAGCTCACGCTGGACTGCGGCGACGGTTGTTTCCTGGTCCCGGCGCACATTTGGACG
>CAIYOB010000894.1 GCA_903927685.1 uncultured Planctomycetaceae bacterium
CTGTCGAATCCGTTGCGAGAAATCCGCTTCCTCCGCGTAGCGTGCTGCCACGCGATCGATCTTGGCTTGACGCTTCAACTTCTCAAACGGCAACTGGGTGTCAAGGAGTCCCAGGTCGTAAGCCAGCCGATCCGCATAGCCGGGCAGCAATGTTCCGACATTCAGGGGTACGCGCCCCGGTTGCACCCGATTGACGTGGGCGACGATGTTCGTGGTGCAGTTGTTGGACAAAGCGTCATAGAACTCGGGCTCGGCGGCCAGTTTGTTCGCGCGAGCCATCACGTCCAGCAACAGCGCGCGGGCCATTTCCGGAGTCGCCCGAGTTCGGTACAGGTACACGTCGTCCTTGCGGTGCTTGGCCCGCAATCCGATGACATCCCGCTCGTCCGCGACGACATAAATCAACTCATACTGCCGCAGCGCGCCTTTCACCGGCGAATAGGTTTCTCCTTGCTCGTAGCGAGCCTCGACGGAAACGGAGACGTAGTCCCCGCCGTCAAAACCAAAACTGAGCATTGTGTGCGCCAGTGTCGGCGATTCCTGGAAAGGCACGGTCACGAAGTCGACGGTGCGCAGCTTGCGGAGGTCACACGTCTTGTCGTAGTAGCGTACGACGTAATCGTCTGCAGTCAGGTATTGGCAGTTCCGGACGTTGCGGAGCGTCAGGGAATCGCCTCGCAGTTCGGCGGTCGCCAGCACCGATTGGGCGGGAATCCAGGTCCGGTAGTTGGACGGCGCCCACGTGCGGGCTAGTTCGTCACCCGACAGCACATCAGCCAGATCCGTCGGCTGAGACCGGCAGCCTGTCACTACTGCTGTCAATGCCAGCAGAAGCGTCCCAGTCCAGCCGAACTGCCGCCAGTCCCCGTGCACCGCATTTCTCCCTGTTTCGCTCCATTGCCACGCCGAGAAGATGGGCGAAGTGAGGTCATCTAAGTACCCGGTGCAAGCCCGGACGGCAAGAGAAGTTCGCCGATTTCGGATGGACAGATGAGGAACGGGCAGCCCGCAGTGGCGAGGCACCAGCCCGATCTGGGCCAGGGGGTCGGTGGCTGGCGTCGAGCCACGAGATAGGACTGGCGAGCGCCCAGTTCTTGCCACTGGGGGCTCGCTGCACTCGACCCCAGGCACCCCAGCATTTAGACTGGACAACGCACTAGACGCCAGCCCGATCAGGGCCCGGCCGGGGAGGGCGGCCCCCGGCCGCTCCCCCCCAACCCAAACCGCCGTCTGGCATCAGGCTCGTCGCCCGAAAAACCGGCCCAATTGGGCAAAGAACCGGTCGGCCATGGTCTCGCCCGGCGGATTCTGGTCCGTCGCCAGCACTTCCTCCAAGCTCGTCTGCGCCAGGGTGCTCCGGTCGACACTGCCGACACGAGAACCCGAGGCGGCAACGACGGCATCCGCCAGATCGGCCGAGTACACCGACAACTCATCCTCCGACTCGACCGTCCGGGCAAAGTACTCGTCGACCTTCGTCGCCATCGAGGGCGTGGATGCGACCTCGAGCACGGCCAGTGGATCGACCAGCAAGCCTGCGTTCTGGAGGCCGCCCAGCGGTTCAGCCGCCGACGCAATCGGTGCCGCCGCCGGCGTCTCGTCCGCGAGGAAGATCACGCCTTCGCCTTCGCCACCGGCACTGCCGGCCATGGCCGTATTGACCTCGTTGATCACGCCCAACACGTCGGCCGCGGAGACCACTCCGTCGCGAGTCACGTCCAGGAATGGCGCCTCGAACGTGCCGAAGGGCAGGGGCCCTGCGCCGTCGTTGTTGATCTTGTTGATCAGGATCAATGCATCCAACGCATTGACCACGCCATCGACGTTGACGTCGTACGGATTGTCCAAGTTGGTCAGCCCGATCGGCGTGCCACTGCCGGCGGGCATCACCGGCGGATCGAAGTTGCCGACGACCGGCACCGCAAACTCGTCGCCAAAGCTGGCGTAAATGTCCTTGGCGAAGGGAATCGGCGTGAACGGATGGTCCAGGAACTTGACCGTGCCATAGTGTGCGGCCTTGTTCTGGCCGAACGCATTGGACACCAGGAAGTACCACTCGCCGTTCTCGACCGGTGCGACTCCCGCCCGGTCCGGCGCCCACAGTCCGATGTCGTCGATGCCGTCCCGGTCCATGTCGGCTGCCACCGGCTTCTCGCGGAGGCCGATGAAGCCGAATTTGATCGTGGCATCCGTCTGGCCCCAGCCGTTGGCGGCCAAGTCAAAGGTAAACGCGTCGTCCTTCCACGTGGCCAAATCATCCTTGCCGTCCCCGTCAAAATCCCCGCAGACCGGGATGCCCGTCAGCGGGCTGGCGAGCTTCGTGTCCACCTTGTAGTCGTGGTTCGTATCCACCCACCACTCGTGGCCCGTGAAGAAGCCGACTTCGTCGCCATTGAGCGAGCTGCCGTCAAAGTTGCCTGCGAACGGCATGGCCGTCGAGCCCTTGGGTTCGACAATGCCGGTGACCGGGTCCGGTACCCCGTCGTTGGTGATATCGATCAGCCAGCGGAAGTTGACGCCGACCTTGCCGTAAGCCGCCAGTTTGTCAAACCCGTCCGCAATCGCATTCCCAGCCGGCGCGACATGGTCGTCCGTTGTGCCGTAGACCCCGTCGGGGCCGGGGCCGGAGAAGTTGCCGGCGAACAGGTTGTCTGTCGTGTACCCCAGGACGTAGGTGATGTCGCGGTTGACGAAGTCCGCGTTATCCGGGTCGAATGTGAAGTTGCCATTCGTGTCGACCCAGACGCTGCCGGAGTGATTCACGGCCAACTCGGGCCGGCTGTCAACCGTGAAACGAGCGACGAAGTCGCCGCCCGGGACGCCGTCGCCGCTGGGCAGAGTGCCCTGCGAATCGTGCGGTTCCACGGTGTTCGACTCGCCGTCCAAAGCGTTGCCGGCAACGTCCGTCAGATCGTCCGCAATGGTCAGCGTGTAACGATCGTCCGGCAGCGGTTCGAACAGCCCGATCGTCACGTAACCCGTGGCCACGGTGGCGTCAGCCAAGGCGTCGGACGTGAACGAAATCGACTGGATCGGGATCACGCCGGTGAAATCGCCGACCAGTAGGTAGTGACCGGGATCGACCGACACCGGCGTGAACAGCGCCGGATACAGGAAGTTCGGGTCGACGCTGCTGCGGGCCGGCAGATCCTGCACGCTAACCACCAGCGAATTGACGAGCGGCGTCGGCTTCAGATAGCCGGTATTGGCGCCGTCCGGCGTACCCTTATGATCCCAGATATTGTAGTCCGCGTTGTTGCGGGCGTTGATATCCACTCGCGTCACCTGCGGTCCGGCCGTATCCAGGAAGATGTTCAGCACGTCCGCGCTGCCGTCGGCCGTGATGTTGCCCGCCAAGTCCTCGCCGGTCACGTACAGTCTCCGCACTCCGTCCTCGGCAAAGCCGAGCAGCGGGCTGTTCAAGTCCAGCATCGATTCGATCTCCCATTGACCGCCGGGGAACTGGTTCGTCCCATCCAGCGGCACGGCCACCGTCAAGCCGAGGAACAGATCCGGCGTCGCGGCACCGGACTCGCGCGACTGCAGCCCCGCGACGCCATTCGTCTCGACGTACAACCGGACCACGGAATCCGCTTCGGCGGTCCCGAAGAAGGTCGGCGTCGTGTCGTTGGTGACGCGATCGACGTTCGTCGCGGGATAGCTGGTCACTCCCGAATCACTGGCCGCGGCCAGTCCTTGCGTGGCGTCAGCGAGGCTTGCCAGGCCAAAGAAGGCCGGGGGAGCGGTTCGGTCGACCACGATTTCCAGCGAGACGCTGCGCGGTCCCCAGCCGGTCTGCTGCGGAGTGGCCGGATCGATCATCAGCACCCGGGCGGTCAGGAAGTGGCTGCCTTCCGACAAGGCCACGCCGTTGGGAACCGTGAATGTGTAGACGCCTTCCTGTACCGTGGCGGTGGCAAAGCCCAGCGGCGTCTGGGGCGCCGTGCCGGTCTGCGTACCGGTGTTGCCTTCGTCGAAGATGCCGATGGCATATCCGGCTTGCGTCGGCTGGGTCAGATTCGGGGCGACGCCGGGCCGGAATGGGATCGGGATCACTTCGTCCGGCGGCGTGTCGTCCACGGGATTGCCCGGCAAATCGTGCAGGAAGATGCCGTCATCCAGGCGGAAGTACAACGTCGGCGTGTTGTCGTAGGTGTGATTGTCGAACTGCGATCGCCCGGTGTCGCTTGTATCCGTCTGCGTGCCCGGAGGATTCGTCTGACCGTTGGCCGGGTTGTCATCCAATTCCAGGTCGAACGGCGTCGGCGGAGCCGCGTTCAGGACGGTGAGTCCATAGTTGTTGATCGCGTTTTGTACGCCTACGATCCGCAGGTAATACACCTGTCCCTGGACGGCGGGAATCCGGATGCGTTCGTTCTCGGCAAACGCGTCGCCGTCCACATCTAGTTCCGCCGGTCCGTCGTTGCGGCCAAAGTTCGGCCCGTTGCCGGCAATCAAGGTTCCGTCCACGTCGTACAACTCGATGTCCAGGTTGCCGTTGCCCGGCAATCCAGGCCGGAAGGGACCGCCGATCGGACCGATCTGCCCAATCTCCTCAAAGAAGACTTGCAGATCCAACGTGCCC
>CAIYOB010000895.1 GCA_903927685.1 uncultured Planctomycetaceae bacterium
CATCACCGAAGCGGCTCTGAGTGGTTGGAGCCTGACGAACTTGGTCATCGTCGATCCGGACAACGGCAGCAGTGTGGATCTGGTCAACCGCACGGCCACCGTTGACGTGGATCCAGGCGAGGCCATCACGGTGACGTTCACCAACACCAAGCTGGGCACGATCACGATTGTGAAGGATGGCCAACCGGACGACCCGCAGGACTTTGCGTACACGACCACGGGCCCCGGATTGAGCCCGTTCACGCTGGATGATGACCCGGGTAGCGTCAATCCGACGAACTCGCAGTTGTTCGTGGATTTGGCCCCGGGGACATTCACGATCACGGAAGGCGCGGTGTCCGGATGGACGCTGTCGAGCATCGGGGTCACCGGCGCGGCGAGCTACAGCACGTCCGGCAACACGACGACCGTGAATCTCGCCGCGGGCGAGAACGTGGTCGTCCGTTACACGAATACGAAGCTGGGCACGATCAACGTGGTCAAGAACGCGATCCCCGACGACAGCGCCGACTTCAGCTTCACCGGCACAACGCCGCTCGGGAGCTTCCAGTTGGATGACGACGCGGACGGCGCCCTGCCCAGCAACCTGACGTTCAATAACCTGTTGCCGGGCACTTATGTGGTTTCCGAAGCCGCGTTGGCGGGCTGGAGCCTGACGAATCTGTCGATTGTCGATCCGGACAATGGCAGCAGCGTGGACCTGGCCAACCGCACGGCCACGCTCGAAGTGGACGCGGGCGAGACCATCACGGTCACGTTCACCAACACCAAGCAGGGCCGAATCACGGTGATCAAGGACGCCGTGCCGGACGACGCCCAGGACTTTGCCTACACGACCAGCGGCGCCGGCCTGACGCCCTTCACGTTGGACGACGATCCGACCAGCGTGACGCCGACGAATTCGCACGAATTCACCGGCCTGCTGCCCGGGACCTACACGATCACGGAGGGGGCGGTGGCGGGCTGGGAGTTGTCCGGCTTGACGGTGACCGGCGCGGCCAATTTCAGCACGGCGGGCGGCGCGGCGACAGTCAATCTGGCGGCCGGCGAGGATGTGACGATCCGCTATACGAACGTCAAGCAGGGCAGCATCACGGTCGTCAAAGACTCGCTGCCGGACGATCCGGCGGATTTTGCTTTCACGGGCTCTGCGCCGATCGGCGGCTTCCAACTGGACGACGATGCGGACGGCACCTTGCCCGCCAGTCGGACGTTCGGCAACTTGTCGCCCGGCAGCTACGTCATCACCGAAGCGGCTCTGGGTGGTTGGAGCCTGACGAACTTGGTCATCGTCGATCCGGACAACGGCAGCAGCGTGGATCTGGTCAGTCGCACGGCCACACTCGACGTGGATCCGGGCGAGGCCCTCACGGTGACGTTCACCAACACCAAGCTGGGCACGATCACGATCGTCAAGGACGGCCTGCCGAACGACGCGCAGGACTTCACGTATACGACCACGGGCGTTGGATTGAGCCCGTTCACGCTGGATGATGACCCGGGTAGCGTCAGTCCGACGAACTCGCAGTTGTTCGTGGATTTGGCCCCGGGGACCTTCACGATCACGGAAGGCGCGGTGTCCGGGTGGACGCTGTCGAGCATCGGGG
>CAIYOB010000896.1 GCA_903927685.1 uncultured Planctomycetaceae bacterium
CCCGGAATTCTCGCGGTTGGTAAAGCCGCGGACGTGCATCTCGTAGATGATCAAGTCGGCTTGGTGCCGCAAGGGCGCATCGCCTTGCCAATCGAAGGGCGCCTCGCGCGAATCCAGAACGGACAACGGAGCGCGGCCCCAGTTCGAACCAGGCCGGCGGGCCGCCTCGCGGTCAAAGGCGGTGGAAAAATGCACGTCCCGCGCGTACGGGTCCAGCAACAGCTTCTCCGGGTCAAACGCATGCCACTCGACCCCCGGCCCGGGCTTCGGACCGTCGATCTGATAGGCATAGAACTTGGCGCCGGCCAACGCGGCCTGCGGGATCCGGCAGTGCCAGATCGGTCCGGTCTTGTTCCGCAGATGCTCAAAGTCGTACCGAAAAACCGGCGTCACGAGGTCGTCCTCGAAGAATACCAACGCGACCTCTTCGGCATGCTTGGAATAGAGCGCAAAGTTGTAGGCTTCCTCGGACGCGATCCAAGTCGCGCCGAGCGGGGTCGGCGAACCTTCGGTGGATTCCCAGCGGATCATGCAGTATCTCACAACAGCGAAACTGTGCACCGTGACAACTCGGCAGCGCCGTGCAAGTTTAACACAAAAGCAGCACCGCTGCCTGTTGGCCACCGAGGTCGGATCACCGCATTTGGGCCGGGCCGGAGGGTCGGGCGGATTGCGCCAGGACATTCCGCCGGGACTTGCTGCCGCCTTGAGCAACCGGGGCTCCGACGATTACACTATGGGACGTCCGCCTTGGCCGGTCACCACCTCTCCCGGCAAGGCCGTTCCTAAACCTGCGGCAAGGAGAACGATGATGTCCGAAAAAGCGGTGTTGACATTTGGAGATAAACGAATCGAGTTACCCGTTCTCACGGGAACGGACGGCGAGGTGGCGGTCGATATCAGCAAGCTACGCGACCAAACCGGCATGATCACCTATGACCCGGGACTGGGGAACACGGCAGCCTGCCAGAGTTCGGTCACGTACATCGACGGGGACAAGGGAATCCTCCGCTATCGCGGCATCCCGATCGAACAGTTCACGAACAAGCCGAATTTCGTCGAAGTCGCCTGGCTGCTGATCTTCGGCCGATTGCCCAAGCGTGACGAACTGCAGGCGTTCAGCGACCGGCTGACCGAAAATGAACTCCTGCACGAGGGCCTCAAGCACCAATTCCAGCACATTCCCGTCGACGCGCCCCCAATGGCGATCCTGTCGGCGACCTTGAACAACTTGGCCTGCTACCATCAACAGTTCCTCGCCTTGGACGACGTCGAGGCCCTGACCGAGGCCGCCGCACGGCTGATTAGCAAGGTCCGCACCATCGCCGCCTTCTCCTATCGCCGGTCGCGTGGCTGGCCGTTCATCTATCCCGACCCGAAACTACGGTACTGTGCGAACTTCCTGCACATGATGTTCTCCATCCCGTACCAGCAGTACGTAGTGACACCGGAGGTCGAGGACGCGCTGAACTTGATCTTCATCCTGCATGCGGATCATGAACAGAACTGCAGCACGTCGACCGTCCGCACGGTCGGTTCGGCCCGCGCGAACGTGTTCGCCTCGTGCGCCGCCGGCGTCAGCGCCCTGTGGGGACCGCTGCACGGCGGGGCGAATGTCGAAGTTCTGCAGATGCTGGAACGGATCCACGCCGGTGGTCTGTCGGCCGATGACTGCATCAAGGCCGCCAAGGACAAAACGAATCCCTTCCGCCTGTTCGGCTTCGGCCACCGGGTCTACAAGAACTACGATCCGCGAGCCAAGATCCTCCGCGAGTGCTGCGACCGGGTGTTCGCCAAGTTGAACCGCCAGGACCCGCTGCTGGACATCGCCCGCAAGCTGGAGGAACTGGCCCTGCAAGACCCGTACTTCGTCGACCGCAAGCTCTATCCCAACGTGGATTTCTACAGCGGCATCCTGCTCCGCGCGATGGGCATCCCCACCAACGCGTTCACCGTCTGTTTCGCCATCGGCCGTCTGCCCGGCTGGATCGCCCATTGGAAGGAACAGCACGAGGACGCCACAACTCGCATCATCCGCCCGCGGCAGGTGTACAAGGGCAACGATGTGACGAATTACGTGCCGATGGACCAGCGTTAAGCGAAGATCCTCCCCCCTTATCTTTCTCGTGATCTTTCACTTTATCTCCCCGCAGCCTCGCAGCCAGGGAGATGAGCCGGGGGAGTTTCTAGATGCTCAGCACGACTTGCAGGTGCGACGGGAGCAGCACAACCGGCAGGCGGGCGAAGTCGCCGAGGCGACCTGTTCGGCAGCCAAGCCGTCCAGGACAGTAAGACCGACCGCGACGCCGACTCGGACGTCTCGTTTACGCCTGTTTTCGCCTGCGCCGACTGCGGAAGGTCGATACAACGGATGCCGCCCCAAACGCCAGCAGCGACAGCCCTACCGTGCCAGGTTCGGGGGTGACGATGAGCGTCGCCGCTGCACCCGGAGTGATCAGGCCATCAAGGATGGTACCCTGCCCCGTGATAATGTTGTCAATACCGGAATCCAAGTCAGTTACGCCAATAGTCGTCGTTCCCAACGCTAATCCCGTGAAAGTAAACGTGCCCAACCAGATGCGGTCATTGACAGGGTAGACAAACGAGCTGGAAAGATCGGTCGCTTGGTCGAGTTCTGCCGCGGTGCCCGTCACGACTTTAGAAAGAATGAGCAAATCATCAAACCCAGGGTTCTGCTGAATGTCGCCTGCCGACTGAACGGCAGCAATTCCGCCCGGACTATTGAAGGACACCTGAATCCCCGCAAAAGCCAGGCCTTCATCCGTGAGGATCGTGGTAGTGCCGGTCTGACTTAGATACACCTGAATGTCAACCGTCTGTCCCACTCCGCCAATGTTGATCGACGTCTCCGGCGCGCCCCCTACGGCGAATTCGACGACAACGCGAAGCCCGCCCAGTATGCAACAAGCGGATTCGCCAATTGTGCGTCATTCGCCGGCGGCGCCGCCACTGCCGGCGGTGCGGCGTCGCGAGCCTCACTGCGGCCGCGGTCCGGATTGCCGCGTGGGGGGCAACCTCCGCGGCGAACTCAGGCAGCGCGATCTCCCACGGCATCAGCTCCGTCTCCTCCCGAAACACCCGCTCGAACAGCAGGGGAACCAACGCCACGTCGCCATCGCTCGCCGCCCACGTAGATCCGCCAGCCCGCTGATCCAGGGGCTCGGCATCCAACCGCGTAGGACGGGGCTCCGCCCCGTCCTGCCACCAGTCGTCCGTTCGATCGGGGACGTGTTTGATTCCCCTCTCACAACGGCCGCGAAACTCCAGCCGTACGATCTCCCGCAACCCTGGCACCAGCGGCTTGCCGCCCGCGCCGACCAGTCCCACCCGAGGCTGCCCTGCAGCGATCAACGTCGCTGCCTCCCACGTTCGCGCCCGCGGACTGGACGGCCAACGGCACCGTAACCCAGCCGTCGGCAATCGCCGGTGTGGCCGCTGCGAGGCGGAACTGCCGATCCGCGCCACTGCCCACCGGCAAGACCGAGACGTGCCGGTTGTTCGGCACAACGGCTCGTCCAGTCCCAGCCCTTCCTGCAAGATCCAGAACGCTTCGGCCCATCTTCGGCCCCCAGTTGGCATCGCCAGCTCGGAATGCTGGCGTCCTGGGCCGTCGCCGATTGAGCCTGGCAGTTATTCCCTCGCAAGGCGGTCCTCACAGGTGCATTTCAAGTTCGACAGTATTCTCGGCACAGTGGATTACGCCTCGGTTGCAGGTCCGCAGAAAATGCCTCGAAGCGAATACTACCTTGGGCGGCAACTCGAGGAGCATACAGTGCCTGGGAGGATGGGATGACAGAAAGCTCTGCCACTTGACCAAGGCAACCTGAAAATGGTCGAATAACGCGCCACAGGAGGACCGAGCTATGATGCGCACCGTGAAGCCGAGTTTGGGGTTGTTGTGGTTGGTTCTGGCGAGCGGGCTCGCAGCCCCTGTCGGAGCTGACTCTGCCGCTCCCAGCATGTTGTCGTTCCTGAAGGAGCGGCAAGCTGTCCGTCATCAGCGGGTCCCGCGCGAGGTGCTGGCTTTCTACTACACGTGGTACGGGCGGCCGGAGCGGCAGGGAGGTTGGGTCCATTGGGGTGGCGAAGATCCCGCCGCGCATGAGATTCCCCAGTCGACGCACTATCCGGCCAAGGGCGCCTACGACTCGCACGACCGGGAGATCATCGAGGGCCATATCGACCAGGCCAAACGCCATGGGCTGACCGGTTTCATTGCTACGTGGTGGGGACAGGGCACCTATGACGACCGGGCCTTGGCCACGCTGCTGGAGCGTGCCGCCGACAAGCACTTCAAGGCGACGGTGTACTGGGAGACGGCTCCGGGCAAGGGAGCGGCGCAGATCGAGCGGGCGGTCGACGACCTGCTGTACGTGCTGCAGCGATACGGAGGGGCGGATGCATTTCTGAAGGTGGACGGAAAGCCCGTGGTGTTCGTCTACGGCCGCGTCATGGGCGAGGTGCCACTGACCTCGTGGCCTGCCATCATCCACGGCGTCCGCCAGCGGTACGGCCGCGATTTCTTGTTGATCGCCGATGGCTACAACGAGTCGTACGCGCGGCTGTTCGACGGCGTCCATACCTACAACATCTGCGACTGGGTGCGCGATCAAAGCCCGGAGGATTTGCGGCGGTCGAGTGCGGCGTCCTTCTCCGCCGCCGTGCAACTGGCCAAATCGCAGGGCAAGATCAGCTGCGTGACGATCATTCCCGGATACGACGACACCAAGATCCGCCAGCCGGGCCTGAAGGCCGAACGCCAAGACGGGAAGACCTACCAGGTGCTGTGGGACGAGGCCATCCGGGCCGATCCCGACTGGGTGCTGATCACCTCGTGGAACGAGTGGCACGAGGGCTCGGAGATCGAACCCAGCTGGGAGGACGGTGACCGGTACCTGCAACTCACGAAACCCTCCGCGGAGCGGTTTCGGGCGAGCCCCTACAGCCGTGTGCCCGTGCCGGATTCGCCGGCAGGTCTGACGCCGGAGCAGGCCCAATCGCTGCGCGAACTGTACCAGGGCCGGTCGATCGGCGTGCTGCCCAACTACGGACCCCAGGTCGTGTTCTGGCTGGCCGACGTCGGCATTTCGCTCCGGGAACTGAGTTGGCAAGAGGTGCTCGATCCGCAGGTCCTGGACGCGAAACGACTGCCGATCCTGCTGTACGCCAGCGACGAGCACTATGTGCGGACGATGCATCAGGACGGCGACGTCGAAGCGGCCCTGGGGCGTTATCTGGAAGGCGGCGGCCTGCTGCTGGCGTTCTCGCCTGAACCCTATCCGTTCTTCTACGACGAGAGCGGCCAGCCGAATATCGCCGCGGGCCGACTGGGCTTTCCGATCCTCGGCAGCGGGCGGGCCATCCGGAGCGAATTGCCGGAGCGGGCTTTCATTCGGGCGTGGGAGTCGCCGCCGGCGGATGTTCCATTGACGTTTCGCGTTGATTGCGAGCGGTTGCCTGGCCTGCCGGCGACAGCGGCGTTCCCGGCCAGCGGCGATCGGCGCTGGCGTCCTGCCACGGAAGCCTTGACCGCGCCGGGGGACGTGTATCTGCCACTGGCTCGGTTGAGCGACGCCGAGGGCCATGTGTACGGCGACGGTATCGTGTACGTCGAACACCGCGATTCGACGCCCAAGGGTGGGCGCAACCTGTACGTCTGGATGCGCATGCCGGATGTGCTGGGTACGCACCAGACGCTGCTGTCGATCTTCCGCTTTGCGGCGCGAAGTTTGTAGCGTCCCGGCGGGTTCCGGGCGCCGGCCGGAATCCGATCAGATGCAGACGCGGCCAGGTCGACGGAGCCGCGGTCGGCGGCCGCGGTCCACGGGAGGAACGCCTTGATCGGACTCCGCTATTCTGTCTTGCTGTTCACGTGGCTCGCCGCGTCCCCCGCCTTCGGCTCCGACTGGCCGACCTACCAGCACGACGTCCGCCGCAGCGGCTATTCGGACGAGCCGTTGGATGCGTCGCGGCTGCGTGCCGCGTGGACTTGGCGTTCTCCGCAGCCCCCGCAGCCGGCGTGGGGCGGGCCGGCGCGGTGGGATGCCTACGCGGGCCACCGCGATCTGCCGTCAATGCGCAACTATGACCTGGCCTTTCACGCGATTGCGGTCGGCGACGCGGTCTACTTCGGATCGTCGGCCGACGATACCGTGCGGTGCCTGGATGCGGCCAACGGCCGACTCGTCTGGTCGTTTACGACGGGCGGCCCCGTGCGTCTCGCTCCCACTTGGTCGGAAGGCCGCGTGTATTTCGGCTCGGACGACGGCTATGCCTATTGCCTGCGAGCGGACTCGGGCCAGTTGCTGTGGAAGTTCCAGCCGCCGGGATTGGACAGTCGACCGCAAATCTTGAACGACGGCCGCTTGATCCCGCTGCATCCTTGCCGCACCGGCATGCTGGTGGACGGCGCCACGGCGTACTGCGGCTACGGGCTGCTGCCGTGGGAAGACACGTACTTGTGCGCGCTGGACGCGGCGACGGGACAGCCCGCAGGTCCCGGCCGGTACATCCGCAAACTGCCAGCCCTGACGCTGGAGGCGTCACCGGCCGCCATGGCCGACACGCTCGTATTCCCTCAGGGCCGCATTGCGCCGCAACTGTTCCGTCGCAGCGACGGGGCCGATCAAGGCCAGCTGAAAAACAGCGGCGGCGGCTCGCTGGTCGTCGTCGCCCTCGACTCGACGATCTTCCACGGGCCCGCGGCGGAACCTCGCCAGGGCGAACTCCGCCGCAGCGATCCGCGCACACTGGAGACGATCGTCGGGCACGGCCGCGGCAAGGCGATCGTGTGCGCCGGCCCGGTCTGCTATCTGCTGACGGACGATTCGCTGGTCGCGTCGGATCTGGCCAGCCGCCGGCAGTTGTGGCTCGTGCCCAGTGAATATCCGTACGCTTTGATCGCCGCGGGCGAGACCTTGTTTGCCGGCGGCGACGACCAGGTCGCGGCGCTCGACGCACGCGACGGGCGCATCGTCTGGCGCCAGCCGGTGCAAGGCCACGCCTGCGGCCTGGCGGCCGCCCGAGGGCGACTGCTGGTCAGCACGGACGAAGGTGCCATACACTGCTTCGACAGCTCGGCCGCAGCTGCCCCCACGACGGAATCGAAGTCCACGGCCGGCGCTCCCGCGAGCCCGGCCTCGGCGGAGCCGCATCCGGAAGAGCCGCTCGCGAACATCGCACCGTCGGACGAACCCGGCCTGCTCGGCCGCTGGGTTTTCCAATCGCCGCACATCCAGGGCGATGCCGTTCGTGATTGGGCGGGCCGTACCGACGCCCACACGCTGAGCGGCGTCCGACTGGAGCGGGTGGGCCGCTTTCAGGCGCTGGTGGCCGACGGCCGCACCCAGAGCGTCCGCATCGCCGACGATTACCGTCGCGTGCCGGTGCCCAGCGGTCGGATGACGGCCGAAGCCTGGGTGCGCGTCGACCAGCCGCTGGCCTGGGGTGGCATCGTCGGCGCTATCCAAGACAACGGCAGCGACGAACACGGCTGGCTGCTGGGCTACTGTAACTCGAGGTTCAGTTTCGCCCTGGCCGGTGCTCAGGGAAACGGCCGGCTGACTTACCTGAACGCGGACGCGGATTTTGCCACGGGCCGCTGGTATCACGTCGTGGGCACGTACGACGGCGCGGCGATGAAGCTGTACGTCGACGGAGCCCTGGCCGGATCGTCGTCCGTACAGCGGGGTGACATCCGCTACCCGCCGCAGGCGTTCTATGAGATCGGCGCGTACCACGACAAGGACGAGTACTTTCGGCTGACGGGGCGGATTCACGAAGTGCGCGTGTTTGACCTCGCGCTGACGGCCGACCAGGTAGCCGCTCACTACGCCGCCGTGGCCGACCGATTTCCGCAGCCCGCGCCGACTCCGGAACACCGTCCCCTGCCACTGGCCGCCGGCCCGTGGCTGCAGTTCAGCGAACCCGGCACGGCCGTGGTGCGTTGGAAGTCGCATTCGCCTACGGCCAGCGTGCTGGAATACGGAGCAGATGATGCCGTTCAGCGAATGGTCGAGCCAGCGATGAAAACCGAGCACGAACTGCGGCTGACCGGCCTGCGGCCGAACCGCAGGTACTGGTACGCGATCCGCAACGAAGCGGAAGATCCGCCGGCGGCGACCGAGCGGTTCGAGTGCGATACGTTCCACAATTACACGCTGGGGCCGATCGCCGGCGACGCCGAGGCGCGCTTCGACGACGCGTCCGGCAGCTTTTCGCGGGCGGCGGACGAAATCCTGAGACGGACCGAGGCCCGGAGCGGGATCTGCCTGGTGTACGGCTCGGGCGACGGCCGTCTGGCGTATCAACTGGCCCGCCGCAGCAGCTTGCGCGTGATCGGCGTGGACGAGGATGAAGCGCGCGTCGAGGCCTCGCGCGCCGCCCTGCTGGCCGCCGGGGTCTACGGATCTCGCGTGGCGCTGCACAGCGTCCCGAGCCTGGACAGCCTGCCGATGATCGGCCGGTTTGCCAATCTGGTGGTGTCCGAACGCGTGCTGGTGGACGGCGTCGCTTGCGGTCAGGCGGCCGAGATGCGGCGCGTCCTGCGTCCCGATGGCGGTGTCGCGTGCCTGGGCCAGCCGGCCGGGGTGGGCCGAACGCTGGACGCCGAGGTCCTGCGGACTTGGCTGGCCGCCGGTTCGATTCCCGCGAACGTATCGGCGGATGCCGGGGGAGTATGGGCCCTGTATACGGAGCCGCCATTGGCCGGCATTGGCCAGTGGACGCACTTGTACGGCAGCGCCGACAATTCGGCGTACGGCGGGGAGCAGTTGGGCGGGGCCAGCAGCACGCGGGATTTGGCGGTCCAGTGGCTGGGGCGACCGGGGCCGAGCTTCCAAGCCGACCGGAATGGCCGCAAGCCGTCGCCGCTGTCCGTGGCGGGGCGATTGTACTTGCAGGGTCTGCACCGGATCCTCGCCTTGGACGCCTACAACGGCTCGCCGCTGTGGTCCCTGGAGATCCCGGACTTCGAGCGGTACAACATGCCTCGCGATTGCGGCAACTGGTGCGCCGACCGCGAGTATGTCTATGCCGCTGTGCGCGACAAGTGTTGGCGGATCGACGCCGCGAGCGGGCGCGTGGTCGATCAGCGGGACGTCGTTCCGCCGGCCAGCGCCGACTGGCGGTACGATTGGGGATATCTGGCCAGCGACGGTCCGCGACTGATCGGCAGCGCCGTGAAACAAGACGCGTCGTGGACCGGGTTTTGGGGCGGCGCCGACGCCGGCTGGTACGATGCCCGCAGCGGGGCTGTCACGTTTCCCGTCTGCAGCGACAACCTGTTCGCGCTCGACAAGGCGACGGGGCGGCCCGCCTGGACCTATGCCGGCGGCGTCATCCTGAATTCGACGATCACCGTGGCCGGTGGCCGCGTCTATTTCGTCGAGAGCCGCCATCCGGACGTGAAAGCCTGGCCGGAGCGGCGGGTGGGCAGGCCGGAGTTGTGGGAGCAGCAGTTCCTGGTGGCCCTGGACGCCGAAACCGGCTCGGCGGTCTGGCAGCAGCCTATCGATACGGAGAACGGCGATGTTGTGTTCTATCTGGCGCACAGCCAGGACCGTCTGGTGATCGTTGCCTCGACCCACGGGCGCTACCACGTGTACGGGTTTTCGACGCAGCGTGGCGAGCCGGTTTGGGAGCAGCGCGTGGACTGGCCCGAGGGCAAAGGCGACCACGGCAAAGCGATGTCCCGGCCGGCGATCGTGGGCGGACAAGTCTACGTGCGGCCGGGCGCGTTCTCGCTGGCGGACGGCAAGCCGCTGCCGCAAGCCGTTCCCCCCGGCGGCTGCGGTACGTACGCCTGCACAGCCAGCACGTTGGTCTATCGCTCCGGCACGGTCACGCTGTGGGACCGGGCCACCGGGGGCGTCAGCGGCTGGCCTCGGCTGCGGCCCGATTGTTGGCTCAGCACCATCCCCGCTGCGGGCATGCTGCTGTCGCCCGAAGGCGGCGGCGGTTGCAGTTGCGGCAGTTGGCTGGAAACGTCGATCGGGTTCATGCCGCGCCCGACGCCAGCTGACAGGGAAGACAGCGGCGGCTGACAGGTCCGCCGAAAACAACACGTTCCAGGATGTTGCGTTCCCCAAGTTTACTGGAGGAGGACGACACACGAGGCCGGCGTGGGGGCTTCCCAGGGAACGCGATGGGAGATCAAATGGAACGTCTTGCTGTCCCTCGGTATTCGCCGGACCGATCAGGATCTTGGTTCGCTTTCCTCCAGCCAGGAGAACGATGACGTGAACAAGACGTTGCTGCTGCTGTTGCTTGCTTGGACCTGCGGCTTGGCAGCCGAATCCGGATCGGCCGCCGATGGCCTGCCGGACACCCGCCGGATGAATGTGCTCTTCATTATCGCTGAGGACTGGAATGCCAATACGCCCGGCTGCTACGGCAATCCGATCTGCCAGACGCCTAACCTGGACCGGTTTGCCACGACCGCGGTCCGTTTTGACTCGGCCTACGTCCAGGCGATCTGCTGCAATCCCTCGCGGACTTCGTTCCTGACGGGCCTGCGTCCGCTGACCACCGGCGTGTGGTCCAACGGCCAAGAGATGGACACGCACCTGCCGCCCGGGACCGTCACCTTGCCGGAGATGTTGAAACACAAGGGCTTCACGACCGCGGTGATCGGCAAATTCTTCCACACGGTCGAGTATGCCGAAAAACAGCTGCTGGCGTTCGACCGGATCGAGATGTACGGCAAACCGCCGGGCTGGAACGGCCCCGGACCGATCCTGGCGTTCCCAACCGTGAAACTGCCGCCCGCCGAACGCGATCCGGCCCCGAAGAACAAGGCCAGCAAGGAGTACCGCCAGTGGCGCGCCAGGCATTCGGACCGCTATGGCGACTCGGGGCGGGAGCCCGAGCAGGAAGGCGATTACCGTCACGCCCAGACGGCGATCGGTTTGCTGAAGGAGTTTTCCAAGTCACAGGATCGCTTCTTCCTTTCGGTGCATCAGTCGCGTCCGCATACTCCGTTGCTCGCGCCCAAGAAATACGTCGACATGTACGACCCGGCCCGGATCCCCGATCCGCCGGCTCCGCCTGCGAGCCTGCAAGGCTGCCCCTATCCCAAACGTATGACGGGCGGCAACCCGGACATTTTCATGGAACGGCAGCCCACGCCCCAGCAGGCCAAGGAAGCGATCGCAGCCTACTATGCCTGCGTCAGCTTTGTCGATGACAACATCGGCCGCATCCTCGAATCCTTGACGGATCTGGGGCTGGCCGACAACACGATTGTCGTGGTCATGGGCGATCACGGCTTCCACCTGGGCGACCACGGCTTCTGGTCCAAGTACTCGATGCTCGAAGCCACCCGCCGCGCACCGCTGTGGGTCCGCGTGCCCGGGGCGGCGGGCAACGGCCAGGTCTGCCGCGAATTCGTCGAGTTCGTCGATCTCGTGCCGACCGTGGGCGAACTGGCCGGCCTGGACGTGCCGGCGAACCTCGAAGGCATCAGCTTTGCCCCGCTGTTGGCCAATCCCACGCGGCCCTGGAAGAAAGCCGTGTTCATGGTTGAAAACGAGGCCAGCCAGATGGTGCGGAACCGCCGGTACAGCTATCTGCAGTTCGACAAGGGACCGGTACCCGCCGCGCTGTACGACTTGCAGAAGGACCCCTGGGAAATCGTGAATCTGGCGGACGATCCGGCCTATGCCGAGGCTCGTCAGAACATGGCCGCGCTGCTCAAGGCAGGTTGGAAGGCCGCGTTGCCCGAACGATTTAGCCAGCCGTAAACGCCCGACACGCCGCGCGCTGGGCCCGGAACCCCAGCGCTCGCCCCTGCCAGGCGAAGCCCCTGAATTCTGCCGCTCCGGAAAGGAACCCGTATGATGTCTGATCGATTGAATCGTCGCAGGATGTTAAGCATGTTGGCGGCCGGTTCGGCCGCCTGGGCCGCGAGACCGTCGGCAGCTGCGGACGCGGAAGGCGTTGCCGGCAAGATCCTGATGCCCATCGGCGACGCCACCGAGGCGGTGGACACGCTGTACCCGTTCTTCCGCGTGCAGGAGGACGGTTACCAGGCCGTGGTGGCCGGTCCGGAGGCCCGCTTGTATCACATGGTCCTGCACGAAGTGCCGCCCAGTCCTGACGTGCCGTGGGACATTACCGAGGAGCGGCCGGGGTACCATCTTCAGGCCGACGTGGCCTTTCGTGACGTCCAGCCTGAAGAGTACGCGGGCCTGTTCGTTTCCGGCGGCCGGGCCCCGGAGTACTTGCGTTACGACCAGGATCTGCTGCGGATTACACGCCACTTTTTCGAGGCCCGCAAGCCTGTGGCCGTGGTCTGCCACGGAATTGAGATTGTCAGCGCCGCCGGAGTGATTCGCGGACGCACAGTGACCACAGTCGCCAAATGCGCGCTCGATGCCGAACAGGGCGGCGCCAAGTACGTCAACCAGCCGGTCGTCGTCGACGGCAATCTGGTGAGCGCCCGCACTTGGCACGACAACGCCCCGTTCATGCGCGAGTTCATGAAGTTGCTCAAGGCCCCCGGGAACTCAAAGGCGTAACGAGCCCCACGGAGCGCCAGTCTTGCCCGCAGGCAACGCTAGCACGGGGGCTAAAATCCAGCCTTTGGTTCACCACGCGGTTTCGGTATACTCCGCCCCATGCGTGCATGGAGGACGGGGCGATTCCTGGTTGGTGGACTAGGGCTGGCATTGGCCGCAATGCTGGCGGGTTGCGGGACCACCAAGACGCGGAACGCCACGGAACAACTGCTGATCTCGGATGCGGTGGACCGCTCCATCGCCGTGATCGACTTTACACCCCTGGCGGGCAAGACGGTTTTTCTTGACACCAAGTACCTGGTCGCCGTCAAGACCGTCGGCTTTGTCAATGCGGAATACGTGACCAGCGCCCTCCGCCAGCAGCTGTTGGCCTCCGGTTGCCTGCTGCAGGACAAGGTGGAGGAAGCGGAATACGTCGTCGAGGCCAGGATTGGGACCTTGGGCACGGATGGACACGACGTGACTTACGGGATTCCGCCCAGTTCCGGGGTCGCTCAGGCGGCGGAGATGCTGCCCAACGTTCCCCGCGTCCCGATTCCGGATATCTCCCTGGCCAAGAAGGAAGACATGCTGGGCGCCGCCAAGGTAGCGGCGTTTGCTTATCACCGCGAGACGCGAATCCCGGTCTGGCAATCCGGCATCTCCGTGGCGACCAGCAACGCCCGGGACTCGTATATCCTGGGCGTCGGACCGATCCAGGACGGGACCATCTACCACGGCACACATTTCGCGGGCAGCCGCATGCAGATCCCGCTATTGTCCGGCAAGCAGCAGGCGCCGCCCTGGCGCGGTTTGGTCTCGCACTACGACGAGGTTCAGTTCGACAAGCTGACAGGCAAGATCGGCATCCCCGCGAAGCCCACGGCCGAAGAAATCAATGCCCAAATCGAAGCCATCGTCAAGGTACCCAAGCTGTCCCCGCTGACCGAACAGATGTTTGCCGACATGAGTCCGCCCGCCCCGACGGCCAATGCCGTGCCCGCGCCAGCCGCGCCATCCGCCGCGCCGGCCCCGGCGGCAGACGGGCCCGTGGCGAGCGTCGCCGAACGTCCCAAGCCGTTACCCGCGGTCGCACCCGAACCACCGACCACCGCTGTGGCCGCGCCGGCCAATCCTGCACCGCCGCCTGCCCCGCCGACCGCCCCGCCCGCGAATCAGCCTCCGCCTCCACCGCCAGCGGCACCGGGGCCAACTCCGCCAACTCCGCCGTAGCCGGCCGCTGCGCGGGACTTTACGGGCTCGTCCGAATTGACAGCCTCTCGGCCGGCTGGTCGAATAGCCCGTATGAGCGACGGCGCGGCGTGTCGATCCCTGCGACTCACTCCGGCGCGGCGGATTCTGCCGCTGCCGGTCATCCTGGCAGCTCTGGTGCTCGGGGTGTTGGCCGATTGCGCGCGGCCGCAGTCCGTGGCGGTCTGGCTGACGGCCAGCGGCGGCGGACTGCTGGCCTGGTTCGCCCTATGGTGGCTGCGTTGCGACCGCGCGGCCGCCGTGGTGTTGCTGCTGGCCGTCGCGTGCGCGGGTGCCGCTCGGCATCACGAGCGCTGGAATGTCTACCGCGCCGACGAAATCGGACTCGCGGCCCGGGACAGCCCGCGGCCGATCTGCCTGCAGACCGTCGCCCTCGATTCTCCCCGCCGTGTCGCGGCGCCGCCCGACAACCCTCTGCGGACTCGCCCGGCTGGGGAACGCTCGCGACTGTTGGTCCAAGTGGTGGCAGCACGCCACGGGCAGGCCTGGCAAGTCGCGACGGGGACGGCCGAACTGACCGTGGATGGGCACGTGTTGGGCGTCCGCGCGGGCGATCGCCTGCAAGTGTTGGCCTTGTTCCAACGGCCGCCCAGCCCGTTGAATCCGGGCGGTTTTGATCTGGCCTGGCACCGCCGCTGCGATCGGCAGTTATTCCAATTGGAGGCCGACTTTCCGGACTCGATTACGGTGCTAGCTACTGGCTCGCTGTGGAACTGGCGCCGTCTGCTGGGCGCGGTGCGAGATCCCTGCCAGGAACTGCTGTGGGGATATCTGCGCCAGCGCCAAGCCGGCCTGGCCACCGCCTTGCTGCTGGGAGCCCGCGAGCACGTGGATCGGGAGCGGACCGAGCCATTTGTGACCACTGGGACCGTCCATCTGCTGGCCATCTCGGGGGTGCACGTCGGGATCTTGGCGCTGGGGTTCTGGTGGATCGCACGGCTGTTGGCCCTGCGCCGCACGGTGGCGATCGGCGGGGCGATTGCCTTCGTCGTGGTCTATGCCCTGCTGACCGACGCCCGGCCCCCCGTGGTTCGCGCGGCAATTCTGGTGGTCGCCTTCTGCCTGGCCCGCTTGTCGGCTCGCCGCGCGTCGGGCTTTAATGCGCTGGCCGCGGCCGCGATCGCGGTCAGCGCGTGGAATCCCGCCAGTCTGTTCCAGGCCGGCACGCAGTTGTCGTTCCTGGCTGTCGCGACGATTTACCTGATCAGTCCCTACCTTGTGACGCCGGGCGACCAGGATCCGCTGACGCGGTTGATCGAGCAGAGCCGCCCCTGGTACGTGCGGTGGCGGAAAGGCTTTGCGTTGGGGCTGGGCAACCTGCTGTTGATCAGTTCGGCGATCTGGCTGGTGACGCTGCCGCTGACCGCCTACCGCTATCACTTGGTCTCCCCCATTGCCCTGGTGCTCAATCCGCTCGTCGGGATTCCCGTCAGCGTGGCTCTGTTTGCCGGTTTCGGCGTTATGGTCTTCGGCTGGATCCTGCCGCCGGTCGGATACGCCTGCGGCTGGATCTGCAACCAAAGCCTGGGGCTGCTGGAGTGGCTGGTCGACGCGGCGGATCGAGTCACCGCGGGCCACGTCTGGATTCCGGCGCCGGCGAGTTGGTGGGTCCTGGGCTTCTACGCCGGGCTGGCGGTGTGGGCGGTCTGGTTTCGCCGCCGCTTGCCGGCCCGCTGGTGCCTGGCCGCATTGTCGCTGTGGTTTGGGATTGGTGCGCTGACCATCGTCCGCCAGATGCCGGGGCCGGCCGAGCGAGCCGGGGAACTGGTCTGCACGTTTGTGGCCGTGGGGCATGGCGCATGCACGGTCGTGGAACTGCCGGGCGGTCAAACGCTGTTGTATGACGCGGGCAGCATGAGTGCCCCGGATGCCACCGCGCGGACAATCGCCGAATTCCTCTGGTCGCGGAAGATCACGCATCTGGATGCCGTCCTGCTGACCCACGCCGATGCGGACCACTACAATGCGTTGCCCGAGTTGTTGGAGCGATTCTCCGTCGGCGCCGTGTATGTCTCGCCGGTCATGTTCCAGGAACCTACGCCGGCGTTAGCGGCGTTGCGCCAGGCGCTGGTCCAGCGGTGCCTGACCGTCGGCGAGATTTATGCCGGCGATGGACTCCGCACACGGGATGCGTCGGAGTGGGTTGTCCTGCATCCGCCGCGCCGCGGCGTGTCCGGCAGCGACAACGCCAGCAGTCTGACGTTGCGCGCGGCTTACGCGGAACGCTCGATCTTCCTGGCCGGCGACCTGGAACCGCCCGGGCTGGATGACCTGCTGGCTGGCCGGCCGCTGGAATGCGCCGTCGTGCTGGCTCCGCATCACGGCAGTTCGCGAAGTCTGCCCGAGAAACTGCTGGGCTGGTCCCGGCCGGAATGCCTGGTGATCAGCGCGGCCGCCAACGAAGGCTTTGCCGCGTACCAAGCGGCCGTTCGGGCTGGCGTTCGGGCGATCAACACCGGTCGGTCCGGCGCTGTCCAGGTGACGGTTGCTCCGGACCGGTTCGAGGTGAGAACTTGGAGACACGAACCGTGGTAGCGGGTGCTACGGCTGCGGCTTGTCCTGGTTCAGAAACTCGCTGACCGTCCGCGGACGGCTTGGCTCCTCGTCTTGGCCGGAGAACCAACTCGAGAAGAACGACTTCTTTTCCTCTTCCTTCTTCTTCACGCCGTACCGGTTGCGGACGCTGTCCGGGGCCTTCTTGGCCGGCTTGTCGTTGTCCCAAAAGGTGATCGCATCCGTCGTCTTGTTGAACGCGGCTTTGGATCCCGTGGTGAACTTGTCCCACGCCGACGGTTCCGTCGAACGTTTGGTCACCTTTTTCTGGTCGGACGCCGGCCACAGCGAGGGCAGTTTGAAGCCGCTCGAACTGCTGCTCGACTTGGAGGCCGAAGTGGTCTTGGCGAAAGGGTTCAGGCTGAAACCCGACTTGGTCTCGGCCCACACGCGGGCCGAAGCCAAGGCGAACACAACGCATGCGACCAGCACGGTCGGACGGGCCAGGTTCACGCTAGCATCTCCTTGACTAGTGACGAGCCACCGGGGAAACGGGGCGCGGAGTTTGCCAGAACCGGGCGCTGGCGTCCAGATCAGTTTGTGAGCATTGAGATGACTTAGCCGAAGCGGGCAGGTCAGGATCCCCCCTGGTTCTCCAGCACGAACAGGCTCGGCGTAGGGGATACCTCGGACTGTTCCCAGACCACGAAGTTCCCGACGACCAGGTCCAAGTCCCCATCGCCGTCGAGGTCTCCCGCATCCAGGCAGGGGTGGCGGGGATAGCCCTGCTCCAAACAGAATCGCTGGAACTGGCCAGGCGCGGTCTGCGACAGCCAGACGATCGTCTCGAGGTCGGCCGCGTCCGGCGACTCGGGCTTAATCGCCGGGATGAACACGCTGGAGACGACGTCCAGATCGCCGTCGCGGTCCAGGTCCACCGGATGCGAAGTGTGCGCGCCGGGCAAATGAGTCAGCTGGTGGTGCCGAAACCCAAGGCTGCCGTTGTTCTCCAGCCAGGCGACACCGTGATAGGGCCGCAGGATGGGCGGCACCTGCACCTGGTCGCCGTTGTTCCACAGGATGTCCACGTCGCCGTCCGCATCCAAGTCGGCTAACTTGATGCCGGTGGACCCCCAGCGTGTGTGCGGCGCGTGAGCCACGGGCACGGGATTGAATCGCCCTCGCCGTGCGTTCAGGAACGCGATGATGCGCTCGTGCTCCTGGGCTTGGAGCGCCACAAAGTCGGGGCGGCCGTCGCCGTTCAGGTCGACCACCGGAATGTCGCTGGTTCCCGTGTGGCCGTCGAGCGAGATCGGCTCAAAGTCCGGATGCGCGTAGTCCTCGGTGAAATTCTCCAGGTAGACGATCATCCCGGTGGTGAAGTTGCCGAACACCGCGACGACGATGTCCAGGTCGCCGTCGCCGTCGAAGTCGGCGGGTGAGACCTCGTTCACGCGTCCGACGCCACTCAGCAGCACGACCGGCTCGAACTGCTCGTTGCCCCGGCCCCGCAGCCAGATCACGCTGCCTTGGTCGGTATCCAGGGGCCAGAATACGCCCAGATTCGCAACCAGGATGTCGCGGATGCCGTCGCCATCCAGGTCCACTACGCAGGTGCGGCTGGGATGCGGAATCCGGGCGATGACGCGCGCGGTTGCGGCCGGCTGCGCAGGATTCCAGAGCACGACCGCGCCGTGCCGCATGTCGCTGACGAGCAACTGCTGCGGGGCATCGTCCGAAAGGCGGACGAAGCGGACGCACGAAACCGCAGGCGGGCTGGGTACTCCAGCCAAGTCGACGGGGCGCCGCTGGAACAGGACTGGCGATGGCGGTGAATTCGTTGCGTCGGAGGGCAGCGTCAGGGCAGCCGGAGCCCGCGCTGTCCAATAGTCGATCGCCGCCTCGATGGCGGGAATCTCGGTCTTGGGCCAGGGACGCTTACTTTCCGCATAGCCATACATCTCCTGGATCTTCCGCGCCCACGCTCCCCGCGGCTCTGCGTCCGCAGGCGGCAGTACATGGCAGGTGCTGCAGAACTTCTCGACAACCGGGTCGTCGGGAGGTTGGCGAAAGTGGGACTTGGCGACCGGATCTCGCAGACGCACGTCAAAGGGGTTGTGGGCCACGGCAGACGATGATGCCCGTGACGAGACATCGCGGCCGCCATCGCCGGCCAGGAACCGCGTGGCGACAATACTTGCAGCCGCAACGGCAACGACGGCGGCGAGAGAGGTGATGATGATCGAGCGTCGGGACAAACTCACAAGATGTTCTGTCGTTGAACGGCAAGCCGCAGGCGACGGCGGATCAGCGGGATGCGGCCACTCAAGCCGTCGCCTGCCGGCTTGGCTTTCAACGAGGACTCGATTTCGTGAACGATGCTCGGGGCCGGTATCGGACATTCCGGCGGGTGCCGAACCCTGCGCAAAAAAATCGGGGCGTCCCGCTTGACGGGACGCCCCGGTCGAACTCCGTTCTCAGCTCTCCGAGTCGCCCAGCCATGATGGCATCAAGCGTCCTCGCGATTGCTGATCGCTACTGGGAGATCTCCTCTCCGCCATTTCGGGTTGCCAATGAATAACGGACGATCGGGGCGATATCCTCGCTCCAGAAACGCACGCTTCCGTCGGCCAGCACGCCCTGGGCGCCACCGGGATGGTTGCTGCTCCAGCCGTGGCAACGCGGGTCACCGCGCCATTCGAACCACGCCGGGTTCTTCATGTTCGTCGGATTCCGCAAGGTGTGGATCGCCGCATTGGGGTTCGCCCAGCCGCCATCCTCCTGCGGCAGGTAGCTGAATACGCTACCCGCACTGCCGTCATGACCTTGCCAGTGCATGTCCTCGAAAACCATCATCGTATTGGCCGTGCCATCGCGGATATCCGCCAGTCGGGCCGAATCACGCCAGAAGAAGACGCCGTTCCAGCGGGCTTTGTCGTCCGCGTCCCAATCGCACGAGATCCAAGGCGTACCGGCTCCACCACGATTGAACCGGCCCTGCGGATCGGGGAAGTCGGGAACCCTCTGGCAGTCTTTCCAACCGCCCCAGAAATGTCCCATATTGCCGACGTAGTCGGTTCGACCCGCAGGCTGATCGCCGCGCGGGCCATTCCACGGATCGTTGATACCGATCCCGGCGCTGGGAACAAGTGGCTCCTGATCGTTCGACGGGCACATCAACGCGGGGAGGATGGTCTGCCGGAGAACGTAGTTCGGAGTCGGGTTGGGAGTCGTCATGCTTCCGCCGTGCCCCTCGGGGTCGGCGAGATTTAGTTGGTTGTAAAGCGTTTCCTGTTCAAAGTACGGCAGAGCCGCCACGATCCACGACCAGGGTTCGACCGAACACGAAGGGGTGTGCCAGGGACAATTCGCCTGCTGAGTACCCCGGTAATTGCCCGGATCGGCATTGTAGGGCAATTTCTCTTTGTACTTGTCCGCGTAGTTGTGGCACGCTAAGCCAAGCTGCTTCAAATTGTTCACGCATTGGGTTCGGCGAGCCGCTTCGCGGGCCGCCTGAATGGCTGGCAGCAATAACGCCACCAAGATGCCAATAATGGCAATGACCACGAGCAGTTCCACCAACGTGAACGCTCGTTTGCGGTGACCTCGTGCGGTCACCAACCGAGAAGTCGACATGAATGAGTCCTCCCTAGTCGAAAAGAACACGTGACAATAGCTCTCGCCGCCTCGATCGAGGCGAACGAGCCCAATCCACAATTAGATTCTCTGTTCGTCACTCGGCCAGAATGTCGATCTTGAGATCATTTGGTCCACTGACGACTTCAACTTCTTTGTCCGAAGTGGACGCATCCTTGTACTTGTCCGGAAACGGCGCCTTAATCTCAGGTGGGGCACTCGACTTGGCCCCGGCCGCAGCACCACCGCCCCCGTACATTTGCTTCGCCGCTTCGGCACCGCCAGCCATCGCCTGCAGAACCACCTTGTACTTGCCAACCATCGCGCCCGGCTTGCCCTGGTTGCCGCTGAACAAGGTAAAGGCCCCGCCTTCAACATTCCCTGTCGCCGGCTCGAGTTTGGTGTCCACCGGAATCAAGCTGATCTGGACGTTGCTCGCGGGCTGACCTGCAATCGTCAAAGTCCC
>CAIYOB010000897.1 GCA_903927685.1 uncultured Planctomycetaceae bacterium
CGAGCCACGAGGTACGAGTGGCGAGCCCCCAGTTCTTGCCACTGGGGGCTCGCTGCGCTCGACCCCAGGCACCCCGACCCTTAGCGTCCGCGCAGAAATAACTTGCGCAATTTTGTGTAGGACGGATTGGCAATCCGTCCCTGTTTTTCCGGACGGATTACCAATCCGTCCTACGGTTAGTTGTCCAACTTATTCCTGCGCGGATGCTTAGCCTTGACAACGCAGCAGTCTGACGCTTCGGGCTACAGTGGCCGTGACTAGCATTCTGCGCGATTTCGTCCTACGACGCCAGCCAGGCGCGGATCGTTGTGCGGGCGGTCTCGAGGGCTGCGGGCATCTTGTCGGGATGCTTGCCGCCGGCTTGCGCCATATCGGGCTTGCCGCCGCCACCGCCGCCGACGACCGGCGCCACGTCGCGGACCCAGTTGCCGGCGCTCAGCCCGCCCTGGACCAGGTCGCGGCTCAAGCCGGCCACCAACACGACTTTGTCTTCCCCGGCCGCCGCCATGAACAGGATCGCCGTCGAATCGGCTTTCTTGCGGAGCTGGTCGATCAGCTGCCGCAGCAGGTTGGGATTCGCGCCCGGGATCTCGGCCACCACGACCGTGGTCGTCCCGATCGTCTCGGCTTTCTGCAGCAACGCGTCGGCCGAGACGTCTCCGGACTTGGTCAGCTGGGACAGCTGTTTGTGCAAGTCGGCCACGTCGGCCAGCAGCGCCGCCACTCGCTCGGGCACATCGAACGGCGAGACGTTCAGCGTCCTGGCCGCATCGCGCAGAGCGGACTTGATCTGCGGATAATCGGGTTCCGCCGCCGCGACGGCCGCCTTGGCCTTGGCCGCCGGCTCGGCAGCCTTGCCGCCCGAGGCCAATTGCTTCTTCAGTTCCCGCACGGTCTGCATCAGGTCTTTGGCCGCTTCGGGGACCGCCAGCAGGCTGACGCCCAATCGTTCGGCCGTGGTCTGCAAGGCCGCCCGCGTCTGGCTGACGTGTTGGCGGGCTTTCGCGCCGGTCAACGCCACGATCCGCCGCACGCCGGCCGAGACGCCTTCCTCGCTGATGATCTCCAGCGTGCCGACCTCGCCCGTGCTCTCCAAATGCGTGCCGCCGCACAGCTCGCGGCTGAACTCGCCCATGCTCACCATGCGGACCGGATCCGGGTACTTTTCGCCGAACAGCATCATGGCACCAGCGGCGCGGGCTTCGGCCAGCGGCACGGTTTTCGCGCTGACCGGCTCGGCTGCGGCGATGCGCTCGTTCGCATCCCGCTCGATCGCCGCCAACTGGTCGGCCGTCACGGGGGCCATGTTGGTAAAGTCGAAGCGGAGCCAATCGTCGTCCACCTTCGAGCCCTGCTGCCGGGCGTGCGAGCCCAGGTGCTTCTGCAGGGCGTAGTGCAGGATATGCGTCGCCGAGTGCGCCCGGCGGATGCCTTGCCGGCGGGGGGGCTCGACGCGAGCGGTGACCGTCTGGCCGGTCCGCAGCTCGCCTTCGACCAAGTGCCCCTGGTGCAACAGCAGGCTGCCGTCCTTGTGCGTGTCCGTCACGCGGAAGCGGAACCCGGGCCCGACGATCTCGCCGCTGTCCCCGACCTGGCCGCCGCTTTCGCCATAGAACGGCGAGTGGTCCAGGACCAGCGTCATGGGCCTCTCGTGACCGACCTCGCGGGCGTGATCGCACAGCTGGTCTTGGGCCACGATGAACTTCAACTCCGCCTCGGCCTCGGTCGTTTCGTAGCCGAGGAAGGGCGTTTCATGCAGTTCCCGCTTGATCGCATCTACCGGCCCGCGATCACCCATGACGATCTGGACCGCGCCGCGCGATGTATCGCCATGCTCGGTCATCGCCCGGCGGTAGCCTTCCCAATCGAAAGCCAGATTCCGTTCGGCGGCCATCGTCTCGAACACCTCGGGCGGCACGCCGTACGTCTGGTACAAGTCGGCCGCTTCGGCGCCGTTGACCGACGCGCGGTTGTCCTTAGCCATCTCGGCAAAAATCGCCTCGGTCTTGGCCAAGCCCGCGTCAAGCGTCCCGAGGAAATTGGCTTCTTCGTTCTTGATCACGTCCGCGACCCGCTGCACGGTTTCGGCCAGCTCGGGGTAGGGCGTCTTCATCTGCTGGACGACGGCCGGGACCAGCTGGTACAGGAACGGCTCGCG
>CAIYOB010000898.1 GCA_903927685.1 uncultured Planctomycetaceae bacterium
CGGTGCCGTGGCGCACACTTCCGAGGCGTGGTTCCGCCCGGAGAAGCCGAACGCGACCGTGCTCGCCTGGGGCAATGAGCAGGCCCAGGGCAAAGTGGTGATGCAGTTTCGCAGCCCGCCACACATCAACATGGACTGCTACTTCTCGGACGCCAACGTCGCCAGCGAGAGCGCGATCGCCCTGTCTGAATGGGTTCACGTGGTTCACGTGTACCAAAAGGACGACGCACGCCTTTACGTGAACGGCCGCCTCGACGGCACCGCGAAAGGCCGGGGGGCTCCCCTGAACCTCCGCAGCCCGGCGCGGCTCTGGCTCGGTGGTTGGTACAACAACTACGACTTCGTCGGCGACCTGGACGAGGTGCGCGTGTCGAAGGTGGCGCGTTCAGCGGATTGGGTGCGATTGGAGTACGAGAATCAGAAACGCCTGCAAACGCTGGTCGGCCCGGTTGTGCAACCAGGCGGTGAATTTTCGGTGTCGCAACTGCAGCTCACCGTCGCTGAAGGAAAGAGCGCGAGCGTCACGGCCAAGGCTGGCGGCGCACAAAGGGTCTATTGGATCATCAAACGCGACGGAGGGGAGAGAGTGGCAGCCGTGGATCGGTTCACCTTCACGTTCGACGCAGGGCGCGTCGTCGGTGACCAGTCGGCCACGCTCCAGTTCAAGGGCGTCTATGCCGACGGCGTGAACACGAAAGACATCGCCATCAAGGTCAGAGAAGAGATTCCCGAGCCTGACTTCACCCTGAAAGTGCCGGCAAAGTGGGATGGACGCAAACCCATCGAAGTCGTGCCGCAGATTTCCAATCTGACCGCAATGAAGGCGAAAGGCGCAGGCGATTTGAAATACTCCTGGAGCGTCGCTGGGCTTGCGACCGTCAAGGAAGTCGCGCCGGACAAACTCATCCTCAAGCGCGCCCAGAACAGCGGCGAACTCACCGTGACGCTCGCCCTCAGCAACGGCGGCATCGCGGCGACGCAGAGCACGAGCATCACTGTTCGCGAACCAGCGCAGGACGCATGGGAGCAGTGGATCCCGGGGAAGGACGAGAAACCGGAGGACAACCAGTTCTACGCCCGCGACGACCAGAACGAAGGGACGCTTTTCTGCAACGGCACTTTGGCAGAATCCGCCGACTCGGTGATCCTGCGGGTTTATGCCGACGACAAACTCATCGCGACCAAAACCCAGAAGCCAAGCGCAGACCTTACCTACGGACTCTCCGCCAAGCTGAAACCCGGACTCATCAGGTACCGCGTCGAGTTCGGCTCCAAGACCGGCGATCGCGAGACGATCCTGCACACCGCCACGAATCTTGTGTGCGGCGACGCCTACCTGATTGATGGCCAATCCAACGCGCTCGCGACGGATACTGGCGAGAAATCCCAGGCAGAAACCCACGAATGGATTCGCAGCTACGGCAGCCCGCAAGGCGACGGCAAAGGCAAGCGCCAGAATCTCTGGTGCAATCCCGTCTGGAAAGCGCAGCACGGCGGGAAGGCTGAACTGGGTTACTGGGGA
>CAIYOB010000899.1 GCA_903927685.1 uncultured Planctomycetaceae bacterium
ATCGATCGTCCGGCCGCGGAAACGCACGGACGCGGCGTCCTCCCGCAGGCGGCTGCCGCTACAAGCCGAGCATTCCACTTCGCCCACGAACTGCTCCAGCCGAGCTCGGAACGAAGGCGACAGACGCGAGGCCTCTTCCAGGGCGGGGTAGAGGCCCTTGAACTGGAAGCGGAAACCGGGGAAGGCCGGCGGCGAGGCAGCCAGCGAAGCGGCGACCGGGCGACGAGCTTTCTTGGACGCCATCGCGGAAACGCTGCCGGCCGCCGGGGTGTCCGCGGCCACGGGAGCGACCTCGAACCATTGCTCGCCCGTGCCGTGCATCAGGATCCGCCGATGCCGAGCCCCCAGTTGGTCGAACGGGCGGTCC
This sequence comes from uncultured Planctomycetaceae bacterium, assembly GCA_903927685.1. The sequence continues at coordinate 368 of CAIYOB010000899.1, forward strand.
AGCGGCACGCCCGTGCCGGCCGCGAGGCTGTCCAGCATCGCCCGGGACACGCGGTGATCCAGGTTGGGCCACAAGGCGATGGCCCCGTCGGTCAGCGTCCGCTTGGGGTCGCGGAGCAGCGCCGCCGGGTTCGCGCCAACTTGCACTCCCAGCCCCTGGCACGACTCGCACCAGCCCAAGGGACTGTTGAAGGAAAAGCTGTGCGGCGTCAGCGGCTCAAAACTGCGTCCGCAGCGTTCGCAGGCCAGGTGCTGGCTGTGCGTGCGGACCGGCCAACGGGGCTCGGGCACGTTGTCCAGGACCTGTGCGACGCGGATCACACCTTTGCCCAACGCCAGCGCATTCTCGACGCTGTCGGCAATCCGCGACCGGGCGTCGGGGCGGACGACGATCCGATCGACGACGATTTCGACGTCGTGCTTGCGACGGCGGTCAATCTCGGGCGGCGACTCGAGCGGGTACGTGACGCCGTCGACGCGGATCCGGACGTAGCCAGCCGCGCGGACTTCGTCCCACAGCGACTCGTACTCGCGGCCGACCTCGATCTCGACCGGGGCCATCACGTACAACCGCGCGCCTGCCGGCTCGGCCATGATCTTGTCCATGATCTCGTCGACCGTCTGGGTGCCGACGGGCACATCGCAATCGGGACAGTAAGCCTGGCCCAGACGCGCCAGCAGGATCCGCAGGTAGTCGTAGATCTCCGTCACCGTGCCGACGGTCGAGCGAGGCGTATTGCCCAGGTTCTTCTGCTCGATCGCAATCGCCGGCGACAGGCCGTCAATGTGATCGACCTTCGGCTTCTGCATCTGGCCGACGAATTGGCGGGCGTACGAGCTGAGGCTCTCGACGTAACGCCGCTGACCCTCGGCGTAGATCGTGTCCATGGCCAGCGAACTCTTGCCCGAGCCGCTCGGGCCGCAGAACACGGTCATCGCGTCGCGGCGAATGCTGGCGTCCACGTTCTTCAGGTTGTGCTGATGAGCGCCCTGGACGGTGATCTCCTGGGCCAGCGTGCCGGGTCCGCGATGCCCCCGATCCGCCCCGCTCGCGGCGGCCCAGGTGGCGGCCTTGCCACGTTTGTCGCGCATGCCGTGGCGGGACTTGTTGCCCTTCGCCGCCGGCAGCAGGGCCGCCAGGGCTCGGCCGGTGTAGGAATCCGGACAGGCGGCCAGTTGCTCCGGCGTGCCGCTCGCCACAATCCGCCCGCCGCCGTCGCCGCCCTCGGGCCCCAAGTCGATGATCCAGTCGGCCGTCTTGACCACGTCCAGGTTGTGTTCGACGACCAGCACCGTGTTGCCGGCGTCGACAAAGTCGTGCAGGACCTTGAGCAGCAGCTTGATATCGGCAAAATGCAGGCCCGTCGTCGGCTCGTCCAACAAGTACAGCGTCCTGCCGGTGCTGCGTTTGACCAGCTCGCGCGCCAGCTTGATCCGCTGGGCCTCGCCACCGGACAGCGTCGGCGACGGTTGGCCCAGCTTCATATAGTCCAGGCCCACGTCGTGCAGCGTCTGCAGCTTGTCGCGCACGTGCGGAATGTTCTGGAACAAGTCCAGCGCCTGCTGGATGTCCATCTCCAGCACTTCTGCGATCGAGCGGTCCTTGAACTTGACCTGCAGCGTCTCACGGTTGTAGCGGTGGCCTTCGCACACCGGGCAGGTGACCCAGACGTCGGCCAGAAAGTCCATCTCCAGCCGCGTGCTGCCGTTGCCTTCGCAGGCCTCGCAGCGGCCGCCGGTGACATTGAAGCTGAACCGGCCCGGCTTGTGCCCCCGCCGCTTGGACTCCGGCATCTGGGCGAACAGGTTGCGGATCTCGTCGAAGACCTTGATGTACGTGCCCGGATTGGACCGTGGCGTGCGGCCGATCGGCGCCTGGTCGATCGCGATCATCTTGTCCAGCAGCGACAGGCCTTCGATGGCCTGGTGAGCACCCGGCTGGCCCTCGCCCCGATTGAGGTCTCGCCGCAGGGCTTCGATCAGGATGTCGTTGACCAGCGAACTCTTGCCCGAGCCCGAGACGCCAGTAACACAGACGAACAGGCCCAGCGGGATCTCGGCGTCGACGTTCTTCAAGTTGTTGTGCGTTGCGCCCAGCACGCGCAATCGCGACTCGCCCACCGGGCGGCGTTGCGGCGGCACGTCGATCGCTTGCCGGCCGGACAGGTACTGGCCGGTAATGCTGCGTTCTGCGGCCAGCACCTGGTCGTACGAGCCGGCCACGACGACTTCGCCGCCCCGCACGCCGGGGCCGGGTCCGAAGTCGATGATGTGATCGGCGGCCCGCATCGTGTCCTCGTCGTGCTCGACCACCAGCACCGTATTGCCCATGTCCCTCAGCCGCTGGAGGGTCGCCAGCAAACGGTGGTTATCCCGCGGGTGCAAGCCGATGGACGGTTCGTCCAGGATGTACAGCACGCCGACCAGCCCGCACCCGATCTGGCCGGCCAGGCGGATTCGCTGCGACTCGCCGCCGGACAGCGTCGGGGCGGTCCGGCCCAGGGTCAGGTAGTCCAGCCCCACATTCAGCAGGAACCCCAGCCGCCCTCGGATTTCCTTGAGGACTTCGCCGGCAATCAGCGTGCGCGTCTCGTCCAACTCCAGCGCGCTGAAGAAGTCCGTCGCGTCGCGGATCGACAGATCGCAGACGTCAGGCAGCGACAGCCGAACGTCGCGAAACCGGGGATGCGTGCTGCTCACCTTGACGGCTCGGGCCTGCGGATTCAGGCGTAGGCCGCGGCAGGCCCCGCACGGCGACGTGCTCATGTACTTTTCCATCTGCCGCAGGTACATGGGGTTCTTGGCATTGCGATAGCGGGACATCAAGTCGGGCAGGATGCCCTCGAACTTGCCGCCGTACTTGACCGGCGACGCTCCGCCCCGCCAGGTGTACGTGATATGCTCGTCGCCCGTGCCCCACAACAGCAGGTCCTGCAGCCGCGGTTCGAGGTCGGCCCAAGGCGTTTCGAGCAGCGTGCCGGCCGGCAGGCCCAGCTTCCGCTCCATCGTGTCGGCCACGCCCTGGAAAATGTGTCGCCGCCAGCGGCCCAAATCGGACCAGCTACCCAGCAGTTCGAAGCAGCCCTTCTTGAACGATTTCTGCCGATTCTCGGCCGGGATCAGCAGCGCTGGATCGAACGCGAATCGCTCACCCAACCCGTCGCACTCCGGGCACATGCCTTGGGGACTGTTGAAGCTGAACAGCTGCGGGCTGGGCGGTTCGAAACTGACGCCGCATTCGCCGCAGGCGTAGGCCGCCGAAAAGACGATGTCGTCGCTCCCCGGGCCGCCGGCCGCGGGGGGCAAGGGCGAGTCGTCGCCGGGGGGCCGTTTCTTCGCTGCCCCGCTGCGGGCCGGCCTGTCCTCGTCCTCGCCCTGCACGGCCACGATCAGGTTGCCCTTGCCGATCTTCAGCGCCAGTTCGATCGCTTCGGCCAACCGCGGCCGAATCGCCGATTTAACCACCAGCCGATCGACGACCACCTCGATGTTGTGCCGCATCTGCCGATCCAGCTGCAGGTCGTCGGTCAGCGATACCACCGCGCCGTCGACGCGAGCGCGGACGAACCCCTGTTTCAGCAGATCCGTGAACAGATCGCGGTACTCGCCTTTCTGGCCGCGGATCAGCGGGGCGAGCACGCTCAGGCGTGTACCCTCCGCCAGTTGCAGGATCCGGGCGAGAATCTGCTCCCGGGTCTGAGCGGTGATGGGCTGACCGCATTTGGGGCAAAAGCCTTGGCCCACGCGGGCGAATAGGACACGCAGATAGTCGTAAATCTCGGTAATCGTGCCGACCGTCGAGCGGGGATTGGAGCCCGTGGACTTCTGCGAGATGGAAATCGAGGGGCTCAAACCGCCGATGTAGTCCGCGTCCGGCTTGGGCATCTGGCCTAGGAACTGGCGGGCAAAGCTGGACAAGCTCTCCACATACCGCCGCTGGCCCTCGGCGTACAGCGTATCGAAGGCCAGGGAACTCTTGCCCGACCCGCTGACACCCGTGAAACAGATCAACTTGTTCCGTGGCAGGACCAGATCGACGTCCCGCAAGTTGTGTTCGCGGGCGCCTTTGACGACGATATCCGAGGCTGGCATAAGCGGTTACGGCGACGAAGAAGGGAAATACCCAGGGCGTCGGACCGACGACGCACGACGTATTGTAGGCACGCGGACATCCGGCACAAGCCGCGCAAATCTGGCAGGTGTTTTCGTCCGCTCACTGGCGAGCGAGATTCCGCGTCGCCCAAATCCGGACCAGCGGGGTCGCTTGATGGCGTGGATGCCTCACTGCATGTCCGACGCTTCGCCCGCCGGCAAACAGAAAAGTGCCCGCCGGGCGACCGCGTACTTCGCGACCGCTTGCCGGATCTCGGGTGGCAAGCGGAGTTCGAGTCGTTCGCTGTCGGCCGCCTGCCCACCGTACACAAGCGTCTCGGCCACCTCGTGCGGCAACGCCGCGTCCGCTCCTTCCAGCATCGCCCCAACCCGTTGAACCACGGAGGGATAGAACCGCCGCTGCAGTTCCTTTCGGTTGGCTGAAATCGTCTTCAACAGTTCCGCCTCGGCGCGGACCAGACGTCCCGCCGCCGCCTTGGCTGACGCATCGCCCTCGGCATACAAAGCCACGACGAATTTCCGCTGGCCGCAGACGACTTGCCCGTCCGGCGTCCCAAACAGCCCTGGCGCCGAGGCCGACGCCGAACACGACAGATGCACATAGTCCGCCCGCCAGCTGCGGGGCACGCGGAACACGATCGCAAAGTGTTTTGCCCCTTCCAGCGAGGTACTGCGGGAAGGCTTCAGCTTGAAGTACACCCCAGAGCCCCGATCCAGAGTCCCGCTCGCAGCCACGGCGTTCATCGGCGGCACCAATTCGTAACGGGTGGAATCCGTCGACTTGGCAGCCAATTCGCCGGACCCGGTGACCTTCAAAGGCCACGCCAGGGGAGCCGTCACCGCCCCGCCGATCCCCTTGGTCGACTCCTGCTTCTTCTCGACGGTCACATTGCCAGCCAAATCGCTCGCCAAGGTCGTTCGGGGCAGGTAATCCACCATCCGCATCGTCTGTCGCGGGCTATCGAAGCGGTAGAAAAACTGCAGCAAATCTCCTTCGGCGCCTTGCCGGATCAGCGACGACACTTCGATCCTCGCCTCCACCAGCCGCTCGTCGGGATTCGCCGACGCAAATTCGCTGGTCGTCACATCGCGGCACCCGACCGAAGGCGACACGTCGAACGAAACCTCGGGCGGGGTAGCCGCCAACGACTGGGTTATGCCGCTAGCACCCAGCTCAAACACTGCGGCGAGCAGAACCGACCTGAATTGAATCCCCCAGACAGAAAACGCGGCGAGCGAGCAAACCCGATCCATCTGTTGGCAACTCCGTCCACGATGGCACGGGCGTCCAGCCTGTGCACCTCCCCCTCCTCGTCCCGGCGGAGGCCGTCAAGATAAACTCCATGTATCCGAATGTTAGCGCCCGGCATCCGGTGGTCAAGACGCATCGGCTCCAGGAAAGCAGAAGACCAACACCAACGTTGAAGAGCACAACAATTTGTTGTCAACACCGGAGTTAACAGGGAGCGTTAATTGTCAACCTACGATGTCAACTCCAGAGGTGGGTCGCTAGCCGGAGTCACAATCGTTCGACAGCGTTCGTTGATTGTTCGCCAGGAATTCCCGCGGTTTCCTCGCTCTTTGCACTAATCTCCATCTCTTGCCTGCAAAATCCGCATCACCGGCACGATTGGTGCACACCGACTTTCGTGAACATCCGGCGACGGTAAGGCACGCGGCCTGATTAGCTTTCTTATGCGAACGTGAGGGAGATTCCAATGAGACAACTGTGGAATGACGAAGCAGCCTTTGTGGTTTCAGCCGACCTGGTTCTGGTTTCATCGATTCTAGTGCTTGGCCTGATGGTCGGCTTGGCTACGCTTCGCGATCAGATCGTGCAGGAGTTGGCTGACGTTGGTGTAGCGTTCAGCGCCCTTAATCAAGGTTTCGACTGGGATGGAATTACCGGGCATACCTCGTCGGTCGCCGGCTCAGCGTTCGCGGACACCACGGACTTCTGCGATGTAGATATCAACGGCGATGTGGAACCGGTCGACGCCCCGGCACTGGGGATCGTGGTCAATGCTGACGCACAGCCGATCGAGACTCCTTCAGGCCCTTAGGGCGATGCAGGGGTTGCCAGTTTCTCTCGATCTCCAATCCCCCGGATTCTAGCCGGGCTCGCTCCAATTCCAAGCTATCCTAAAGATGGACTCTGCCGTTGCGGTGGACAGTTGGAGCCTGCCTGACAATGCCCGGCGACGTTGATGACTCCCGAGAGCTTCGCCCCGCTCGAAGCTACCCGAATCTGGCTGCAGTCAGCGTGTGCGTGTTCATCTGCTTGGTTTCCGCCACGTTGACGACCTGCCTCATCGCGGGCGCTCTTCGTGCAGGGCGAGTGTTCGACTTTGCCCAGGAATGGACCTCGGCCCGAAACTCCCTGGCAGGTTTGCCGGTGTACCTCGACTTCGGTCAGTCGCTCGAGATTCACCTTGGCGGCTCCGCGTCGCCGACCTTTCGTTACAATGCACACCCACCCGCCGCCGTCCTGATCGCCCTTCCCTTCGGTCTCCTTGACTATCCCTCCGCCTACGTGGCGTGGAGTGCTGTCTCGCTGGTCTGCCTTGGCATCAGCCTGTGGCTGCTGGTTGGCCCTGGACGCGACCGCCAATCCGGTCGCGCTGGAATATGCCTTCTGACCTTGGTCGTCTCAGGAAACTCGCTCACGCATCAGATCGTGCAAGGCCAACTCAATCTGCTTCTCCTCGCACTAATCGTCGGGGCCTGGTGGGCGGACCGCAAGGACTGGCCGGCGATCAGCGGAGCACTGATCGGCGTGGCGGCCGCGGTCAAACTGTTCCCGGCCTTTCTGATCGTCTTTCATTTGGCTCAGCGCCGATGGCGAGCCGTGTGGGGCAGTGCGATCGCTTTCTTGCTCGTCAACGCCAGCGGCTGCCTGGTGCTCGGATTTGAGGCGTATCGCGACTACTTCTGGCGTGTGGCCCCGGATGTCGCCAAGTTTCGGGACACTTGGCCGAACTCGTCTTTGTTGGGATTTTGGAGTAAACTGTTCGACGGAGTGTCCGGGCACGTTGTGCCGTTATCACCTTCGCCTGCTATCGCCCAGGCGCTAACCGCGCTCTCGTGCCTCGCGGTCCTTGCTTCGTCGGTCTGGGCAGTTCCCCGGATCGCACCGGCCAGTGGAAGCGACTTTGCCCCTGGTTCCAACCGCGATCTGGCGTTCGGTTTGTGTTGCACCGGCATGCTGCTCGCTTCACCGATTACGTGGGACCACGCCTTTCTACTGCTCGTCCCGGCCTTCTGGTTCGCCTGGCAGGCCTGCCGCGGCCAGTTCGCAACTCGCGTGCTGATTGTCGTTCTGGCGACCGTTCTTCTCTGGGTGAATCCGGTGACCGTGTGGAGACTAGCGGTTCCCGACCAATTCGGCGCGACCGGTCACCCCCGCCTCGCCGATCCAGCCTGCGTCCTCACCTTCGTCTCGTTTCAGTTCTACGCCTTGCTGGGTATTTACCTGCTCATCTTGGCGCAACTGGCCCGACCGGTGTGGGCCTCACGTCAGGGTGGACCCTCGGGCGGAACTTGAAGTGGAGTCAGCCAGGGTCGCCCCCGGACCACCCTGAGCAGCCAGGCGTGGCGATCCCGAAAGTAGTCAAGGAGAAGCCGATCGGCTTGGGAATCCACCTCGCGCGCCCAGACGACTTCCGCACCGTCGATGTCCGCCGCGTTTTCGACCCATTCCTGGTGAATGTCGCAATCCGGGCTGTATCTCACCAGGACCAGGTGACGGCCTGGAATCTCCCGCAAGCGACGTTGCACTTCCGACCGCTGGGCCGCAAAGGCCGAAGCCGTCTGGGAAACGTGAAACCACGCGTAGGGCACGAAACCCAGCACCTGCGTTAGAATCAGCGTCGCCACGAGACGAGGCCGTGGTGAATTGCGTCCGGATCTCGCAATCTCGCAGGACGGAGCGGTTTGAGTCCCCCCGCCTTGACATCCGCCCCTCGTGGCGGCGGTGGCGATGGCCAGGAACCTCCGCTGCCGGATCTTCACTCGAGCCGCTACATGCCGCAAGCCTTGAACTACCAGCAGGAGCAAGGCCGGCCCTGCGGGGGCAAAATAGTGAGGATTCGACCAAGTAGTCGTCAGCAGCGCACCTAAGGTCGCCGTCACGATCGCCACAGGAAGCCAATAACGGCCGTTGTGCACGATCCAGGGCAGGGCCAACAGGGGAAACGACAATGCCACACCCAAGTAGAAATGCCACAAATTGACCATCGCCACCCACTTCTCGCCCACAAACCCCGCCCATGTTCGCTGGTACAGGTAAGTCTTGCGGAGCCAGTCGTGCAGACGAGCGATCGTGGGATGGCGGTACTCGGGAATCGCACCAGGAGGCTGCCAGAGAAAGAAGGGAGCCGCGCCATAGGTCTCCTCGTAGACCATGTATGGCATCTTCCACGGCTTGCCGGTGACCCTCCAGTTGTAGTAAGCCATCCAGCCGGCGGATATGGTCAACCCGGCACACAACAGAAACACGGCGGTCCGATGGCGTGCGGACACGCTCGCGTTACTCGGGGCTGGCTGCAGATGCGTGCAACGCCAATCTTGATCGATCGGATCCCGCCTCTCTGTGCCTATCGCGCCTCTGCGGTGTCCACGCTCCTTGATTGGGTGCCAGGTCAAACGGCTCTCCTGCTTTGAGGAGTGCCTTAGCGTCTTGACCAGCCAAGACAGCATGGCTACCGCGACAGGCAAACTGGCGACGAGCCCCTCGAACGGACGGCTGTTCGCCAGAACCGCAAGCCCCAGGGCCAACCCCATTGCGTCCCGGCAGCGAGACGTGTGCCGCAAGCGAACTGAGGCTCCAAGCACCAACGCCGACCCGATGAACGCCATGCTCCCGCCCCAAAAACTCTGATTCCAGACCAGCTGGATGCCCGGGTGCAACGCCACAAAAACCCCGCCTAGAACGGACCATCGTCGTGGCACCCAGCCAAGCAGCATCCACGTCGAAGCGGCGGCGGCCAGGCCGCCGCTGAGCCACAGACCAGCCAGCGGATCCCTGGCTAGAGTCTGGCCCAGGGCCAAAACCAGCCCCTGCGCCGGTGGGTACTTCGAGGCGTAAGTCGGCCGTTGGATGACATGCAGCGTTTCGAAATGCCGCCACATGGGGTGAGTTCGATTCGTTAGGCGGCCGTGCGAGAACGTGTCCGCAGCAAGCAGGTAACTGAACTCGTCGTGGACCGCCGGCAAGGGCGGGCGGGCCGAGGAGACTGCCGCCGTCACTCCCGCCGCGAGGCCGCCAACGGCAAGCGGACCAAGCCACCAGCGTCCGCACTTCCAACCAACCCTGAGGAATCCCTTCCGGCCGAAGCGATCAGCCAGATAGACGAGCCCCCACGCCAACACGAAGGCCTCGACAAACCGCACCACCTGGGTCGCAAGAAAGACGCTGGATTGCATGATGCTAGGGAACGCCGCCACGTTCCATCAAGGATTCCACGATCGTGGCAGGTTGCCATAACACGAGGAAGTTGCTGACCCTCCGCCCTGCTCGATAGCGTTGTCGGAGCTGGACCATCAATTCCTTCGTGACGGGCGGCGAGTGACTGGGCTTCAGGTTGATCACCACCACTGGAATCGCGCCGTCAGCGATCACCTGCTGAACATCCCTTCCTCGTTCGCGGACGTCCGTCAGGAAATCGTACAACCTCCGGGTGGGGTTCTTCCGGTCGGCCAGATAGTAGACCTCGGGACAGTCGGGGAGCGCGAGAATGCTGCTACGCGGCACTGAATTCTGTTGGACGAGTCGCACGACATCCTCGTACTGCTCAGCCTCGCCGACCGGGACGCGCAAGCTGCTTCTCGGAGACAGCATTGCGCGGGCCCCGGCGCGGTATCCGCCAGTGAAGCCGACGTTGAACGCCGGAGTCAGCCACAGGACCGCAAAAGCCAGGTAAAACCCCCCCACGCATACACAAACACTCCTCCCTGCGGATGGCAGACGCGAAACGAGGTGCAACGCCGCCAGGATCAGTAGCGGTGCCACGAAAAAGAAGTAGACCGCCAAGGCAAACGGGAATTGCTGCAGCGACAACATCCAGGCCGTTACAGCCAAGAGAAATACACGCTCCATTCCTTTCGCCGATCCACCCTGCTGGCCGCCGGGCATGCAGGCGACGCCGGCGATAACCGACACGACGGGGACGGCATTGAGCATCGAGAACCAAACCAAGTCGTACATCAACGGATATCGGCAGGCCCACAGCGCCCCTGTCCAAAGAAAGGCGGCAGCCGCCCACAGTATCACCGTGGTGATGATGGTGCGGTCACGGCCAGCCAAACGCCAAACCAGCACCAGGGGCCCAGCCCACAGCGCCACAGGCAAGAAACCGACCAGGCCGGGCATGCCCAAGGCGGCGTAATCGAATCTTGCCGCTGGGAGTACAAATAGACCTTGATATAGGTCCACTAATCCTCCGTTGGCGAGGTAGGGAATCATGAAACAGCCGACCGGTGCCACCGCCCCCAACCCGAACAGTCCGAGATCGCGGAACCAACGTTTCAGCCTCCTGCCCGCTGGGCCGCGGGCGACATTCCATTCGACCGAGAGCAACACCGCGCTAAACACCATGGCGGGCAATGCGAAATAGACCAATTCCGTGGGACGCCACATCCTCCGCAACAACGACAGTACCGCCCCACTGAATCCGAGGCTGACGATCGCCACCAGAACCAGCATGACGACCGACCGCGGCGAGTCCGGCGATCCGCGTTCGCCGGCCTGCCGTTGCTCGCGGTACACCAGTCCCAAACCCGCTGCGGCGACGAAATACAGGCCCGTGATCTTCACCACAAGAGCCAACCCGCCGCAGGCCCCCGCCAGCATCAGCCACTGCCCTCGGTCGGTGTCAAAATAGCGGAGAATCGCCCAGAGTCCCAGGATCGACAAGAACAGCACATACCAACTGGGCATCCCTGCAAAATAGTTCGGAACGCTCCAGGCGACGCAGAGCAGGGTGCACATTCCTGCGACGCTGGGGGATGCGGCTCGGCGGGCCAAACTGAAGTAGAACGGGACCACGACGACCGCGGCCAGGAACAACACGAGGCGAATCGATCCCAGGTTGATTCCCAGCGTCCGGAAAGCGACCGCGTGCAGAAACGCCTGACCACCGGTGTAGCAGTCGTCAAAATCGCGGTGGGGCAACTCGCCGGCCAAGACTCGCTCGGCGGTGTGAGCCAACAGTCCTTCATCGACCGGGATCCAGCCCCGATAGACAAAAAAGGACATGTAGAGGACGCTCAGCAGCCAGACTCCCGCCAGCCATCGGCAATCCGCACGCCGGCCGTTTGAGCCGCAGGCGGGTAACAGTACCGTATGGCACCTCGCGTCGTCCATATCTTGCTCTGCCCGTTGACACTCCGCGGCGTGGCCGCACCGTTAGGCACCGCGCCCAATCACGCAGGGCGGACCCTGCCAGCATAATCTGAAATCCCCACAGTGCCATAAGAGCCGACGGCCTTTCTCGATTTCGTCGCGGTCATGGCACCCCGCCGGCACGGTGTCCGAGGCGGTCGCACACACGTCTGCAGCCGCGGATGCCGTTCAGTCTGCCCCAGTGAGAATCGCCTGCCGAGTACGGTATCGCGTATCTTCCTCGCTTGGCAAGCCCCACAACATCTTGTCATTTCAAACACCGCCACCAAACGCCAGGCTGAGACGTCCTTGGGCGATGCGAGCCAAACACACAGCGTTACCAAGTGTTAACAGTCAACGTTTACTGTTAACGAAGCGCCACAGAATCGGCTGTTCCGCTCCTTCATATCGCAACCTGGGCCCCGGTATGGCAGAAGACACCGCTTGCGTAGAACACCGGGAAAACCCGTGCGACTCCGATTCTACGGCCGGACTATTTGTCCCAGTCGCCAGATTCCTTACTTTCGGCACGATCGATGCATGTGTTTCCACCCATCGCCCTTGCCGGCAACTGGGGTGCGGTTGAGTTCACATGTGGGGTGCTACGGTTGTGCCCCTGGGTTGTTGATTTCCTATTCATGGGAGACTGTTCGATGATGAAGTTGTGGAATGACGAGGCTGGTTTCATCGTGTCGGCCGAGCTGGTGCTGATTGCGACCATTTTGGTCCTCGGCATGATCGTCGGCTTGGTGTCCGTCCGCGACCAAGTGGTCCAGGAGTTGGGCGACGTAGCGATCGCTTTCGGGCTGCTCAACCAGAGCTACTCGTTCAGCGGCATCACGGGACACACGTCCAGCACGGCTGGCACCTACTTTGACGACACCACCGACTTCTGCGACGAGAGCCAGGGCGCCACGCTGTTACCGGAAGCCTGCATCAACGTTCAGATTCAGGCCGGGGGCAACGAAGGTTAGCCTGCGGTCGTTTGATCTTCGCCCGGCCGGGGTGCAGTAATCTGGACTCGGTCGGGCTTTTTTTTCGAAAGAATCGCTGTATTTGCCTGGCGATCCAGAATTGGCAAACTAAGCTTGATCGGTGCGGGGTGCCCCCCCCCCACTGCAACTCGATCATGAAATAGCGGGAGGAAACGATTATGTCTCGCATCACACCTGGAACGGTCATCGTCGGGATTTTTGCGATACTATTTGGCCTTGTTGGCGCCTATGGCGTCCGGAAGTACCTTCAAAGCGACAATACCGTCGCGCCTCCCGCAGCACCCGCGTTGCAGACGGTTCCCTTGGCAAGCATGGATCTAGAGCCGGGCCGGACCATCGTTCTGGGCGAGGTGGCCTTGCTGCAATTGACCCAGGCGCAGATCGCCAGCATGCAGAAGTCGGGGAAGTTGCCCCCGCAGTACATGAGCAACCCACAACAGATCATCGGGCGAATTCTCAGAAACCCACTCAAACAGGGAGATGCGTTCAAAACAGACGACCTGTATGCAGAGGGAACTGGCCCCACGATCGCTGAGAAACTGGCCCCCGGGCTGAGGGCGGTGACCATTCCCGTCGACGGCACCGGCGCATTGGGAGGGTATGACGGCCCGGGTTCTTTCGTTG
>CAIYOB010000900.1 GCA_903927685.1 uncultured Planctomycetaceae bacterium
AGCTACGACAAGGCGAAGGGCAAAGGCGCCGACTGGGCGGCCGGCTATTTCAACGAGTGCATGAACGGCTTCGAGTACCAGGTGGCCGGGCACATGATTTGGGAGGGCCTGTTGACCGAAGGCTTGGCGATCACCCGCATGGTCCACGACCGCTATCATGCGGCGCGGCGGAATCCCTGGAACGAAGTCGAGTGCGGCGACCACTACGCTCGCTCGATGGCCAGCTACGGCGTGTACCTGGCCGCCTGCGGCTACGAGTACCACGGCCCGCAAGGCCGGCTGGGATTCGCGCCGCGGCTGACGCCGGGAGATTTTCGCGCCGCGTTCACGACCGCCGAGGGCTGGGGCACGTTTTCCCAGCAGCGGGCGGGCGGCCGGCAGACCAACACGCTGGAGTTGAAGTCGGGCCGGCTGAGTCTGCAGACGCTCGCCTTGGCGGTGCCCGCCGACGCGCGTCCCACCAAGATCACGGTCAGTTCCGTCGGCCAGTCGCTGACCGTCCAGGTGCAAATTGACGCCGGCCGCGTGCAACTCGACTTTGCCACCCCCGTAACGCTGACCGCCGGCCAGACGCTGCAGGTCCAGATGGAATGACCGGAGGGATGTTGGGGTGCCTCGTACGGTTCGGAGGAGAATCCACATTCTCGGAAGGATGGCCGCTGTCCTGCCAGGACATGGTCGGGAAGCCACGCCGTTCCAGGCGGCAGCGTTCAGATGTCCGAGGGGCGCAGGTCTCGCTGGGCGAGGTGCCGGACGGTGTACACGACCACTCGCGAGCCGCGGATCGCGAACACCGCCCGGTGTGTGGGCTGGTGCCCCAAGCCAAATGAGATTTGCCGCAACGGTAGCGCAAATGCCTCGCACTCAGGAGCCGTGACGCAACGTTGCGGGTTCTGCTCGAGGGAGGCCAGTGTTTCGATGACCCGCTGATACCAACGTTCAGCCTGCTCGGCCGACCGGTGCTCAGCCCACCAGCGCGCTGCGGCCCGGATCTGCCGCTGGGCCTTGGTAGTGAGAACGACGTCGTAAGTCACGTCGGCAAGCCCAGCGTTTGCCGGACCTCGGCATCGAACTCTCGTAACGAACGAACGCGACCGGCCACTTCGTCGTCGAGCCCCTCCTGAATGTCCTGGACCGCTTCGTCGTATTCCTTCAGCGATCGCAGCGCCTGGACGAGAACCTCATCCTCGGTTTCGTATGCGCCGCTTTCCAGACGTTCGTCGAGCAGATGCCGAATGGCGGGCGGAAATGGGTAGCTCATCGTTCGGGCACTCCTGGCTACGGCCTTCCAACTGGGGAACTGTCAGCACTTTCACTGTAGACGTCCCCTCACGATTCCGCAATCCCGGGGGAATGCGACACGGGGAATGCCACGCTCCGGCCACGCGTCCGCTTTTGTTCCCACGGCTTTGGGCTACAATGCGCGCTGGAGGTCTCGATATGTCCACCGTCATGAAACCCTGGCTTTCGCCCCAAGAGTATCTGGCTCGGGAACGTCGAGCGGACTGGCGCAGCGAATTCTATCGCGGCGAAATGTTCGCCATGGCCGGTGCAAGTTGGGAACACACGCTGATCAAGGATAATCTGTCCCGCGAGGCGGGGAACCAGTTGAAGGGCGGCCCCTGCCAGGTCGTGACGAGCGACCTGCGTGTCAAAGTCAACGCCACGGGGTTGTACACTTACCCCGACTTGGTCATCGTCTGCGACCAGCCGCAGTTCGAGGACCAGGTCCAGGACACCTTGCTCAATCCGCGGGTCATCGTGGAAGTGCTTTCGGACTCGACCGAGAAATATGATCGAGGAACCAAGTTCGCACACTATCGGCAACTGCCGTCGGTGCAGGAGTACGTGCTGGTCGCTCAGGATCGCCCGCTGGTCGAGCGGTACGTTCGCCAGGCGGACGACACCTGGGTGCTGATGGCGTTCAGCGAATTGACAGCAACCTTCGACTTCGGTTCCCTCGCCGCCCCGATCCCCCTGGCAGAAATCTATCGCGGCGTACAGTTTCCGGAGACTCCAAGCCGCTAGCCGCACGACAGTCGTTCCTCGCCGCTCCGTGGCAAAGGACTGCCGGTCGATGGCATTCGCACGCTGGCAACCAGCGGCTCAGCGGGCTGGGCCGGTCCTGGGGGAGGCGCATCGTGCGGGAGCCCCTCCTATTCTGCCGCCGCCTCCTGCGTCGGCTTGCCGAGGCAGAACAAGTGCTGAAAGCCGCGCAGGAAGACCTGTCCGTTACTGATCGCGGGAGAGGCATAGCACGGCTCGCC
>CAIYOB010000901.1 GCA_903927685.1 uncultured Planctomycetaceae bacterium
CGCTCGATGCTCCAGACCGACGCGCAGTTCCCCAGCATCGGCAGCCAATCCAAAGGCATCATCGTCAACCCCGACACGTCGGTGGACATCTATTTCGGACCGACCGCCCCGGCGGGGCATGAAGCCAACTGGGTACAGACCGTTCCCGGCAAAGGTTGGAACGTCATCCTGCGCCTCTACGGCCCGCTCCAACCGTGGTTCGACAAGGCCTGGAAGCCCGGTGAAATCGAGTTGGTGAGGTGAGACGTGCCGAACCGGCTCGACGTGGACGAAGGCTGGGACTTCTTGATGCGGATCTACCGGCCCGGCCCTTCGGTCCTGGATGGGAATCTCGATCGTCGCGGGCGGGATCAGGACGCCGATCCGGCCCGTTTCGGGGTCGAAGAATTCCGGAACGGCGCCTGCCGAGCGCCGACGCGCGGGGGTCGCGGCCGCGGTTGACGTGAATGTAGATGCGCAGATTTTTGGGCGCCCGATCGTCGAGCGCTCGGTGAAAGCCTTTCTGAAGTGGGGCGGCCTGCGCCAGGGCTTCGGCCGGGTCCGTTGCCCGGACTGCCGCCAGGAGATGTTCGTGGCCTGGCGAACTCTTGCACTTTCACCCGCACTTTCACGTGTTACTGATCTGCGGTGCGTTCACGCCGCAGGATGGGCTTCCAGCCTGTCGGTCCGGAAAGACAGGCTGGAAGCCTATCCCACTTCTCTGCCTGGTCGTTCGTCACCGCATCCGTGGGACGGCCTTGCCATCCGTGGGAAGAAACAAAACATGGAAGAACCCAACCGTTCGTCAAGACCAAGTCTTCAACTGCCCAGGCCAATCCCGAGGTTCACGAGGGTTCCCGGGCGTGCGGATCGGGAGGCGACGAGCGTGTTCAAACCGCATCATTGGCCGGCTGGGGCTGGAGTGAACTTGAACGCGAACGCATGCCGGCACGGCGGTGATTTCACAAGCGAGGCGGGAAGCGTGACGGTGGTTCGGCCGGCAGCGTCGGTTTCCCAGGCCAAGTCGTCCGGACAGCCGAGAAGCTGCAACTTCGAACCGGGCGCGGGTGCCAGCCCCCCGAAGGGAATCCGTTCCGGCATGGCCTCGCCTGCCTCGGCTGTTAGATAAATCGCGTAGGCGGTTGCGCCTTTCCGCGTGAACACCACCCGGCCGTCCTTGTAGGGCGCGATGGCGCGTGTGCCATAGATGGCCTCGCCGTTCACGTCCATCCACTGGCCGATCTCCTTCATGCGCTCCACGGCGACGGCGGGCAACTGGCCGTCCGGTTGCGGGCCGACATTCAGCAGGAGATTGCCGCCCTTGCCCACGATGTCCACCAGCAGCTGGATGAGTTCGTGGGTGGACTTGTATTTGTCGTCCGGCTTGAACGACCACTGGTCGCCCATCGTCAGGCAGCTCTCCCAGACGTACGGCAGCGGCGCGTCCGGCACTTGCTGTTCGGGCGTGCGGTAGTTTTCGAAACGCCCGCCCACCGTGCGGTCCACGACGATGAGCCGCGGCTGGTGCGTGCGCGCCATCGCGGCCAGACGCTCCATCTGCAAGTCTTGCTGCGGCGGGCGCACCTGTCCGGCGTCGAGCCAGAGGATGTCAATCGGGCCATAGCCGGTCATCAACTCGGCGACCTGCCCGTGGGCGAAGTCCACGAACTTCCGCCACTTTTCCGGCCGCGCGAGCGTGTCGTAGTTCGGATTGCGCGTGCGTGCAGGTCGCGACGGATCCCAGTAATCCGGGCAATGCCAGTCGGCCTTGGAGAAATACGCGCCGATGGCAAGACCTTCCTCGCGGAACGTGTCGAAGACCTCGCGCACCACGTCGGCGCGCTGGTTCGCGTGGAACGGCACGTCGGGCGCGGTGATCCGGTAATCGCTGAGCCTGGTGTCGAACATGGCGAAGCCGTCGTGGTGCTTGGTGGTGAAGACCACGTATTTCATGCCGGCCCCTTTGGCGGCGGCGGCCCACGGGCGCGGGTCGAAGTTCACCGGGTTGAAGGTCTTGGGCAGCGCCCAGTAATCGCGCGTGAACCGGGCCATGTCCTTGTCGCGCTCGGTCCATGCTTTCAAGTCGTCGGGACGCGCCCACTTGTCCTCCTCGACCAGCGGCCACGACTCGATACAGCCCCACTGGCTGTAGGGCGCCCAGTGCATCATGAACCCGAACTTGAGGTCTTGGAACCACTCCAGCCGCTGCGGCAGCCACGCGGACTCCGGATGATCCGGCGCGGTCCAGAACGCCATCATGATCTTGGCGAGGATCTGTTCCCCGAACTCGTTGGCATGGACCACGTCGCGATAGAACACGTGCGGATGCAGCTTCGCGGACCGGATGTATTCCGCCCAGGGCCCGGTCATGTCAAGATACGCGCAACGCTGCTCCGCAGCGAGTGCCTTGAGCGCCTCGCCGTAGGGGCCGGTGCCGGAATGCCCCGCCTTGGCCAGCGCGGCGGGATCGCGCGGGTCCGCCGTGCCGAAGGTGCCGGTGGCGAGCAGGATTTCCACTTCCGGCAAACCCGCACGCAACTGGCGGATTACTTCGCCGATGCTCGCGATGTCCTTCTGGCTGATGCCGCCGATGTACACCAAGTCCGGCTTCCGCGGGAGAACGTACTTGTCGACACGGCCTTCCTCGCGGTAGTGCTGGCAGCCGCCGCCGCCCCGCACATACACCGTGGCCCGAATCCGCGCCTTCGGATAGGCCTCCTGCAATTGCGCCACCCAACCGGAACGCATCGTGTCGTTGACGATGCTGTCGCCCAACGCGAGCAGGTGCAGATCGCCGCCTTCGGTGAGAATGCGGCGCGTACGCCGGAGATGCGTCCAGTCCGCGGGCGGTTGCGTGAACTGGCCGGGCGGCATGGCCTGCTGAATCGCCGCGATCTGCGCCAGGGAGCGGCACGGCGTGCTGAAAATGTAGTAGTCCTTCTCCGACGGCTCGGCTTGGTCCTTCACGTCGGGTGGATACTTGGCCGGTAAGGCGCCCTGTTGGGGAAACGTGACCGGCGAGTCGGCCAGCATGTCGCCGGGGCGCGCTTTGGTATTGACGGCGTTGCGGTCGGCCGGCGCGGCATCCTGGGCGAGTGCCAGCGTGGCGTGCAGCGAGACGACGAGAATCGAGAGCAGGCGAGAGAGCGTGTTCATAGGTTCCCTCAGTGTTTCGTTTGAGCCTAGCCGGGGAAGCCTGGTGAAACAAGGGGAGTGAGGCCTGGTCTTGAACTCCGTTCCACGCTGGCGAGCAGCGTGGTGACGTGGGAGGAGATGGGCCCGCAAAGTCTCCCCAAACGCAGATGGAGTCGGCAAGAGGCTGGGCCCTTGTGGCGACCGTGTTGTTCGTCTTGGGAATGACGTGCTGGTACTCGCTGGCCGCCGGACCGTGGCCGGATGAGATCGGCGACTGGACTTCGCCACCGGCTTGTATGCGCTGGAGCAATGACTATCATCGCAGGCAGCCTGCCGCCCACAATCGTGGACGGCGAGGGACGACAGCGATCTGGGGTTCGACGTGGGAGACGATGATGCGACAGACTGCCTGCAAAACGATCTCGTGGCTGGCGATGGTGGTGGCATGGTGGGTCTTC
>CAIYOB010000902.1 GCA_903927685.1 uncultured Planctomycetaceae bacterium
TGGAAGCAAGTCAAGGCCACGGTCGGCGGAGCCCGCCAGTTGCTCGAAGTCGATGTCCTGCCGTAGTTCCCCCTCCAAACAAAACGGCCCGATGCGGCGGTCACCGCACCGGGCCTTCTTCATTTCCCCCTATCGCAAGGAGAAACGTATGTCTGCCACCCTACAGCACGAACTCGCCACCGTCAAGGCAAAGTGCGCGATCTGCTTCAAGCAGATCGAAAAGGGCGAGCCGATCCGACTCGTCCGCAAGTTCGCCAACGGCACCCAACGCTGGGCGCACGCCGACTGCTACCACGCCGCCCCGGGCGGAAACGGAGACGGCGACGGCGACCACCCCGCCCCGGCCGCCGACCTGACCGATGTGGGACGTGCTCTGGATGTTCACCTGCGCTGTCCGTTCCGGCGGTCAGGACAAGAGCGAAATCCTCTTCCGCCTCCGCGTCGTCCCCAACATCCCGGTCGGCTCCAACCGCCAGCCCCGCGCCAAGCTCGTCACCCTGAAAGCCGTGATCGGCGGCGACGACAACGGAGCCCCCTGCATCACGATCATGTATCCCCACGAAGACTGAAAGGACAACCATGATTCGCTCACTCGACAAGCACGGCCAGCCAGTCTTGATCGACGCTGGCTGCATCGTTCCCCAGGGCCAGCGTCTGTTCATCGGGGTCTTCCCCTGCGGCCTCAGCTACGCCGACCGCTGGACCGAGCAGCACGGCGACTACAAGCGGCTGGCGTTCCTGCCCTACTCGACGCTCGCCCTCCAAGTTGAGCCCGACTGCCCGCCGGACCTGCGGCAACAGATCGAATCCCACGCCGCGGCGATCATCGCCCGGCGCGGCCAGCCGTTCCAGGTATCCGCCTGCGGCCAGACGGTGACTCTCGGCCACGCACTGCCCGACATGCCGTAGCCGTCAGCCCGGCTCCGCAGTCAGCAACCCCACGGGTGCCCGCCTCCACACGGGCACCCGTTTTCGTTCCTGCAACCCCATTACTCGCATCAGTCCCATTCATCCCATTCAATCCCAACGCCAAAGAAAGCGAACCGAACCCATGACCCGAACCACTAAAACCAAAGCCGCCCCCAAGAAATCCGCCCGCTGGTCCCCCGCCGCCCTGCTGAAGCTCGCCGCCACCCTCGACCGGCAGGCAATGGAAAAACTCCGCGACCGCCCCACGCACACGTCCCGCATGCTCAAGCACGCCCGCTCCGCCGAGCGTGAAGGCGCCCAGCTGCAGCGGGCCGCCGAATTCATCCGCGTCTACTGCCACGCCCTGGACCACGCCGACCGCCCCGCCGCCCTCGCCGGCTTCGTCCCCTCGAAAGACCGCTTCCTGCAAATCGCCGCCCGTAAAGGAGTCATGGTCAGCAACGGCTACCACGGCTACTACGCGGACAGCGACGAGTGGCAGGACACCAGCCCCGAAGCCGATGCTATCCGCAGCCTGGCCGACAACACCAAGACCCCGGACCAACAGCAGGCCGAAGCCGACCAGGCCCGCCAGCGCGAAATCGACCGCATGATCGACCAGCTCCGCAACATGGACATCGACGGCTTCTTCCCCACGCCCGACGCCGTGATCGACATGATGCTCGCCGCCGCCGACATGCACGACGGCCAGACCGTCCTCGAACCGTCCGCCGGCATCGGCTCCATCTGCGACCGCGTCAAGCAGGCATTCCCCCACGCCGACCTCGACGCCGTCGAACTGCGGGATGCCCTCGCCAAGATCCTCAAAGCCAAAGGCCACGCCATCGTCGGCCGCGACTTCACCGCCTGGAACGGCAACGGCCGCCAGTACGACCGCGTGCTGATGAACCCGCCGTTCGAGAAGGGCGCCGACATGGCCCACGTCCGGCAGGCGTTCAACCACGTCAAGCCCGGCGGCCGGCTGGTCGCCATCATGTCCAACGGCTTCCGCTTCCGCCAGACCAGCCGCGCCACCGGCTTCCGCGCCTGGCTGCAGGAACTCGAAGCCGACGTGACCGACCTCCCGGAGGATGCCTTCAACGGCTCCAACGCCTTCCGCCGAACCGGCGTCAAGGCCGTCATGGTCACCGTCCAGAAACCCGGCTGGCCCCACGCAGCCGCCCAAAA
>CAIYOB010000903.1 GCA_903927685.1 uncultured Planctomycetaceae bacterium
AAATCTGAGGCCCCTGGTAACGTGCTTGCGTTCAACACCGAGCCGATCCACGCCGACCGCTCTGTGTCGATCACCAGGGTACGAGGAAGCGCTGAGCCAGCAACGTCCGCGGCAAGTACCGACGCTTTGGCCACAGCGACGAACCGACGCAGATCCTCAGGAAAACCATCGTATTGATCTTCGGCGGCGTAGTGCAGCTGATAGAGATCCTCGATCTGATTGTCGACGCCCGTACGCAGATCGATGTTGCGTGGGAGGAGAATAGGTGCTTGCCCTAACTCAAAGGTCTTGCGGAGCCACTCAATCGCCTTGAGCACGTCATCGTGATCAAGCAGCACATTTATCCGCCTTCGACCAGTTCCAACTTCGGGCGGAGCGGACCGATCGTATCGCGGATGATGGCCGGCGATACACCATAGAACGATGCTCCAATCGACTTCGTCTCCGCCGAGTGCAGGAAGCAGCCAGTCACGCCAGCCCGGCGTTTCAAGAATGAGCAACCCGACCCACTCGTGCCGCAATGTTTGCGGAGTGCCGCCCCGCAACATGTCCTGGAAATGGTCGTTACACTTTCCGAGATCGTGAAGCGCAGTCGCCAGAAGGACAACTCGGCGCAGACGTTCCAGCCAAGCAGCTGGCTCGAGGCCGAGCGCCGCGAGTTGAGTCTGCCCCGTCGCTTTCAGTACGTGATTGCCCGCTTCGTACGCGTCGCGAAGGTGTCCGGGGAGAAACAGCGATTCGTGCCGCTCCAATCGGCCGAGGCTTAACTCGCTGAATCGTCCGCGGGCCTTCGCTTGGCATCGCCAGCGTTTGGCCAATAGCCGCTTGTTGTACAATCGCTCAACCACATCCATGATGAGTCTCCTTGGCAATCGCCACAAACACCCCGCACCCCATGTGGCGGCGGCCGCCGAGGCCGCGTTCTTGCAGGGTCAGGGACTCGTCGGCTGTGAGCCCTTCGACGCGGACCTCGTAACCGACGACTTCTTTTTCCCGGATTCGCAGCGTGCGGCGTTTGCCCAGTCGCAGTTGGGCCTCGGGGGACACCCCCAGCTCGTCCAACTGCCGCCGGGCGGCGACCAGGAACGGATCGAGGTCCAGGAAGCCTTTGATCGTCACCAGGCGGCTGCGCACGGCCGGGGCGGCGCGGAGCGTCCAGACTTGGGGCACCCCGATCCGCACGCGGTGGCCAGCGATGTCCAACTGCTTGCCGGCCAACGCGATCAACTGGCCGATCTGGTCCACGTCCGCCCGCAAGACCAGGCGGCTGCGGTCGGTCAACTGCAGCTGCCGGTTGCCGATCTGCTGGCCCAGGATCGGGTGCACGGCGATACCGTTGCTCTGGTGCAGCTGCGGCAAGACCCGCGACAACGCGCCGTACAGGTGGTAGCCGTGGTCCGCTGGAATCGGCTCCGTGGCGAGAACCGCAAAGGCCAAATCGACGGTGGGCATGGCGATACTCCCGGGCGTTGGTCAGTCGTCAGTCGTCAGTGGTCAGTCGTTCGGGGTCTGAGTTCGGGGCAGTGGTCTGTTTTTCCGTAGTCCTTGGGCCGTTGTCAATATGGTGGGGGATAAAATCCATCTACCGGAGCGGGGATTGGTCGTGTCGGCCGAACGCTGGCTGGCTTGTCTTGGTCCCGAAGCTCGGTTTTCCGGCCCTCCCCGGCCGCTACCGCGTCGGACCCTCCTGCGCGCGGGAGGCTGAAAACCGAGGCGGGAAGGGATGACGGCGGCCCCAGGTCCGTGCTCCCTTGACTCTTCACGCTTATTTTGGCCGTGCCGGATTGCGTGCACTTTGTGTTCTTCTTCGCTTCTGCGCCTCTGGGGCTGGGCCGGGCGGGGGCTGGTAGGCGGCCAGCATCTGCTGTAACTCGGCGGCCAGTTCGGCACGCAAGGACTCCGGTTCCAGCACTTCGGCGGCGCTGCCGAAGCCCAGGATCCAGGGTTTCAACTCGGCGGTGCTGGACAGCCGCAGTTCGGCCAGCAGGCTGCCGTCCCGCTGTGGGGTCAGCCGCTGACTGCTGTGCCACTTTTTCTCCTGGACGAACCGCGCGGCAGGGGGCCGGAAACGGACCAGCACGCCGATGTCCTCGTGGCCTTCGTAGATGCCCAGCGAGCCGGCGAAACGGGCGTCCAGGTCCAGGTCGGCCGGTACGGTGAACGGCATCTGTTCCACATCCGCCCGCTCGATCCGGTCCACCCGCCAAGTGCGGACGGCGTCGTCCAGCGGCTTGTAGCCGACCAGGTACAGCGAACCCTGATGCCGCTGCAGCCGGTACGGATGCACGTCGTACGTCACCGGCTCGGTGGCCCGCTGCGACCGATAGGCAATGAACACCACCCGCCGCTCCTCGATGGCGATCATCAACTGGTCCAGGATCTCGGCGTGCGGGCCATATTCCGTAACCCCGAAGTCGCTGTCGCGGAACTGGTCTCGCATCTTGTCCAGGTAGCGGAGCACCCGCGGATTGAACGCCGCCCGCAGCTTCTGGAACGCCCGCTCGGCGGCCTCGGCGATCAGCGTCCCGCCCAGTCCCTGCAGGGACTTCCAGCCCAAGACCATCGCCAGGGCCTCGTCAAACGTGAACCCCAACGGGATCTCGCCTCCTGCGGGACCGAGCCGCCAGTGCTTGACGCCGTGGCTGCCGACGACCTCGAGCACGGGAAACCCGGTCCGCTGGAACAACTGCAAGTCGCGCAGGATCGTCTTCGGGCTGACCTCGAGCTGGCTGGCCAGCTCGCGCAAAGCCAGTCCTTCGCTGCTGGCCGCCAGCAATCGCAACAGCCGCCATTGCCGGACCAACGCCGGATTGATGCCACTCATGATGGGCCTCCACGCAGTGTGTTCGTCGTGAACTGCCCCGATCATTCCACGGCGGCAAGCGGCTGTACAGCCCTGGTGGGACAGACTGTTGTCCTACGTGACGGATGTACAGATGAGCGGACGGCGAGTCCCCACAGGCAGATGCGGCCACGGGAAATCGGTCGTTGTCACCTGGTCTTTCACCTGATCTCCGCAGTTCCAATGCCTAGGGAGGAGATTAGGTGAAAGATCGGGCGAAAGATCAGGGTTTCCGGACCTGCAGGCACGAGCGATCGCTGCCAAGATCGAGTAGCCGACAAAGCACCGACATTTCCAGCAGATTCAGGGAGGCCAGCAGATTGGGACTTCCGATTCCTAGAATTCAGTCTGTTGGACTGCCTTTCTCTCGATGCTCCCGGCAGCTGCTACACGCCGGGCGAGGCCGCGAAGCCTCCATCCACGGGGACGGTGATCCCGGTGACAAATCCGGCCCGCGCGTCATCCAGCAGCCAGCACACGGCGCCCAGCAGCTCTTGTGCTTCGCCAAACCGCTTCAACGGCGTGTGGGACATGACGCTCTGGCCGCGGGCGGTCAGGTCGCCGGCATCGGTGAGCAGGATCTTACGGCTGCGCTGGTTCAGAAAGAAGCCGGGGGCGACCGCGTTGACGCGAATCCCGGCGGGGGCGAGGTAGGCCGCGAGCCATTGGGTGAGATTCACGACGCCGGCCTTGGACACGGCATAAGCGAGGTTCCGGGACAGCGGCCGGTAGCTGTTCATCGAGGCAAAGTTCACGATCGCGCCCCGGCCCAACTCCGCCATCTGCCGGCCGAACGCCTGGCACGGGACCAGCGTGCCGATCGTGTTGACCTGGATGACGTCCAGCAGCCGGTTGGGGTCCAGTTGAAAGAACCCGCGGAGGTTCTCCGGCCGGGCAGCATCAATTTCTTCCGGCTGGAACTCCGTCGTGGTCGTCACCGCCTCGGGGTGATTTCCACCCGCTCCGTTCACTAACAACGTGCACGGGCCCAGCTGTTGCGCGATCCGTCGGCCGGCCGCCTCGACTGCGGCCGCGTCGGTCACATCCACGCTCAGGGGCAACGCCGTGCCGCCGATGTTCCCAATGGCCGCGGCGACCGGCTCGAGTTTCTCCAAGGTGCGGCCGAGCAAGGCGACTTTCGCGCCGCAGCGAGCCAGTTCGACGGCGACGGCCGAGCAGAGCGTCCCGCCCGCGCCGGTGACGACGGCGGTCTGGTCCTGGAAAGCTGTCTGAGACATCGTCTTTTCTCCTCCCGCGCTCGGCGCGGGTCTTCGACCCCGCCGAAATTACCGACCGAAGGTCTCGCCTATACTCCCTCAACCCCAACCCTGTGTTGGGCGCCCGGGGCCTCGCTCCTTGTCATTACCCACATCTCCGACACCCCTGCCTGGTTGTCTGGCAGGTGGATCAGTCTTGTTAGCGAGACGCAAGCCCAATTCGCGAAACGTTCAGGCCCCTGCCGCCTTGTGCGGCCGGTGAATAAGTCTCCGGTCGGCGGCGACCAGACTTGCGCTCCTGCCAGCAAGCTGGCAGGGGGCCGAGTAGGTTGGACCTCGAGATGTGGGCATGGACAAGGCCATTCCCCCCAGACACCCCGACCCCGACATCAATTGTCAACGAC
>CAIYOB010000904.1 GCA_903927685.1 uncultured Planctomycetaceae bacterium
CGATCGCAATCGACAGGCTGACGAAGACCGTCAGCGACTCGACGTCGGTCGTCGAACTGGCATCCAGCTCGATGTCTCCGCTGGACGTGACGGATGCCTGGTCGATGTGCGCCGCGACTTGGTTGCCCACGTTATTGTCCGTCAGCACCACGCCGACGGTCACTGCTCCACTGAAGCTGCTGCCGCTGAACGAGCCGCTCAGGCTGCCCCCCGTCGCCTGGGCGCTGATCTGCGGATCGTCCGATTCGGAGGCCTCGACCGTGATCTTTCCGCCGCCAATCGTGCTGACCTCGCTGGTGCCGAGAATGGCCGCTTCGATGGTCTGGCGAGCGCTGTTGGTCGTTCGGGCGCCAAACCCGTTCACCCCAAAGCTGACGCCATTGGTGGCAGAAATAGACAGCCCGGTGCCGACGGTCAGCCCGGTGATCTTGGGTGTCGAGGTGGCGGAGACGTCGATGACCCCCGCCGCCGTCACGGTGGAATCCTGGATGAAGGCCCGCACCGTGTTGCGGTCGTTGTCCAGCCCGATCTTGTTGGTCGCCAGGGCGGCGTCGATAGCGACATTGCCGCCCGCGTTTTCGCCGACGTTGACGGTGATCGAGGCTGCGACGACGCGGGCGACAATCGTCGAGTCGTCGCTAGCCGTGACGTTGACATCGCCCGCGGTTTCGACCTGGCTGCCCCCGGTCAGCGAGGCTTCCACGTCATTGGTGAGCGTATTGAACGCGTGGGCTCCGACGCCCGACAGCGAAATGCTGCTGGCCTGGCTGATCGTCAGCGTCGGCACGGCGGCCACGGGAACCGAGCGGCTGGTCGCCGTGGAATCGGCCGTCACGGCCAAGTGTCCCGCCGAGACGACCGTCGAGCCATCGACGCTCGCCTTCAGCGTATTCGCGATTTCGTTGCTGGTGATCGAGATCCCGACGAGCAAGGAGAAAGCCGTGCCGCCGGTGTATTCGAAAGCCAGGCTGATGGCCGGGGCGACAGCCTTGATCTTGGACGTATCGGCCGCGCTGACGCTGACGTTGCCGGTCCCTGTCGTCCGGGCCGTGCTGCCGCCGGTGATCGAGGCCTCCGTCGTGTTGCCGATCTCATTTCCCGCCCCCGCCCCGGCGCCGTCCAGCGTGATCCCGGCGCCCTGCCCGTCCGTCATCGCGGCCCCGACGCTCAGCGAAATCGACTGGGCATCGATCTCCGGATCGGAGTGGGCTTCGAGCGTCAACGCGCCGCCGGACGTCACCGTCGCCGCCTGGATTCCCGCCTGGATCGATCCGCCGCGGATTTCGTTGAAGGAGGCAGCCGCGCCGATCGCGACCGGGACGTTTGTGCCGCTGTTTAGTTCGACCGTAAAGGCGATTCCGCCGGCATTGGCCTCGATGTCCGGGGTGTCGGTCGCGGTCAGCGTGATGTCGCCGCCGCTTGCGGTTGACACGTCGCTGTCGCCGAGGAGTTGGGCCTGGACCATCGAGGTGATCGTGTTCCCCGAGCCTGCGCCAGCGAAGGTCCCCTCCAAGCCGCTCGTGCCGCTGGCCGCACCCGCCACGTCGCCGGCCCAAGTGATCGCGGTGATGTCCGCCTGGGACTCGGCGTCCAGGGCGACACCGGCGGCGGCCGTTACGCGCGAGTCGGTGACGTAGGCCTGGACGGTCGGCGTCAAGTTGTTGATTGCGGCGGAAACGCCGAAGGCGACGGCCCCGCCCAGTCCTTGCCCGGCACGGGAGATGGCGATCGCCGCCGCGCCGGCGTCCGCCTGGATCGTCGACGTGTCGTCGGCCGTCAAATCGAGACTTGCCAATTGTTGAATCCAGGTGCGGTCCAGGAAGGCCCGCACGTTGTTCGTGACCTCGTTCCAGGAGAACGAGCCGGCGATGACCACGCTGGTCTTGGCCAGGGCCCCCGCCAAGCCTCCGGAGACCGCCAGGATATAGCCGGCGGACGTCGCGTCCAGGGTGATGTCGCCGGCCTGCTCGATCGTGGGGCCGGCGACGAACGCCTCGGTCGTCAGAATCAAATCGTTGTAGCTGAAGGAACCGGCCAACGCGCCGCCGATGGTGCCGTCCGGCTTGATCGACAGCGCGCCGGCGCCGGTCACCGTGCTGATCCGCGTGTCATCATCGGCTTTCAGCGTGATTCCGCCGCTGCGAATGGCGCCGCCGTCGTTGAGGTACGCCTGGGTCGTGTCCGTGACCGTGTTCACGGCGGCATCGCCGGCCAGGGCCACACCGCTGGTCGCCTGGACCGGCCCGGCTTGGCCGTGCTGCTGGGCCGGCGAGCCCGTGGGGATGTTCGAGGCCAGCGCACCGACCAGGCCGAAGCTCCACAGCCGGCCGGTCGAGGTGGCTTCCAGCTCCAACTGGCTGACGTTCAACACGCTGCCGTCAGAACCAATGGTCTGGTCGTCGTCCGTCCGTTGTTTGCCCACGATCGCCAGGGTCGTGCGATCGGCGTCGAGCAGGGCGAAGCCCACGCCGATGCCCAGCCGTTTGGCCAGCTGGGCGGAACCGGCCAGGCTCGTGTGCGTCGTCTGGTCCTCGGCCGTAACGCTCACGGGCCCGCCCGTAACTTGCACGCCGCTGGCCAATTGGGCCATCGTGTCGCTGGTCTGATCCACCCACACGATACTGCCGCTGATCCCGATACTGCCCGAATCGCCGCCCGACTGGGCGAACTCCAACGAGTAGATGTCCTGGCTGGCCGCGACCTCCAACCCGCCGTTAACGCCGCTGGACACGGCGGCCCCGCCCTCGATCAAGGCCGTCGTCGTGTTGTCCAGCACCTGGACCATCGCCGAGCCGCCCATGCCGAACGTCGACGACTTGTTGCCGAAAAACGAGAAGA
>CAIYOB010000905.1 GCA_903927685.1 uncultured Planctomycetaceae bacterium
ATTCCGCTGCACGTCGTTCATTTCGCCGGCCAGCGTCAGCTGCGCGCCGTTCGCGGCGGCGATCTGGCCGAAGTACACTTCGCCCCCCGCGTCGCTCGTCATCGCCTCGCGGTCCCAGCCGTGCATCAGGCTCAGTTGGTTGCGAGCGAAGAATACGTTCTGCGACGAGGCCGAACCGTCCAGGCAGTTCATCCCGCCGCCGGTCGACATCAGGTCGCCGCCTTGCAGCACGTTGTCCTCGAAGATCAAGCCGTCGCTGCCCGCGATGCAGTACCAGCCCCAGCGGCCGTTGTAGAAGTGGTTCTGTGCCACGCGACCTCCGCGGACGCGGCTGAGAAACAACGCCCGGCCGCTGCCGTACAGATCACAGTCGGTGATCTCGATGTTCTCGCCGCCCAGCCGCACCGTGTCGCCGCCGCCCGTGGACAGCCGCAGCGATTCCCGGAACCGGACGTCGACCTGTTCCGGCGTCGGATGGCCGCGATAGATACTGGCCCGCACGCGGACGCGGCGCAAGCACACGTCTCCGGCCTCCGGCTGGTCGCCCAAGTCGCCCACGATCACGTGCCGGTAGTTCTGGGCGTACAGGGTCAAGTCCTGCAAGCCGAACGAGTTGGTCCCCCGCACCAGCGCTTCGGGCGGCGCCGGCAGGTCGACCCAGCACAGGGCCACGAACTCGCACCGCTCGCCGCGCAGTTCCGTGAACCTGGGAACCGTCAACCCGTCGGACAGTCGATATCGCCCCCGCGGAAAATAGACGACGCCACCGCCGTCGGTCCGGGCCTTCTCCAAGGCCGTGAGGACCGCGGCCGTGTCATCTTTCACGCCGTCTCCTTCGGCCCCGAAGTCCCTGACGTTGAATTGCCCGCCGGGCCGCGAAGTCGTAGCGGCCACGCGCAGCCGCAGCGGTTCGCTCCACGCCGTCGGCCCGCCGCGTCCGTTGTGGACCGCGACCTCGTACTCGCCGGGCGGCAAGTCGGCGGGCAGCGAGGCGCGGCCGGAGTAGGCATCGGCCACCGCCTCGACCTCCCAGTTCTTCTCGCCCCGCAGCTGCAGTTTCGGGGCCAAACCGGCGCTCGCGTCGCCCAGGTTCTTGCCGAACCAGCGGACCCAGCCTCCGGGCGTGGCGCTCGGCCCGCCGTCTCCCTGCACCCACCATGCCTGCGGCCGGTTCAACAAGCCGGTGACCGTCCCGCCGGCGGCCGTGATGCGGTAGCTGAATACGCCGTCCGGCAACTGCGGCGGCAACACGAACTTGACGCACTGCGGCGACCGCTGCACAACCTCGACCGCGATCGGTTCGGCTGCCGCCGGCTCAGCCGCCGCTAAGTCGGCCAGCCGCCCGACGCTCACCCGGGCCTGCTCGCCGAAGCCGTCGCCCAGGACCAATGCCGTCTCACCGGGGTGCACCGGATCGCTGGCCCAAAATACGACCGGCGGCTCAGTGGCCACCGAAACGCCGACAGGAATCAGAACCAGGAACAGCGGCTCCAGACCGCGACGAGTCATCACCTTGCTCCTTGCTGCTACGGTTGCGTCGGGCTCGCGGGCGAGCCGTCTCTGGCGGCCTGATTGGGCGACGCTTGAACATGGAAACCGATCGGCCGCCTGGACTCGTTCGGAGGAGGCTGCATCAGTTGTCGAAGGACCTGCGTAATGGCGTGGATCTGCTCATCGTGAAGTTGGACGGTCTCCTTCAACTTGGTCAGTTGTTCGACAAGTTCACCGGGAGTAGCCATCAGGCGGCGCAGGCGGACGAAGACCCGCACGATCGCGACGTTCACGCGCGCAGCCGTAGGCGATTTCAGGACGCTGGACAGCATTGCCACGCCATGCTCGGTGAACGCCCACGGCGGTTTTGTCCGGCCGCCACGCCCAGATTTTGATATCACATTTTGTGACATCAAAGCTGCAAACTCTTGTTGTGTAAGCTGATACGCAAAATCCTCCGGGAACCGGTCGGCGTTGCGTTTGACGGCTTGGTTCAGGGCCGCCGTCGACACGCCGTATAACCGGGCAAGATCGGCATCCAGCATCACACGCTGGCCGCGAACCACGTGGATCGCCTTTTCGATGTGCTCGGCGGGGATCGCGATGTCCGTCAGTTGGGGCTTCGTCATGTCTCCAGGATAGCGTTCGCGCTGCTGAACGCAATTCGTTCTCCGTTACTTCAGCGCTGCGTTACTTCAGCGTGCCGCCTCGGCGATCGCGGCATCGGACAGCACGCCGCTGTAGATGCGCAGGTCCTTCATCTGGCCGTTGAAGTAATCGTGCTCGCCAAAACCGATGCGGAGCGGTTGATCGTTGTCGAGATCGAATGCCTCGGGATCGAATCCGTCGTTCCGGGCCACGCACTGGCCGTCGACGTACAGGCGGATCGAGCCGCCGTCTTTCACCGCGGCGATGTGCCGCCAACCCGGTTCCAGGGCGCGGTCGTGCGTCACGCTCTTGCCGGCTTCGAGGCGGAAGACGTGTCCCGAAGGCAGTACGCCACAGTACAGCCGGCCGCCGTAGACGGCCATGGACCAGGCGCGCCGGTACACGACGTCGGGGGTGTGATCCAGCCGGCCGACCAGGGTCAATTGGCCGGGACCGTCATAGCGGTAGACCTGGGCCAGGGGAAGCGTTCCGAGGTACAGCTTCCCGTTGTACAGGCTGACTGCCATCGATTCCTGCTCTTCGCCCGGCCGGCCCAACACGGTCCATGCGCCCGGGCCGTCGTTGCGAACGAGCAGAGCCTTCGGCCATGTACAGAAGTGCATATTCCCCTGATAGACCATGAACGAGTACGTCTGAGTCGACTCCGGAGGCGGACCGTAATCGGTCCACTGGCTGTCGCCGTCGTAGCGCAAGACGTGTCCGCCGTCGTAGCTCAACGCGTAGATGTTCCCATTATAGACGCCCAGATGGACCGTCCGCTTCTCCGGACAACCGAGCGACTCCCAGTCGGTCCCGCCGCGGTAGCGGAACAGCCCTTTGTTCTTGCCCAGAGGATGATGTGAACCCGTGGTCCCGGTCCCGGCGTACAACTGGCCGTTGAACTCGACCAGCCCGGAGACGGACGTGACTTCCGCGTCCACCTGCCCACAGTCGGTCCACGTCTGGCCGCCGTCGTAGCGCCACACGCGCCCGCCGGGATGGGTATTCTCCGACAAAGGGAGCGACGAGCCGCCGCCGTCGTACCACTCCGAGCCGGCGTACAGTTTTCCGTTGCAGACACACAGCGAACTGATCGCGTTGGCCTTGTCGGGAGAGCCGACGTGGACCCAGTTGTCTTGGCCCTGGAACCGATAGATTCCGCCGGCGTCGCCCGCGGCGGGTTCCCAAGTCGAAGCGTAGAGGTTCCCGTCGAAGACGCACAGAGCCCGCACGTGACGGCTGTCCCCGGGGCGGCCGAGGTCCTCCCAGGTGCCGGTAGGCGTGTGGGCGTCGATTCCGAAGCACAGGTTTCGCAGGTTGGACTGCGCGTTGGTTACGCCGGGGTAGTTCATGAGCGAGAGGACCACGCCGGTGCGCGTGGCCGGCTGGAACTTGCTCAGCACGTCGCCCAGTGCGTCGGTCAGTTTCTCGTCGGTGTGCACTCGGACACAGATCGTGAAATCCCCCGTTCCCGGGCGGAGATGCTCGCTGTCAGCAACCTCCAGATAAGCGTCCTTGCCATCGAAGACGGCGGCGCCTGCGGAGAACCGCACGCCGTGATTCGTCGCGTGCAAATCGTGGCCCGCAGAGTCGCGCGTATCGGTGGCCAACTTCCAATGCGCCATGAGCTGCGGTTCGTCGCCGCGAGCGTTATCGGCGACAACGAGCGTCAAGGCAAGGATGCAAAGGAGTCCGCTCATCCGCGGCCGCCGCAGCCTCTCCCGTTGGCACCCCACTGCAGCCGACTTCATCGGAACCCCTTTCGTTCTCACGATGTCTTGATCCACGCGGACAAGTACGGAGAATACGCAGCCCGGCCCGGGGCCGCAACCAGTGTTCCCGGGTTGTTTCGAGGGCCCGCGATGTCCGTCGAGAGCCCTCGACGGTTATCGGCAGCTGTCGACGGTTACCGTTTCTCAGGCTCAAGCGGCTCGCCTGTAGATGATGCGGCACTTGGCGATCCGCCGATTGAGCACGTCCACAACAAAGAGCCGGTCTTTCCAGACGGAGAGGGCGGAGATCGTTCCGAACGGCAGCTCGGGGTGCGGGAACCGGCTGCCCGGGCCTTGGCAATCCAGGTTCCCGTAGCTGCCGAATTCCCCGACCAGCTGTCCCGTGGCACAGTCAATGACCTGCACGCTGTGCAGGCCGGCCGCATAGAGGTAACCTCGTTCGTCCAGCGTCTGATGCTGTCGCGAGGTGATGCAGTGGCAGGGCGCAAAGGTCGCTTGGGCCTGCCCGATATAACCGTCCCAACGGCGCGACCACAACGGTGCGCCTCCGGTCGGCGGGAACTTCGACAGCACCAGGTAGAAGTCCCAGGGCCGCTCGGCAGGACGGTGCATGACGTACAAGTTCCCCGCGTCGTCGACCTGGAGGCCGCGCACCGCATCCACGTTCAGCAAGCCCTTCGTCTGCAGTTTCCCGTCCGCATCGTAGACGTTGACTTGCCGGCGCACGGCATTGTAGGCGCTTACCGGACGAGCCGTGGCATCGACTTCCGCCTTGGCGACGTAGTAGATCCTGCCGTGCCGGTCCACCTCGACGCCGTGATACACGTCGTGCCAGAAGTTGACTTGCATCGGGTGATCGACGAACAAGGCGTTCGTCCCGGTGGCGGCGAACGGAAGCGGCTGGCCCGCGCGGTCGAAACGCACGATCTCGATCCCCGCCGGTCCCAGCTTCCACCGGTACACGCGGCCGTCTTTGCCGAAGATGGAGTCGATGAACAGCGGTTCCTCCGGGTAGCGGAAGTGACGCTCATGATCCGGCGGCCACCAGGGCGACGTGGCCTTCAAGCCGAGGTTGTTGAAGAACGCAGGCGGCCACTTCTTGAGCACGGTCCCCGCCTGGTCGATCCGATACACCGTGCCGTACTGTTTGAGGCGGTAGTTGGAATCATCCTCGACGTACAAGTCGCCGGTCTGCGGATCGATACTCAGAATCGGCTGGTTGCCGCTTTGCCGAGGAAAGGACAGCGTCTCACCGTTGTCCCCCCAGTCCGCCTTGAGCGACAAATCGCTGCCCGCCAATTGCAGCAGGCGTCCCGGACCGGAGCCGTTGGCGACCCAGACCAGCGGCGGCGACACTCCGGCGTCCACGGCGATCTGCACGACGTCCGCATGCAGCGGCCCGGAAGCGGCCACGAGACGCGGCTCCTGCCAACTCTTGAGCTTGATCAGTCGCGTCGGCTCCGCCGCCTCTTGCTGCGCAGCGCGGAGATAGTCTTGCTGGATCGAGGGCAGCGTCCGCTCGACGATGGGCTGGTCCGGCGTCCGTGGCCGCGACGCCACGAGCACGTACAGGTTCCGCTCGCGGTCGATCGCCGAAGCCGTCGGGCCATGGAGGGGAACTCGCTTTCCTTCATGTTCGTAATGCGTGATCGAGGCGGCCACGCGTCCCTCTTCCTCAAGCACTTGCAGGCGGTTGTTCCCGGAATCGGCCACGATCAGATGCTGGCCGTCGTGGACCAACCCGCTGGGCCCGGCGAAGCCTCCAAAGGCGCCCCGTTCTTCCAACCGGACGCCTTCGTGCATGCGGCACTTCCACACGTACGCCCCGCGGCCCTCCGTACCCGGCACTTCCCGCTGGTACGTGACGCTCTCCTGGCCCACTTCCCAGTGGTAGGCAAAGTCCTTCGTCGAGCGGGAACTCTGCCCGGCCGAGACGTACAGCATGCCGTTGCGGTCGAAACAGAAGTACGGGTAGTGCAGCGAGTGGAAGGGCAGGTAGTTCTGCAGATCCTGGACGTTCAAAAAGTCCTGTGTCCAGTCGTGGCTCTCGAACGGTTCATTGCGGCCGCGATGGTAAACCGAGGTCCAGCCCTCCAGCGGCAGGCTCCCGTCCGGCCGCATTCTCCAGAGGGTCCCGCGGTAGACGTTGGCCAGAATCAGGTCGCCGTTGGGCGCCAGCGTCATCTTCTGCGGCAGATGCCACCAGGCGCCGTACAAGGAGAGCGAGCCGCACAGCGTTTCGAAGAACGTTGGGACGACCAGGTCGGTCCCGCCTTCGCGGGCCAGCATGCGGCACAGATCCTGTACGTTGGCGCGCGGTAACGTGGGGTGAAACGGCATGATGGTCCGCAGGTACCGGCCTTGCCGGTCGAAGACCCGCAGCTCCGGCGCCTCCCTCACGCGCCGCGGATCGGAGAGCACGTACAGTTCTCCCTGCTGCTCGTTCACGGCCAGATCCCAGATGATGCCCCGCGCGTGGGGATCGCCGGCGAGCAGGAAACCCTCCAATTCCAGCCGGACCGCGCCCGTGGTGCCCGGGTGAGCCGAGCCAGGGCCGAGTTCGAGCGTCTGTTCGCGCTGTTCGGCCAAGAACGCTCGCCGCGCGGGTTCCGGAACACGGTACGTGTCGACGCCCCACTGGGCGCCCGAGGATGACGGGTCGGGCTTCGGCTTGGCGTAGTCGGGTTCCGGGAGACTCGCGCGTGCCGGGATTCCCGTCAGGGTTCCCCAGTGTGCCCCGCCGGGCCCCGGCGGCGTCTTCGGCCAGCCCTGGGCTTCCCGTCCGGCTATGCCGGTCCGCCCAACGTTGAATCCGATCTCGGAAGCCAGCGTCTTGTGCTTGCAGAAGACGACCCACGGCAGAGCGATCTCAGCCGTCCACATCTCCGGGCCCTTCAGCACGGCCGAGCTGAGCTTCGGTTGCCACGTCCGGTCGTGCCACGGTGGCGAGTACTCGTGATAGGAGCAGAACATCTGGCCGCCGCCTTCGCAGCTGATACGGATTCGGTAGTAGGAATTCCGATCGCCGTTGGAGTTGATCAGGAGTTCGGTGGATTCCGTTTCCTGCGCCGGCGTGCCGGCCGGGGGATCGCCCGCAGCGGTGGCCGCGGCGACACAACGGACAGCGACGTACAACTGGTCGGCGTCGCGCAGGAGGAACGCTTCTGTGGCGGGTTCTCCCGGCTCGCCGTGGGCGTCTTTCAGCGGCCCCGTTCGGGCCGCGTTCTGCCAACATGGCTCTTCGAGATTCCCGTCGACCACCGGCACAGAATCCGCCACCGGCACCAGCAACGTCGGGCCTTTGTCGGGCTGGCCGTCCGCAGCCATTGCCGGGCCAAGGCCCAGCATCGAGCCCAGCACGGTCACTGCGAGCGAAATGCTCCGCAGCCGTTTCGTCCCTCGTCCGTTCGAGCGGTCGCTGAACATTGGCGTCCACCTCCGTAGTGCCCCGCCGGACACCGGCGGCCTTTTTCATGTCCAATCCCGTTCGATCCACGCTCGGATCTTGTGCCCGTCGGCCTCGGCGCCCTGCATTGTGAATAGGCCGTCCCTCGAAGGTCATCGTTTCCATTCGTCCGAAACCCAAGCAACGCTTGCTGGCCTATCGCTCGGCCCGGACGCCGACCTTCTTCGTTCCATCATACACGATGCGGCACTCGACGATCCGCCGAAATCCCCCCTGGCCGCTCGGCCGGCCGATGAAGGACATATGACCCCCGCTTCTTTACTGCGAAGCGGTTGGACAACGTAGCCCAGGGTCAGCGAAGCGGCGGAGCCGCGGAGCGCCACCCTGGGTCGTCGCCAAATGATGCCCATTGCACCCTGTAGGGGTGCCATACCGCGGCGCCGGGTTGGGCAACGCCTTCAGCGTTGACGGTGGTTTTCTTCCACAACCCAGCGTGGCGCGGCGTCACCGCCGCTGACCCTGGGCTACGATGTGTAACCCCTGCGGCGTTGGGAACCACCCTCCCGCCTGGAGCAGCGGCACGGTGGAGAGTCTGACCAACCGCGCCGCCCGGCTGCGCAAACCGGCCACAGCGGCGGCGTTCGATGTCGACCGAGCCAAGGTCATGACGAAGGCGTCGCAGTGGCTCAAAGTACTGATCGTCAACACGGGCCTGCCGGTTGTCGTCTGCGGCATGCCTGAGGCCGAGTACGATCATCAAATCGGGCACCGGAACCGCGATTCCCTTCTGCCACAATTATCCTTGGGTCTTGCCAAATTGCTCGGCACACGCCGAATCGAAGTCCAACACGGCGACCTCTTGCAGCAAATCCGCGATCAGACTCAACAGCCGAAACGAATTGGGGTGCTTGCAGGCCCCGGCATAGAGTTCGGCCAAGACGACGCTGGGAATCGCGATCCGGCCCGCATACTGGAAGAAGTAGTGAGCCAAGCCACCGGGACGGCGCATGTGAGCGGAACAGATGTGCGTGTCCAGAAGGTGCGTCAGTCTTCGCCCATTTGAGGCCGGCACTGGAGCTTGCGGGCTTCGTGAATCTCAGCCATGATCCCATCCCAATGCGAATCGTCTGCCAAGGCGCCAGCGGTCCGAAGGATGCCTGCGCCCCACGGTTGCGTCGGCCGGGGTACCTTCACCTGGACCTCGACGGGCTGCCCTTCAGCGACGCCGAGGTCTTCGTCCAGCTCGATGGTCCTGCCGTGCGCGATGCCGTGAATTGTTCTGGTCATCGTTGTTTCTCCGCTCTACTGCGTGCGCTGCCGAACCATCGCGTATCGTGGGTTCAGTTCTTCGCGGCTGGTCCAGCCGATCCCGTCCATCCGCCGACACGATAATAGTACCGTCGGCAGGCAGACCAGTCCAGCGCGTCTTTCGCCGGGCTGTCCGGCAAAGCGGCCGCACGAGCCGGAGCTAGAGTATTGGCGAAGCAGCACCAGTCAACAGGAGCTGCTGTCCAAGCCGCCGCACGAAGCCGTGTTCCTCGACGGCCCAGAGCAGGTGGCAGCCTACTTCCAGCAGCTGCGCCCTGTGCCCAATGCGTGCCGGCGGTACCGGCCGGATACCTCCCGCGTGGGCCGGCTGCCGGGAAGAA
Source organism: uncultured Planctomycetaceae bacterium (assembly GCA_903927685.1). The sequence continues at coordinate 8,928 of CAIYOB010000905.1, forward strand.
GACGGGGAGGCACGAAGAAGGGGGACACGGAGAGCGGAGCCGGCAGGAAGATGGGCCGCAGAAAGATGGGCCACTCGACCGGGGCTGGGATGACGTCTTTCTGCCAGCCATGTTTCTGCCGTTCTTTCCGGCTCGGCGTTGTGCAACCCCTTCAGGGTTGGCGATGGGCGCGGTACGGCTGACCCAGGGTGCGCGGACGTACCGCGACCCTGGGCTACGATGTGGAACGCCTTCGGCGTGCACGAAACGGCGTCGGTCTCGGAGACCCCGACCTGCGTGAGAGAAGCGGAAGCCGCGGGGGTCCATGCTCCCCATCTGCGTCGTGGAGAAGGGTGAGACACGGAGCGCTGGCACCGCCGCTCGCGGTGGGAATCGCTGGATCGCCCAGCCCCGGAGTTCCATCCAGCCTGGGCCCGAGGCTATAATAGGCGTCACCAGAAGGAGCCTTCCCATGTCGGAAATGACCGTCGCGTTGCCGGACTCGATCAGCGAAGCTGAGGCCAAAGTCTGCCTGGCCGCCAAACTGTTCGAGGTGGGACGTTTGTCCTGCGGCCAAGCGGCACAGCTTGCCGGGTACTCAAAACGCACGTTCATCGAACTCCTGGGAAAGCAGGGAATAGCGGTGCTGAGTTACCCGGCCGAGGAACTGGCGGACGACCTGGACCATGCCTGATCCCATGACGGTGTCCAACAGCAGTTGCTTGATCGCCCTGGACTTGGTCGGCCGACTCGATCTGCTTCACGACCTGTACGGCACGGTCCTCGTTCCCTGCGCGGTGTCGTACGAATGCGGCTCCAGCCTGCCCTCATGGATTCGTGTCCAACCGATCCAGAATCAAGGGATGGCCCGGTCGCTCCAGATTGGCCTGGGAGCGGGAGAGTCGGAGGCCATTGTCCTGGCAACCGAAACGTCGGCTGTGCGTCTGATCCTGGATGACAAGAAGGCCCGCCACATCGCCCAGCAACTCGGCTTGCCGATCACCGGCACGTTAGCCGTCCTGCTGCGAGCCAAGCAGCAAAGACTGATTCCGAACCTGTGCGACGTGCTGGATGACTTGGCCGCAGTGGACTTCCGCATTTCGGATGCCTTGGTGGAGGACGCGCTCCGGCGCGCGGGCGAATACATCTTTGTGCCAGCCATGTTTCCGCCAGGCCTTCCGGCACGGGGCGCTTGTGCAACCCCTTCAGGGTTGGCGATGGGCGCGGGATCGCTAACCCAGGGTGCGCGGACGTACCGCGTCCCTGGGCTACGGTGTGCAACGCCTTCGGCGTAGAAAGCCATGTCGGTCTCGGAGATCCCGACCTACGTGGGACCGCTCATCACTGCTGTCCGTGAACAACCGGTTGTCCGCCCCTCCACCTCCCCGGCCCGGAAGAAGACGGGGAGACACGGAGAAGGGGGACAGAGAGCGGGCAGAAAGACTGGTGGCAGTAAAACGGGCCTATGCCGGCGGTGCTGCGGCTAGCCCAACTGGCGGAACAGGCTCTTATCAGCGGCCCGCTGTGATTGTTTGATCCCGGAGAGTATCCGGCCGATGAAATCCTGGTCCCGGGCGAGTTGCTCGTGGACTGCGCAGGCCGCGCGGATCAAGTCGTCTCCAGCGAACGGCAAGCGGATGGCGACCTGATCGCCACCTGGCAGGACGCCAGCGTGCCGGTGGCGATGCGGTACACGCCGCCGGAGGACGCTAGGCTCGCTGACTTCCCTGCACCGCCCGAGCCGATGGCCGACAATCCGTCGTCGCTGCTGACCGCACTGCGGGATGCCGGCGAGACGGCTGAGCCGGCGTCCATCCGATTCGCCCTGGACCATCTGGAACTGTGCGGCGACTCCGGCACCCTCTCCGGCACCCATAGCCGACAAGTGTTGGTGCGCTGTGGCCGGTCTCCGACCGAGCCACCGCCGCCGACCGGAGGTCTCCCGGAAGCGTTGGAGACCTTCGGTCGGCCGTTTCGGCGGGGTCGGAGACCCGCGCCGAACGTTGAGGATCGAAGCCGAGACCAGGAACACCTAGTTGCGCGCTGCAGAACTCCTGCGTCTCCGTCAAACGTACTG
>CAIYOB010000906.1 GCA_903927685.1 uncultured Planctomycetaceae bacterium
ACTGCCAACCGCAGCCAGCACGGCGGGCAGCGCCACCGGGTCGGCGACCAAGTCCAAGAGCGTAGCGGCCGAATCGGCTGGCAGCGTGGACAGCCCCCCCAGGACGGAACTCAACAACTTGGGACACCCGGTTTCGCAGACCAGTTTTGCGGCCGCCAGGCGGAGCCGAGGCTGAGCGTCCTTCAGCGCCGTGGTCGCTAGGTCCGCGGCTTGGACCTTTTCGGCCAGCAGCACGCCGCGCAATGCCGCGCCGCGAATCACGGTGTCCGACGTCCCGGCGAATACCTCCCGATCGACTTGCGCCGCCTCGGCCGTCTGACCGGCGGCCGCCAGCGATTCGGCGCACAGGAGCAGCGCGTGCAGGCGATAGCGCGTCACGGGCGGCGGGACGCGGGCCGCCCGGACGGCGGCGAGGGCTTCAACGCCGCCGATCTGTCCGAGGGCGTACAAGGCGGCTTCGGCGACCGCCGGGTCCGGATCGCTCGCCAGCGGCGCGACGACCGGAACGGCGGCGGGATCCCGCCGCGAGCCGATGGTCTGCAAGACGCCGGCTCGGGCCTCCCTGGGACCCTTGCCCAGCGCCTCGCGCAGCAGCTGGTCGACCTTGGCGCCGGGGATGCCTTGCAGCGCCCAACGGGCGACGGTCTCCAGTTGGGGATCGCCCCGCAGTTCTGCCAGAGCGGCGGCCGATTTCTCGGATCCTGCCTGCCGCAGTTGCCGGCAAGCCCACCCCTTGGCATCACCGGTCGCCTGGTCGGACTGGAGGACGTTCAGCAGCTTGTCCTCAATGGCCGCCAGTTGAGCCGGCGTGGCCGCTCGCAACTCGGCCTCGATCGCCATCACGGCGGTGCGCGGTTGCCCGACTTGGTAACGGAGCACTTCGGCGTATGGATCGGCTGTCGGCTGGGCCCAGGCGGTGGCCACCAGCAACAGAGAACAGGCCAAGGCCAACAGGATCGGAGATGACAGGCGAGACATCAGCGGAACTCCTTGCGGGGGGCGGATTCTAGAGGTGCCACGGCGAGCGCATCGCCCGGCTCAACAGCCGTGACGCGGCGGGGTCGTCCAGGATGACTTCGCGCTGCGGATCCCAACGGATCTTGCGGCCGGTACAGATCGCGATCATGCTCAGCTGGGTGATCGAGTCCGACAGCACGGCGACCTCGACCGGTGCAACCGTGCGGCGGCGGGTGCGGACACAGTCGAGGAAGTTCCCCATGTGATTGTTGCTCTCGTACAGACGGATCTCGCTCGCGCCGATCTTCTCCTGCAGCAGCGACTGGGGTTCCGTCTGCAAGCCGCCGCGGCTGAGGTGCACGGTCCCGCGGTCGCCAATGATCGTGGCTCGATCGCCGCCGGGGGTGAAATGAAAATCCGCGCCGTCCGCGAACTTGCCGCGGATATCCCAGTCGAAGGGCGCATCGAACAAACCCGCCCCGAACTTGCCCGGCCCCGCGAACTCGACCGGCACCGCGCCGGCGTTGTCACCCAGGGCCCAGACCATGTCGGTCAGCGGATGCGCACCCCAGCCGCCGATGAAGCCGTGGGCGTTGTCGGAGACCCAGTAGGTGCCCCAGCACGTGCAACGGTCCTTCGTGTACGGTCGCCAGGGGGCGGGGCCCAGCCACAGTTCATAGTCCAGGCCTTCCGGCACGGGCTCCGGCTCGAGCGAACCGCCTTCGAACCCGTAGCTGGGCGCCGTCACCTCGACGGCCTGGACCTTGCCGATCCGCCCGTTGCGGACCAGCTCGCAGCCGAAGCGGATGTGGGCCAGGGACCGTTGCTGGGTGCCGTACTGGAACACGGCGCCATAACGCTGGACTTCGCGGCGAATGGCGATGTCCTCTTCCATGCTCAGGCCCAGCGGCTTTTCCACGTACACGTCCTTGCCGGCCCGCACGGCCAGCAGGGCGGCCGGCACGTGCCAGTGGTCCGGCGTGCCGATCGTCACGGCGTCGATGTCCTCGCGGGCCAGCATTTCGCGGAGGTCGCGGTACGGCGTGCACAGGTTGGTGCCGTAGCGTTCGTTCAAGGCGGCGGCGTGCTTGTCGCGACGGTCCTGAAAGACGTCGCACACCGCCACAACCTTGGTCTGCGGATTCCCAGCCGCTTCGTACATCAGGCCAGCGCCGCGCCCGCCGACGCCGATCGAGCCCACGTGGATCTGGTTGCTGGGCGCGTCGGCACCCAACACCGAGGGCTGCACGAACAGTGGAGCCACTCCCAGCGCGCCCGCCGCCGCGGCCGCTTGCTTCAGGAACCTTCGACGAGTCAATCGTGTTGGCATGGTTCTTTCTCCTCGATTGGCTGGACGGACCACCGAGTATTCTCCCGGAACGGGATGCTCGCGGAAAGGGGCCATGCCGATTAGGCCATGCCGATTCAGCGGGCCTGCCTCCACGGAGACCAGTCTCTCCGAGACCGGAGCATCGCGGCTCGGAGCCAGGAAAGGGTGGCCGGGGTCGATCGCAGCGAGCCCCCGGAGTCCCCGCGGACTATGGGCTCGCTGCACTCGATCAAAGCCACCCGGGCAATCGCCAGCCCTCAGCCTCGTACCATTCGGCGCGGGGCCGGTCGGGCAGTCCCCTTGGCAGAGATGCACAACTTCAAAGGTTCCAGTCCCGGGCCGCGATTCTCGAGCGCCGGCGCGAGGCCCGCAGAATCAGGTGGGGTCTTTGGCCGCCGGATCGGACAGCGCCTGCAAGGCCTCGAACGGCTCTTTCCCACGCCACAGCGCCAAGGCGCGGACCGCATGGGACAGGAACGAGTAGTTGGCCCGGAGTTCATCGTCGGAGATCGTCGCGATGGTCCGCACGATCCACTGGGCGGCGGCCACGATCGTGGGCCGTTTGGGTTGGAGGTCGGACGGGGCCAGAGCCCAATACTCGAGGGCATGCCCGGTGACGATGATGCGAAAGTACAGTTGGTCGCCGGATTCCTTGGTCGGTTCGCGACTGGCGGGCGGAGCGAACGGCCAGTCGCCGTTCCAGAAGCCGTCCGCGTGTTGGTTGGCCACCAGGCGGCGGTTGGCATCTTTCAGGAACCGCATGACCCGGCCGCGCATGCCGGGCGAGAGAATCGGAGTCTGTTCATTGAGTCGCAGGTATGCCATCAGGCCGTACAGCCGGTGCATGCCGAAGCACACGCCGCGCGGCAGACGCTCCCGCATGATCCGGTCAGCCAACAGGTCAAACGACAACGTCTGCCCCTCGGTACTGTCCCACCGCGTCGTCGGCGGCAGGAACAGCGAAAACGTCTTGGCAGACCATTCGTACTCTTCCTGGCTGGGGTTGAAATCGTGCAGGGCCTGCTCGATCATCGCGCGAAAGGTGACTTGCCGGTTCGCGGTGACCAGCGGATAGGACAGCGGCGTACCGACTTCGGCCAGGCACGCCAGCGTGTGATCCGTGTGGGACGTCGTGGCGATCCCCTCCTTGACTCGGCAGCACACGCCGAACGGCGTGTCGTACATGGCCGGTGTCTGGTCGCGTCCGTACAGCTCGGCAAAGCGGTTGGTGTCGGTAAGCAGCGTCCGCAGTTCCGTGCCCGAGGCGAACGCGGGATCGGCAAAGTGGGCGTGTGGGCCCCAGCATCGCAAGGCGTGGTCCACGTCGGCCAGCAAGGTCTGTTTCCCCGCCAGGCGCGGCCGGAGCCGCAGCAGCGAACTCCGCAATTGGTCGTCGGACACGACGTCGGGACAGTCGTACAATGGTCCGATGCTCAAGGGCAGTTCCCGCAGGGGCGGCACGCGCCAATCCCGTTGGAATTCCCGTGAACCCGAGATCGCCGCTTGGGCGAACAGGGCCAGCACGACCGACTGGCTGACCAGGAACAACCAGACGGACCCACGGCGCGGCGACGGCAAGAACGGTATGCTACTCATCGAGGCTGACTCCCTGCTCTGTTTCTTCACCGGCTCGATCGATCGAGGGCTTGCCCGCGGCCTGGGCCAACACGACGCACCACTCGTCCTCGTACTGCTGTTCCCACTGGTCCGCACCGCTCAGGTACCGGAGCAACGTCTTCTGGCGGTGCCGGTCCAGGATCACCGTCTGGACGCCGTAACGCAGCATCACATTCTCCCAGCCGGTTCGCGTTTCACGCATGATTCGATAATCGATCGACACCTTGGGAGGCAACAGGTGGAGGTTCGTGGTCAAGAACGGCCGCAGACCCGCGGGACCGTCCCAGATCAACCAATCGCCCCACCAGTGCGGATGAAAGACTTGGCCTTGCGGCGGATTCTCGCGCAGGTGCTTAGTCAGCTTCCAGGGCGTGCCGACAGCGTACAGTCGCTCCGGCGGCCGCGAGTGCCCCCAGACCAGCGCTTCCCAGGCCGGGGCAAGGGCAAAGCAGATCCAGAACACGCCCAGCGACATGGCCGTGTAGCTCAGCCCGGGACGTGCGTCCCAGGGCAGCCAACCGCGCCGGGCCGTTCCGTCCCCATTGGTGCATCGGCAGGCCAGCCCATCTCGCCACCGCCGGCCGATCGCGGCCAGGTGCGGCGTCACCACGAAACCGAACACAGCGGCGTACCACCAGGCCATCCGGACTCCGGCGCCAAAGACGAAGGCCAAAGCGGCCACCAGCAGCCAGTCGGCGACAGGCAGCCGGCGCGGACTGAAACGGAAGATCAGGATGCCGAGCAGCAACGAGACCAACAACTCTAGCCCGCCCGGTTGAAGCAGCGCCAGCGGCTCCCACCCCGGCAATTCCTGCAACGGGCGGAAGTCGGCGAACCAGATGCAGTACAGTACCAACCGCACGCCGTACGGATTCACGCAGGCGGCCGCCAGGGCGAGTTCGCCCAGCCACATCCAGCGGCGCACCGCGGGGTCTTCGACGACGCCGCGAACCGAGCGTTCGCGCCCAGCGGCTTCCGCGACGGCACCGACGAGCCAGCACAGCAGGACCAACAGGCCGCAAATGAACGACCCGTGCACGTTTGCCCAGAGGGCCAGCAGCGAAGGGACGCCGAGCCACAGGGCCCAACGAATCCTCGTCGGGTGCGGATCACCGGAATCCGGTTCGGCCTGGGAGCCTCGCTCTCGCGCCAGCAGCCACAGCAGGACGGCGAAACACAGCATGCCGAACGCGTCCGGGTTGGCGGTGGTAAGTCGGCTGGAGCTGATTCCGACCACCGCCAGGACGCCGAGGTGGGTGGCCAACAGGCTGCGGGTCTGCAGGAAGAAGGCCCGCCCCAAGACTGCATGCGCCGCCACCACGACGATGGCGAACAGGGCAGACATCGCCTCGACGCCGCCCCACGCGTGAACTGCCGCGTAACTGGTCTGGGTCAGCCATGCGGTGTCGAACAGCCGCATCCCGGCCGACAGCGGCAAGAAGGGATCCTCGGCCGGCAAGGCTTGATTGGCCAGAATCCACTTGCCATAACTGGCTTGCCCCCATAATTCGCTGGACTGCAACGGCAGGCGATTGAGCCAGCAGAAGAAGCCGCCCCAGAAGGCCGCGACCAGCAGGTGTTGAGGCGCCAGGCTTCCGGGGCGGGAACGGGCCGGCAAATTGGGATTCTGGGATGGCATGTGCATGGCTCCATCGTAGTCGGAGACGCGGCCGTGTGAATCCCCCCGAGCCCGCTACGGGTGAACGCGCCCTCCGCCGAAACCGCATCTCCCGCGGAGCTTACGATTGGTGAACTCTGTCCGACCGGCGGCCTGTCACTCAGCCCGTCAGCGTGCCCTTGGTGCTGGGCACGCCGGAGGATCGGGGATCGCGTTCTACGGCCATCCGCAGGGCGCGGGCAGCGCTCTTGAAGATGGCCTCGCTGATATGATGGCTGTTGCGGCCGTGGTGCAGCAGGACATGCAGGTTGCACAGCGCATTTGCGGCGGCGGCCTGCCAGAAATCCTGGACCAGCTCGCTGTCGAATTCGCCGATCTTGGCAGTGGGAAAATCGGCCTGGAACACCAGGAAGTACCGGCCGCTGAGATCCAAAGCCGTGGTCACCAGCGTTTCTTCCATGGGCAGCGTGAAGTGTCCGTAGCGGCGGATCCCGGTCTTGTCGCCCAGGGCCTGCCGCAAAGCCTGCCCGAGACAAATCCCCACATCTTCGACGGTGTGATGCTGATCGACGTGCAGGTCGCCGCGGGCCTGGATGCTCAGATCCACGCCACTGTGTTTCGTGAACAGCTCCAGCATGTGGTCGAAGAAGCCGATGCCGGTTCGGATCTGCGCTTGGCCGCTCCCGTCCAGATCGAATTCCAACTGGATCTCGGTTTCCGCCGTGCGCCGCTCGATCTTCGCCTTGCGTGCCATCGCTTACACCATGGTCCTTAGTAAAGCCAGCAGGGCTTCGGTTTGGTCGTCTGTGCCAACGCTGATTCTGAGACCGTCCCCCCAGCCAGGATAGTTCATGTATCGGACCAGGACGCGATTCTGCTTCAGCGCTTCGTAAATCGTAACGGCAGGATGCTTGGGATGCGTGCACCAGACAAAATTCGCCTGGGACGGCAAGACCGCGAAGCCTAGCGATTGCAGTCCCTCCGCCAGCCTATGGCGAGTCGCCAGGATCTTGTCGACGGTCTGGCGCAGCCACGCTTGATCATCGATCGCCGCCGTCGCCCCGGCCAGCGACAGGGCGTCGCAGTTGTACGAGTCCTTGACTTTGATCAGTTGCTGAATCAGGTGCGGCTGAGCGATCACGTAGCCGAATCGCAGGCCCGCCAACGCGTACGACTTGCTCAAGGTCCGCGAGACCATGATCCGCTCGTTTTGAGCCACCAAGTCGACACAGTTTTCGCTGGCGAAATCCACGTAGGCTTCATCAACCAGCAGCGGGCACGGCAGCTGTTCGGCCAGTCGCAGGATGGCCTCCCGCGGCACAACCGTCCCGGTCGGGCTGTTGGGATTGGGCAGGAAGACGAGTTTCAAGTCGGGCGTCGCGGCGGCGAACTCGGGCGGCAGAGTCCAATCGTCGCAAAATCGCACTTCCTCCCAGCCGGCGCCCTGCAATTGGGCCAGCGTCTTGTACAGGATGTAGCTGGGATACGGCAGCCGCAGCCGCTGACCGACTCCGACGAAGGCCCGCGTCACGATCGTCAAAATGTCGTCGCTGCCGTTACCGCACAAAATCCAGTCCCGCTGGACGCCCAGGAGTTGCGCGGCCCGTTCGCGGAAGGCGTTGCCCAGCGGATCCGGGTACCGCATCAAACCGCCGTCAGCCGCCTGCTGGATCGCCCGCACAACTTTGGCGGACGGCGGATAAGGATTCTCGTTCGTGTTCAGCTTGATGAACTTGCCGGCCTGCGGCTGTTCGCCGGGCACATACCCGGCCATCGCTTCGATCTCGGGACGAAAATAAGTCATGGGGTCGTGTGTGTTCAGGACAGAGGTTCAGGTCACGGACGCCGACGCCAGCGATATCGGGGCGACAAGGCTCAATCCCCGCCCACCAGCGCCAGGTTGTCCCGGTGGATCACCTCTTCGTAGGGGCAATGACCGAGGACTTGGGCGATGCGGTTGGATGGTAAGCCCTGGATTCGATGGATGTCGGCAGCGGCATAGTTCGTCAAGCCCCGCGCGATCTCACGGCCGTGTTCGTCGCACAGGGCGACCGCGTCCCCTTTGTTGAAATCGCCTTCGGTGGCCGCGACGCCGATGGCCAGCAAACTGCGGCCCTGCTCGGCCACGGCTCGTACTGCGCCAGCGTCCAACACCAAACGCCCGTGCGGCCGGGCGGAGAAACCAATCCACCGCTTCCACGGGCTGACCGGTTTGCCCTGGGCCAGGAACAGGGTCCCCAGTTCTTCGCCGGCCAGCAGTCTGCGCAGCACCTGGGCATGCCGTCCGCTGGCGATGATCACATTCTCGCCGGCCGTCGTCACGATCCGCGCCGCCTCCAGTTTACTGGCCATGCCGCCTTTGCTGAGTCCGGTGACTCGGTCGCGCACCAGGGCCCTGACCGAGTCATTCAGTCGCTCGACCGTCGGGATCACCTCTGATCCGGGCTCGCGGGGGTCGCCATTGTACAACCCCTCAACATCAGACAAGATGATCAGCAACGAGGCTCGCAGCAAATTGGTGACCAGCGCCGCCAGCCGGTCATTGTCGCCGAACGTCGTCATCAACTCGTCCACCGCGACCGTGTCATTCTCGTTGATGATTGGGACAGCGTTGAATTCGAGTAGCGACAGCAACGTATTGCGGACGTTGAGGTATCTTGTTCGGTGCGAGATATCGTCAGCGGTCAGCAGCACTTGGGCCGCCCGGCGACCGTGCTTGCAGAAGGTGCGGTCGTAGGTTTCGATCAGACTGGTCTGTCCGACCGCGGCTACCGCCTGGAGTTTCGCGAGGTCGGTGGGCCGTTGTTTCAAGCCCAGCAGGCTCATGCCAGCGCCAACCGCCCCGGAACTGACCAGGACGATGCGGTGGCCGGAGTCGTAGGCCGCCGAGATGTCTTCAGCCAAGTACGCAATCCGCTCGTCATTCAACCGTCCGTCGGGGTGGGTTAGCACGCGTGTGCCGACTTTGACGACGATGGTCTGAGCGGTTGCCGCGATTTCTTGACGCAAGAAGTTTGACATAGTTGAGCTATTCGACCGATTTTCGCGCGTTTCGTCAACGCCGGTCGCAGGCGGCCTGGGGTCGAACCGGCCCCTTCGCTAGACTAATTACCGCAATTTGACAAATCCGGCGTAGGTGGACGTGCCAACCCAAAAAAACGTGGCCGGATCGGCGTTTTCGCGTCCGCCCGAGATCGGCCCGCGAATAATTGCGGACGAGGGTGGATCCGCACTCCAGAAGGACCAACGAGGCATAGCCGTCATGACGATCGACATCGCCGTAGTACCTGTGGCGGGGCTGGGAACGCGACTGCTGCCGGCAACCAAGAGCCAGCCGAAGGAGATGCTGCCCGTGGGCCGCAAGCCGGTGGCCCAGCACGTGGTGGATGAACTGGCCCATTCCGGCATCCGGCGTCTGCTGTTTATCACGGGGAAAGGCAAGCATTCGATCGAGAACCACTTCGACATCGATGGCGAGTTGATCACGTACCTCCGGGAGACCGGGCGCGAGGGAGAACTGGCGGAACTGGATTTTGAACGGCAGGACCTGGAATTCTTCTACACCCGGCAACGCCGCCAGTTGGGACTGGGGCACGCCGTGCTGTGCGCTCGACCGCTGGTGGGCGACCAGCCGTTCGTCGTCGCGTTGGGCGATTCGATCATCGGCATCAACGCCCAGTCGGACATTGTCGGCCGGATGATTGCGACCTTCGAGAGCAGCGGAGCGGATGTCGTTGTCGCCTTTGAGGAAGTCCCGCGGGAGGAGGTGTTCCGTTATGGGATCGCCCAGCCGCGGGGGCCCGTCGGCGACGTGTTTGAACTGGAACGACTGGTCGAGAAGCCGGACATCGCCGAAGCCCCCAGTAATCTGGCCGTTGCGGCCCGGTATGTGTTCAGCCCCAAGATCTTCGACAAACTGATCGAGACGCGTCCCGGCAAAGGCGGCGAAATCCAGTTGACCGATGCGATTCAGATGGTCCTGGAGAGCGGCGGCAAGGGCCTGGGCCTGCGGTTGGATTCCACCGAGCGGCGGTTCGACATCGGCAACTTTGAAAGCTATTTTCGGGCCTTCTTCGAGTTCGCGCTGGCCGACCCCAAGTTCGGCCCCGGGCTCCGGGAATTCGCCCGGGGGCTGTTGTCGCCATGCAAATAATCCGCCAACAGGGATTCGCGCGCGCGGGCTTGATCGGCAATCCGTCGGATGGCTACCACGGCAAGACGATCTCGTTTCTGGTTAAAGACTTCCACGCGGACGTCATCCTGTACGAATGGGAAGATCTGGAGCTGATCCTCAGCCAGGAGGATCGCAGCCGCTTCAGTTCCATCCAGGAACTAGCCCGTGACGTGCGACTGCACGGCTATTATGGCGGCGTGCGGTTGGTCAAAGCCACGATCCGCAAGTTCGTCGAGTACTGCCGCTCGCAGCACATCGCTCTCCACGACCGCAATTTCTCGATCCGCTACGAAAGCAACATCCCGCGCCAAGTCGGCCTGGCCGGTTCCAGCGCCATCATCGTCGCCACGCTGCGAGCGCTGCTCGAGTTCTATGAAGTGGACATTCCGCTGCACCTGCAGCCGTCGCTGGCACTGAGCGTCGAGACCGACGAATTGGGAATTGTCGGCGGTTTACAGGACCGCGTGATCCAGGTGTACGGCGGCCTGGTGTACATGGATTTCGCCCAGGAGACCATGCAGCAGGAATGCGGCTATCGCTACGGGGTCTACGAGCGTCTGGATCCGGCGCTGCTGCCCCCGGTCTACATCGCGTACAGTGAAGACGAAGGCGAACCGACCGAGATCACTCATCGACCCCTGCGAGTGCGCTATGAACAGGGTGATCCGGGGGTCGTGGCGGCCATGCGGAAGTTCGCTCAGTTGGCAGCCGAGGCCCGGACAGCCCTGCTGGCTGGCGATGCCGCCCGCCTCAGCCGCTTGATGGACGAGAATTTCAACACCCGCCGCAGCATTTGTCAGCTGCAGCCGGCGCACGTGAGGATGATCGAGACCGCCCGCCGCAGCGGGGCCAGCGCGAAATTCGCCGGCTCGGGGGGAGCGATCGTCGGGGTGTACCTGGACGAGGCGATGTTCGCGGAACTGAAGAGAGATCTGGAGGCGATCGGCTGCCGCGTGTTCAAGCCGGTCATCGTCTAACATCACGGGAAGGAGCCGGGGATGAACCGGAAATCGCAGCCGCCGGCCACCGCAACTTCAGACCGCCGGGGTTTCCTGCAGCAGACATGCGGTGCCGCGGTCGGCCTGGGGCTGAGCGGTTGGCTTCACGAGACGACCTTGGCCGCTGACGAGGCGAGGTTGGCCGCAGACGAGGAGTCGGAGCCGGCGCTGGTTCGCATCGGACTGGTCACCGATCTGCATTACGCCGACAAGCCGCCGGGCGGCAGTCGGCACTACCGCGACAGCCTGGCGAAGCTGGCCGCGGCCGGACGGCAGTTTGTCCAAGCCAAGACGGATGTGGTCATCGAACTGGGCGACTTCATCGACAGCGCGGAATCACTGGAAGCGGAAAAGGGCTTTCTGCGGCGAGTCGAAACCGAGTTTGCGAAAGTGCCCGGGCCGCGTCACCACGTCCTGGGCAACCATTGCGTTTCCGCGTTGACGAAGCCAGAGTTCCTGGAACTCGCCGGGCAGGCCAAATCGTACTACTCGTTCGATCTGAACCACGTCCACTGCATCATCCTGGACGCTTGCTTTCGCAGCGACGGCGCCGCGTACGAACGGAGCAATTTCCAGTGGACGGATTCCTACCTCCCGCCGGCGGAACTGGAATGGCTGCGGGGCGACCTCCAGGCGGCGACCGGGCCCGTGCTGGTGTTTGTTCATCAATGCTTGGACGTCGACCCGCCGTACGGCATCAAGAATGCCGTGGAGACCCGCCAAACGCTGGAGGCCTCCGGCCGGGTGCTGGCCGTCTTTCAGGGGCATCATCACCCAGGCGGTTACCGGCAGATCAACGGGATCCACTATTACACGCTACGAGCGATGGTCGAGGGGCCCGGCCAGGAGAGCCATGCGTATGCGGTCGTGGAAGTCTCGGCGAACCGGCAGGTGCGCGTGAACGGGTTTGGCAAGCAGCCCGGTTACCAAGGACGCCCGTTGGCAGTTCGCCGAGCAGCGGCTCGACGTGCGTCTGGCCTGATCGCCGTCGATGCACGAGGGCGAGTACGCCAGCAAGCAACCGGAGACGCTGACGCGCGAAGACCTGGAACGGATGCTCGCCTCCCCGGCGTGCCGAATTGACACGCGTCGTCGCGCCAGGCCCACCGGCACATTGCATGCGCCCGTCACTCAGAAATGGTCGCGGCGATGGCTTCGGCGACGGTCTTGGCGCCGAGGGGCCGCTTGTCGTTGAAGGGGCCATCGGCGCTGCCGGCAGGCCAGGTGGCGGGGTCCGCGTATTGGCCCTCATCCTGGTATTGCTTCTGCAGGCGGACTAGCTCCGCTTTCAACTCGGCGAACTTCATGGCCACTGCGGGCTTGGCCGCCTCGTCGGCATTGTCCAGGAGATTGTGCTGTTCGCTCGGGTCCACCGTGAGATCGAACAGTTCGTAGGCGTCCTTCTTCCAGTAGTAGATCAGCTTGTGCGTCGCGGTGCGCACACCCAGATGAGCGGCCGTATTGTGATGGCCGGGGTCGTGGTAGTAGCGGTAGTACACGGAGGTGCGCCAGTCCGTGGGCGATTGGCCGTGCAGCAACGGGGCGAGGGAACGCCCTTGCATCGAGCTGGGAACGGGCAGTCCGGCAAGGTCCAGGAAGGTGGGCGCAAGGTCGATGTTGGCCACCAAGGACGCGGACGTGGCGTCGGGCTTGATGCCCGGGCCGCGCACGATCAGCGGGACGCGCAGGCCGGGTTCATACATGAAACGCTTGTCGTACAGGCCCAAGTCGCCCAGGTACCAGCCGTTGTCTGCGGAGTAAAAGACGATGGTGTTCTCGGCCAATCCGGCGCCCTCCAGATAGTCGAGCAGCCGGCCGACGCCATCGTCCACGCCCTGCACGCAGGCCAAGTAGTCCTGCATGTAGCGTTGGTATTTCCACCGGATGAGCGCGTTGCCGGTGAGCGTCTTCTGGCTGCCGTCGGGCGCGGTAATTTCGACCTCCGTGGGCTTTTCGTTGAGCCATTGGTTGCGTGCCGGTCCGGCAAGGTCGGCTGGCGGTTCGAGCTTGAGGTCTCGCCGCGTGAGGTCCTTGGCGACCGTCTGTTGGTTCGCCGGCAGCGCCGCGGGACGCGTGGAATAGTCATCCCAGAAGGTCTCGGGTTCGGGAATCACCTTGTCCTGGAAAAGTGCCCTGTTCCGTTCATCGGGCTCCCACGCGCGGTGCGGCGCCTTGTGGTGCAGCATCAGGAAGAACGGTTTGCCCGGCGGCCGTGTCTTGAGCCACTCGATGCCCAACTCGGTGGTGATGGCCGTGCAATGGCCCTCGATCTGCAGCGAGCGGCCGCGGACGAGGAAGGCGGGATTCCAGTATTGCCCCTGGCCCGGCAGCACGATCCAGCGATCAAAGCCGGTGGGATCGGAGCCGAGGTGCCACTTGCCGATCATGCCGGTGTGATAGCCGCCGGCCTGCAGTTGTTTGGCGACATGATCGCGTGTCCCGTCGAAGCGATTAAAGACAGGGACACCGTTCAGGTGCGAGTATTGCCCGGTCAGCAGCGTGGCGCGGCTGGGCGTGCAGATCGAGTTCGTCACGAACGCGTTGGTGAACCGCAGACCACCGCGGGCGAGGCGGTCGATGTGGGGCGTCGTGTTGACCTTCGAGCCGTAGCAGGAAATGGCGTGCTGGGCGTGGTCGTCGGAAAAAATGAAGACGATATTGGGCCTGGATCTGGGCAGCTCGGCCGCGGGCAAACAGGCCGGCACCGCAACGAGCGACAGGGCGGCAAGAACGATCGGGACAGCGTACCGTTTCATGGCGAATGATCGTTTCGGGGAGGCGGGATGTTTCGAAAATAGGTCACCGGGACCCTCCAAGGCAGCTCAGTATTGCCCTTGCACACAGCCGTGTCAATCTCGCCGGCCCTCCTCGCCTGTCGTCGGACCTCCTCGTCGGCCCTCCCCGCGCAGCGTCTCTACAGCCGGAGGAAAATCCCGGCGCGCTCCAGCCCTCGGAGCAGCAGGTACGTGATCAACAAGTACAGCCCGCACACGGACCACATGTACCACGCGGGGGCGTCAGAAGGCGTGAACCGCTGGACCGCGTCGGCCACGAGCATGTGCAACAGGTAGCCCGCCAGGGCGTTGGTGCCCAGCGTGCGCAGGATGCCCAGCGTCCAGCCGCGCCGATCGCACAGCAAGTGGGCCAGCAGGAATACGGCGACGGAGAATCCGGCGGAGAAGGTCTGGTACGAGAGCGTTCCCCCACGCTGACTCATCATCCAGTAATTCCACTGCCGTGACGGTTCACCGTCTCGGGCCTCACCGGGTGAGGGAGGCGGCGGGCAAAACGGCGGTTCGCAGCACAGCCGCGTGCGATCGCCGGCCGCCCATTCGGCCCCCGCCCGCTCGACCGCCTCACGCGGCGGAATCACAGGCCGGGACGCAATCCTGGGAACCGTCGATGTGCCGCGCTGGGCCGGCACAAGATCATAGCAGCGGGTCCCGCAGGACATCGCGTACCCCAACGCCATGAGGGCCACGGCCCAGCCCGCGGTCCTCCACACCGGCAGGCGGCGAGCGGGCCCCAGGAACGGATCCGCGCACAGCGAGCCCACCAGCACGGGGATCGTCCACGTCAAGAATCCCAGCGGCCCGCCGTCGATGCCGTTGGGACTGCCGTTGTTGACCCAGGCGAAATAGAACCCGTGCGAAACCGCGACATGGAGCCCCGCCGACGCCAGCAGGTACCCGACGCGAATCCCCGCCGACGCCCGGATCACGGGCAGCACCCACAACGAGGTGACGCCGATATGCGTGAGCGTCTGAAAGAAGTCGCTCTTTAACGGACTGCGGACCGATTCCCAGAACCCCAGCCGGACCAGCTCCGCCCACCGCTCGGCGGGCCGGTCCGCCGTGTAGATCACCAGCGCGACCAGCAGCAAGCCGGCAATTCGGCGGACGGCTCGCAGTTGGGCGGCGCGGACGCCAAACTCGGCCGCCCGCCGCAGCATCGTCAGCCGGAAGGCAAACCCCACCGCAAAAAAGAACTGCGGCATGATCGTGTCGGCGTAACTACAGAATGTGTTGTGGTGCTTCAGCAGCCAGTGAGCGGCCGAGAAACTGCCCACGAAATTGACCAGGAACATGCCCAAGACCGTGTACCCACGGAACTGGTCCAGCGACACGATTCGTTCTGCAGTTGGCGTGCGGATGGCAGTCATGGCGGAGAACGGGCGACGGTTGCGGTCAAGTCCGAGTCTCGGACGGGGGACACCAGAGAGAGCCTCATCGTAACAAGGGATCAGCTGGAAGCAAGTCAAACAGGAAGCAAACTAACAGGAAGCGAGCCAGGCTAGAACTCCATCGTCCCGACCGCATCGGCGACGGACTTGAATCCGTCGCGTTCCAGCAGTTCGCACAGCCCTTCGTTGAATGCACCACGAGGGCGCGGTCCTCCGGCAACCGCCACAAACGCGGGCGCGGATTACCGTCGGACACGGACCCGATCTCGACGTGGCCGAATCCCAGCGCGGCGGCGAACTCGACGGCCTGGCCACTCTTGTCCCAGCCGGCGGCCAGGCCGAGCGGGTTGTGGAATCGGATCCCGCAGACCTCCGTTGCGAGGCGGGCGCCGCGGAACGCGAACTGCCTCCGCATCCACGCCTGGAGCCACCCCGCTGACCCCAGCGTTCGCCCGAACGTCAGCGCGGTGCCGTGCATGAACTCCGGGTCGAACCGGAAGAAGAGCGGGCGAACGAGTGAGGTGTAGAAGGACATCATCACCTCGAAAGGGAATGTTGCAGGTCCAGCGACACGGATTCTATAATGACGCCGGGCAAACCAGCAGAGGGCGAGAACCATGATCGGGAAATCGGCACGCCGGGAGTTTCTTACGCACGTCGGTCAAGGAGCGGTCGCCGGGGCGGCGGCCTTGCTGGCAGGCACCTCGGCCGGCGCCGAGGCGGCCGGGCAGGTCCGCTACCGCACCTTGGGACGGACCGGGCTGAAGGTCTCCGAGGTCGGATTCGGGGGCCACAGCTGGAACTTCGAGCGCGTGCCCGACGGGCAGGGCGGCCTCCGCCAACCGACGCTAGCCGAGGCCGAGCGCATGATCGGGCTGGCCTTGGACTGCGGCGTGAATCTGTTCGACTCGTGTACGCCGCTGGAAGAGCATTCCGTGCCGGGCGAGGTGATCAAGCGGCTCAAGGCTCGGCAGCGGATCCTGGTCAGCGCCCGGCTGTGCCACAAGATGAAAGGTGTGCCGGCCGATGTCGAAACGGTCCTCCGCTGGGTCGACGAGCGGCTGGCGCTCTGGCAAACCGACTATTTCGATATCCTGATGCTCACCAACAGCGAGGGCGACACGCCCGAGAGCGGCTACTGGGACATGTCCTATTCGCTCGAGGCGATCGGCCGGCTGAAGAAGCAGGGCAAGATTCGCTACGCGGGCTTCGGCTGCCACTTCGCACCCGATGGGTTCCGCAAGGCGTTTGCCAACTACGGGCAGGAGTTCGAGATCTGTTCGATGCCGTACAACATCCGGCATCGGGCCGCCGAGGAACTGTTGCCCGAGGCCAAACGCTTGGGCATGGGTGTGATCACGATCAAGGCCTTGGCCAGGGGCGAACTGCTCAAAGACGCCGACCTGGCAGGCCGCGACGCGGGCATCCCGCGGGACATGATCGCCTTCGTCCTCGAGAACCAATCGGTCGATTGCTGCATTTTCGGCATGCACACCGAAACGCACGTCCGCGAGAACCTGGCGGCCAGTTGGACGCCGCTGACCGAGGCGGCACGACGACGTCTCGACGAGTTGGGCCGGATGCCCTCGCGCACGCTGTACGGCTGGCTCGAACCCGACTGGCTCGGCTCGAACCGGTTCGCGTGCTGAGACCGCACGGATGCGTGGTGTCGGTTGGCCAGACTCCCGCCTGAGCCCCCCACACCTTGTTTCCCCGGCCGTCCCTCGGGTAGATTTGAAACCGTGTGCGGGAATCGTGCAGTGGCTCCCTCATCAACTCGGCAGGGCACACGATGCAGTTGCACCGGCGTATATCCCCCGCGTTTGTGCTTTGTGCTGTGCTGCTCCAGCCGTGGTTGGGAATGGCGGCGGAGGTCTTGCTGGAAGCCGAGTCGTTCGCCGAACGCGGCGGCTGGCTGCTCGATCCGCAGTTCCTGGACCAGATGGGATCGCCGTACTTGCTGGCTCACGGTTTGGGCAAGCCGGTCGCCAATGCGGAGACGGAAATCGAGTTTCCCGCGCCTGGCCGGTATCACGTCTGGGTGCGTGCCAAGGACTGGGTGCCGACGCATCATCCGGGGCGGTTCAAGGTACTCGTCGGCGGGCGGGCGCTGGAGCCGACCTTTGGCGAGAACGGCCGGGACTGGGCCTGGCAGAGCGGCGGTCAGGTTGCGGTCACAACCGCGAGCGCGACGATCGAATTGCAGGACTTGACGGGATTCGACGGCCGCTGCGACGCGATGTACTTCACCTCCGAGCAAAACGCCGTGCCGCCGCAGCGAGCGGACGAAGCCCTGGCGGCCTGGCGGCGGAAACTGCTGGATTTGCCGGAGACGCCCCCGCCGGCTGGTGGCTTCGAGGTGGTGGTGGCGGGTGGGGGCATCGCCGGCTGCGCGGCGGCGCTGACGGCGGCCCGGCTGGGCGTTAAGGTGGCGCTGATTCAAGACCGGCCGGTGCTCGGCGGCAACGCGAGCGACGAAATCGGTCTGACCCCGCGCGGCGCGACGCATGCCGTCGTCGACGAGATTGCCGCGCCCGGCCGCGAGCAAGTCCTGCTGGCCCATCCGCAGATCAGGCTGTTCCTGAACTGGCACGTCTTCCGCGTGCAGAAAGCGGGCGCTCGGATCGCAAGCCTGGACGCGAAACACACGGCCACCAACCAGGAACTGCGGTTTTCCGCCCCCGTGTTCGTCGATTGCACGGGTGTGGGCGCCGTAGGTTTCTTGGCCGGAGCCGAGTATCGCCTCGGACGCGAAGCACGGGCGGAGTTCAACGAGAGTTTGGCGCCGCTGGAGGCCGACAAGATGCACCACGGCAATTCGCCCGTCTTTCGCACCCGACTGGCGGAGCGTCCGGTGACCTTCCCTGACGTTCCTTGGGCCGTCGCGGTTGCCGGAGATTATGCGGACCTGGGCGGGCAAGTGCTCGGTCCCTGCCGGGACAACGTCGGCGGCCTGACGCACTTCTGGGAGTACGGCCAGTGGCTCGATCCGTTGGCGGACGCCGAGCGGATTCGCGATCATCTGTTGTGCGCCGTCTACGGCACATTCGCGAACGTCAAGCATCAGCACCCGGAGCGATCCGCGAACCTCGAACTGGAGTTCGTCGGCCACGTGCTCGCGGGCGGCGAGTCGCGGCGGCTGCTGGGCGACTATGTGCTGACGGAAAACGACATTCGCCAGCAGCGGGCGTTCCCGGACTCGGCGGCGAACCAGAGCGGCCATTTCTGCCTGCACTTTCCCGGCGGCAGCTACGACTTTCGCCTGGGCGATTGGAAGTGGATTGCCGTGCAACCGTACAGCGTGCCGTTCCGCTGCCTCTATTCGCGCAACGTCGAGAACCTGCTGATGGCCGGCAAGCACATCAGCGTTACGCACGTCGCCGCCTCCAGCACCAAGACCATGCTCAACGGCGGCCAGCACGGCGTGGCCGCGGGCGCGGCGGCGTACCTCTGCAAACGGCACGGCACCACTCCGCGCGGCGTGTACCAGCAGCATCTGCAGGAACTGCAGGAGATCGTGTTCGCCACGACCGCGCAGACGGTCGGCAACCGCGATCGAGTGCGGCGCCCAACCGGGAGTTCTGATCAGTAAGCGCTGTTAAGTCGGATTCGAATACTCCATCCCTTACGAGGTAACGCATGCAAGTCCAACGCTGGTTCCGTCGTTCCAAGTGCCCGACGATGCTCCTCACCGGTTGCTTGTTGCTCGCCGGCCTTGGCTCCGCGTCCGCGGCGGAGCGCAGCTCGTCCCGGCGCATCGTACTGCTGCCTGAAGCCGGCGCTATGCAGGTTCGGGCACGCGTGCCGGCACTCGGCAATCAGGCGTTCGCCCTGGGCCTTCCGGAGACGATCGGCTGTCGCGAGGCGTTGCTGGTCAACTTCCCCGAGGCTCGGGTGGAGTGGCAAGGTCCGGATGCGGACGGAGTGGTCGCGTGTTCCTGGGGGCCGGGGGGACGCATCTCGTACGCCTTGCGGCTGGTTCCGGCCGAGGATTTCGTGGATGTGGAAATGACCGTTCGCAACCACACGGAGTTCCTCTGGCGCGATGTCTTCGCTTTCAACTGCCTCAATCCCATCGAGGCCCCGACGTTCCAGGACTGGAAGCTGGAGCGGACCTACATGAGCAGGCACGGCAAGCCCTTCCTGATGTCGGGAACGAAGCGGGTCCAGGGACACATGCCCACCGTCGGCTTCTATTTGCCGGAACGCGTGGAAGCGGGAACGGAGTCCATTTTCGTGCGCGGCTTTGGCGGCACGAGCCCGGATCGGACCGACGGATCGTGGATCGTCACCCTGTCCGAACCTGCGGGGGCTTTTATGGCAGCTACGGTCGTGGAAACCGCCTTTCTGTTCGACAATCTCGACCGCTGCTGTCTGCACGCCGCGCCGAGTTTTGGCGACATTGGCCCCGGCGAGGCGAGCACGACGGTTAGCCGACTCTATCTGGCCCAGGGCACCTTGGAGGACTTTCTGAAGCGGCAGGCCGCGGATCGCCCCGCCTTGGCGAATCGGCAGCAATGGGCACGGCCCACCGCCGCTGCGCCGAACGCCAAGCCGCATGGGCGACTGGAAGAGATGTCGCCGGACGAACTGGAAGCGGTGCTGGCGCAGTCGCCAGTGGCGTTTGTGCCCCTGGGCACGTACGAACACCACGGCTTTCATCTGCCCGTGTGCTTCGACGGGATCAAAGCTCATGCGCTGTGTGAGCGCGTCGCAGCCCGGACCGGCGGGACGGTTCTGCCGACGTTCTTCTACGGGACGGGCGGCGGCCATGTGGGCTACAAGTGGACGCTGATGATGACCGAGGCGCAGATCGCACCCCTCATCGAAGCGTCGCTGGACCATCTGGCCCGCCACGGTTTTCGTGTCGTCGTCCTGTTGACCGGCCATTATCCTCGGGAACAGGTGGACATGGCGCATCGCCTCGCCCAGGAGGCGCAGCAGCGGCATCCGCAGACTCGGTTCATCGGCCTGACGGAGCCGGAGGTGACGACACCCCAGCAGGGCGATGCCTACGGGGGCGATCACGCGGCCAAGTATGAAACGAGCATCGCCCTCGCGCTGAATCCGGACTGGGTCCGCCGGGACCGGCTCACGCCCGGGCGCGACCCCGCCCGAGTCACCTTGCCGGAAACGCCGCGGGGTGAGGCTTCGACCCACGATCCTGCGCATCCGCTGTATGCCATTTACGGCCAGGATCCGCGGACGACGGCATCCAAGGAACTGGGTGACAAGCTGGTGGCCGAGATCGTCTCCCGCTTGGCTGACCAGGTGAATGCGGCGCTGGCGGCAGCGCAGGACACGACCCGCTGACCATCCGCCGCGACGTGGTTTTCGGTTCTCGAAAGGACACCCCATGACGCTGGCTCCACTCGCCCGTTGTGTCAACGCATGCCTGGTCGCGACGCTTGCGTGCGGCATGCCGAATCTCACGGACGCGGCCGATCTGTCGCCGACGGACCCGGGCGTTCCGGTGACGGTCCGTGTTTCCAACGAGAGTGGCGGGCCGCTCCGTTCCGCGGCGGTCACGTTCGGCCATCCGTTCCGTCAAGGCGACTTTCCTCACAGCGTCCGCCTCTCGGCGGCGGGGGAAGCGCTGCCGGCCCAGGTCGACGTCAAACGCCGGTACGCCGACGGTTCGCTGCGATTCGCAGTTGGGCCTTGCGCAACCTGGGCGATGCCGCCTGGGTGGCGACGGACGGCGACGCCGAGCAGGCTTACTTCGCGGACAAGATCCGCAACAACCTGGCCCAGCGGATCGCCATGATGTACGGGCCGCCGGAGTTCAACCGCCTGGGCGCTTGGGGCCTGCGCACGGTCGAGGACGCGCGCATTCAGAACCCGGCCAATCCGCGCTGGCTCATCACGGCCCCGTGGGAAGAAGACTACCTGCTGTGGAGCCTGCATCACCTGGTCGAACTCGGCTGGCACGAAGCGGCCCGGCCGCGGGACTTCCTGCTGCGTCTGCGCGTCGGCTCGCTGCTGCACGCCCCCGACTTCGATCCCCGTCTGGCGACGCCGTACCGGATGGTCGTCGGCGAGCAAGGACCGGACGGCCGTTCCGTGGTCTACGACGACTGGAAAGTCCTGGGGCGGGAGAACGCCAGGTTGAGCAAGCCGGACGTGCCCAACTATGGCAACAGCTACGCGTACAGCGCCCGAGCGGCACTGGTATGCGGTGTCGACGGCGGATTCCCCGACGCCCACGAGGCCCTGGCGGTGCTCGAAGACCTGCTGCCGGGTCACCGGGACGTCATGGCTCGGGAACCACTCTGGGCCATTGTGCCGCGTCATCCAGCCACGGCGTCGCGGCCTGCGGCGGAATAGTCATGGATTGTCTTCAGGAAAGGGATCCCGCATGTCCTGGCACCGACTTCTTCAATGCCACCGACGGGTTGGACACTATGCACGTCTGCCCACGGGCGAGATTGCGTTCGGGCAAACGGCGCTGGAGGCGGGCGAGTGTAACTGTTGGACGGATTGCCAATCCGTCCTACATCGCAGTCCTGCT
>CAIYOB010000907.1 GCA_903927685.1 uncultured Planctomycetaceae bacterium
ACGTCGAAATCGAGCGGCACCTCTTTGCGGAAGAGGTTGTCGCCGATCATCAGGTTGAACTGAATGTAGTCCGGGCCGAGCGTCAGGCGGACGAGCTTCGACCGCTGCGCCAACAGGGTTTCCGCCGCCGTTCGAACCTGCGCATCGCTGCTCGCCAGGTCCGTTTGCAGCTGCTGCAATTCGGCGGTCGAGATCAGCGGCACGGAAACGTACCGGCCCAACTCGCGGTCGAATCGCTGCGTGACCAGGATGTCGCCGATCGCCTTGAGCAGTTCTTCCTGCAGGATCTGAATCGTGCTCTTGCCGGCGGCGATGCCGGGGCCGAGGGCTCCGCCGATCCCGCCCTCGTACACGGCGGGCGTTCCCGCGAGCGGATCGGCCGGCGCGATCCGCTTGCCGACCACCTTCTCGCGCAGGCCGTCGATGAACTGGTCCAGCTCGTCGGAGTCCTTGACCGCGTCGCCGACCAGGGGAAGGCCCACGTTGTCGAAGATGCCCGTCAGGCCCGCCTCGATGCCGTCGAACATGCCTTCCAGCCCATCCAGCACGTTCTGGGGATCGTTCAGGATATAGAAGATGCCGAAGGCGTTCTTCAGGCTGGGAGCGATGACTCGCAGGCCGTCGAACTTGAACTTGTTGCCGGCCGAGAGCGCAAAGCCCGTGTCGACGTGCAGGACGTTGTCCGGAATGCCATTTCCATCAAAGTCCCGGTCGGATGCGCCCAGCGGGAAATCTTCGGTCGGGAAATATAGGGGCAGGTTGACTTCGCCCTTGCCGCGCAGCGAAAAGTCGAAATCGAGGTCGTCGGCGACAGCCTGGCCGGCGACCAGTCCGTACGTGTACTTCCCATCCGCCTGGGGCGCCAGACCGGCACGGGCCCGCAGGCTCAGGCTGGCCCCGGCGTTCTTGACGGCCAAGGCCACGTCGCCGATGCCGGGCACGCCGACCCCCACCTTGAACTCGAGCGGTCGTCCCAGGCTCAGACGGTGTGTCCCGGTGCCGATGTCCGTCAGATCGAGTGCATTGAGCGCCTCCAGGTCGGCCAGGGTCCGATATAGCCGCACCCGGTCGGGATCGGTGGCCAGCGGGAGGATGTACAGTTCGTCTCCCGACTCGAGCAAATCCGGGATGGCTCCCGCGTCGTACCCGAGCGCGTTGGCCGCGCCGGCCAGGGGCAGGTAGCGCACGGTGTCGCCCCGGCGGTACTTGTTGTCGGGCAGGTAGATCGTGTCAGCCGCCAGGTCGACGACCAGAGGATCCGCCTCGAACTCGCGGACGACCGTGCCGGCGACCATTTCCACGCCCAGCGTGATCCCCGTGTCGTCGGTCACGTACATCGTCGGCGAAAGAATGTTGCTGAGATCGAAGCCGAAGCCGAAGTCAAGGGCTGCGAAGGCGTCGATCGCGACCGTCCCGGCGCCCTCGGCGGCGACGGACAGCAGGCCGCCGTCGCCGAACAGGTCCGCCACGACAGGATCGTTGCTCTCGTCGATCAAGTCCTGCAGATCAAACTGGAATTCCAGCTCGGTCCTGACCCGTTTCTCCAGGCTGATCTCCATCGAGAAGGATGAATTCGCGTAGGCCAGCGAAATCGGCTTCAGGGCCTCGTACAACTGCAGCCGGTCGCGATCGCTCCGCAGGCCGTTGAAGTCGTGGAGGTCGAACGTGATCGCCAAGGGCAGTTCCGAGCCGTCGCCGCGGATTTCCTGCACCGCGTTCACCGGCGCCGAACCTTGCCGCACCGTGGCAATGCTCAGCGTGGCGGCGCCGTCCAGCGGCGTGAGGACCGGCACGTTGCGGCCGCCCGGGGCCAGAAACTCGATCGTCCACGGATCCGCCTGGGTGCCGCGACCGGTGACCCGGACGTCGTCCAGTCCCTCGATCCGCTCCAATGCCTCCTCGAACTCCGCGGCGGTCGCCGTGTAGGCAATCGGCTCGGATGTCTCACTGGACGAAATCGAGCCGCTGTCGTTCGCGTCGAACGTCAGGCGAAACGTCCCCAGCGAAGCCGTGCGATAGATCGCCTGCACCTCGTTGACGCCGGCTCGCCCCGGCTCGATGACCTGAACCGTGTAGGTCGGGCCGTCGATGGACAGTGCCGGAATCGCCCGCCCGCCCGGATCGCTGAACTCGATTCGCCACGGAGCCGCACTGGTCCCGGAGCCGGTAACGGTGACGCTGTTGACGCCTTGCAGCGACTCCAAGGCCGTTTCGATCTGTGCTGTGGCGTCTCCGGCCAGCGGGTCGACAATCGCGGTGGTCTCGGGGCCGATGATCGCCAACGCTAGATCCTGGTCCGTGGCCGTGCCGTCCAACGGGGTCGGCAGAGCCGCCAGCCGGTCGCGGGCCTCCGCGGCGGAGAAACCGACGCTGCGCAGCTGGCTGCGGGCGTTCTTCAACTCGCGCAACTGGTCGGCGTCGACCAGGGCCAGGTAGATGGTGGCGTCCGTCGAGCGGGGGCTCAACCGCAGCCGCTCCAAATCCTCGGCCGCGTCCGCTACGTCCGGCGGTGCGCTGGCTATCCGGTCGGCGGCGGCCTTCAGGTTCAGCCGGAGTTGGCTGCGGACCAGCGTTTGACGGATGAGCGGATCGTCCGGGTCGACGACGGACTGCAGGCTCTTCGAACGCAGGAAGTTCTCCGCCATCCGCCGCTCGTTGGCATCGGTACTCTTGGGAACGACCTGGTTGATGGCCGCAGCGGTAGCCGCAGCGATTCTCTCGGCCGTCATCAATGCCTCCAGGCTGACTCGCACCGGAACTGCCCCGGTGGGCAGCACGGGGGCGGTGTCGCCGGGCTGGTAGGCAAACCAGACGCCGTAGGGCGTGGCGGTCGCGCCGGGGCCCTCGCTGGCATACAGCAGGAGAAACGCACCCGGTTGGAGCGGTGGCGAGAACGACACGGTCGCCTCTTCCGAGAACGAAGTCTGGCCTTGAACCGCCACGGAGACCGAGATCCCTGATCCGCTGGGCAACGCGTCGGAGACGCTTCCCTGCAGCGTGTTCTTGACCCGGATACTCGCTCCCTCGACGCGGGCGCCGAACGGGTGCAGGTAGGCGACCGCGGCCTGGGCGAACGCGATCTCGCTGGTTTCCTTCTGGTCGAACGCCTCGTCGATGTC
>CAIYOB010000908.1 GCA_903927685.1 uncultured Planctomycetaceae bacterium
GTATCCCCACACACCTTAGAGAGCTGCTCAGTTTCATGAAGCGGAATTCTTCTGCATCCGTGTGGCTGTTGTTGTCGTTGGTGGCTGCCTTGTTCTGCCTCAGCGTCGCGGCGCCCCGGGAATGGAGTTCCTGGGACAGTAATCCTGTCGGACCGGCGCGGCAGGCGAGTACGCTGACCTTGATGATCAAACCTCCCCAGGGGCTGCCCCTCCCGGCCCCGAGTCCTCCGGTAACGCTGGTGGGGCTCGCCGGAAGCGACTCCATCCTAACAACCGCTGTGGAACCGCCAGTCGAACAGCCCGAGCAAGACCTGCCGAAGCCCATACCCCAGCCGCTTCCCACCAGCACGGACCGGCGCGTTGCGGACTCCGATCCGGACCGGGCCCGGGGGACGATCGATCCCGTGGAACTGCCGCCCACAGGTTTTTCGCCGCCGGCAGCTGAGGCGGCGACCGGAGCGGCCGCGCAGCGAATCCGCCTGGCGACTTCGAGCCGGATCCCAACGGCCACGCTCCCCCAACTCGGCATCACCAGGCAGGCACTCGGCGCCGATCCAGCTTGGCTTCCCTGCTGGCCCTGTGCCACAGCTCTGCTTGCCCAATTGGACGAGTTATCCAACCAGCCGTCGTGCCGCGACTGGTGCTCCGCCGTTCGCCAACGGCTGGACGACTTGCATGCCGCCGACTCGTTGACGGCACCGCAGGTCCCCGCGTTGCTGAGCGGGCTGCGAGTATTGCTCGAGGACGGTCAGCGATTGGCGCGGGAGACGTCCGACGACCAGGTTCGTTCGCGCTGGTCCCGGGTGGTGTTCGCTCTGCAGCGCCGCGTCCAGGTCTGGGATCAGGTCGCGGTGATCGCGGCCAGGGAATCCCTGGCCGAGGCCAACTGCCGGGACGCAGACACGTTGAGACAAGCCTACGCGGCGCTGTCGGACCAATTGCAGTCCCTGCCCAAAGGCGATGTCTGGGGACGGTATTTGCTGATGGACGAGGCGCGAAGCCGCCTGTTCGGTGAACTGGCAGCCGACACCGTCGAGAGTCGTAATCTGGCCAAGCGGATCCTGATGCGTGCCGATACCAGCGTCTTGACGCCCAGCCAGCAAGCGTTTCTGCAGCGGCCCGAGTGCGCCGAGTACTTGCGGCAATTGCGCCGCGTGGCGACCGAGCCGGTTGACTACGCCCGCCTGTTGGCGGAACTGGAGAGCTACGAATCGGATCGGCCGGCGGCTGCCGCCCTGCACGTAGCTGCCGCGCAACAAGTTCTTCGCTGGTCGGATGACGAGGCGATCCGCGAATTGGGCCAGCGGCTGGACACGATCTACCGCAACGCCAATCTGCGAGTCGCCATCAGCCGCTCGCTGATGGAACGTCTGCTCCCACCTCCGGAGCCGGTTGCGGAGCGAGTCGACGAGGTCATCCAGGGCGCGTACACGACCGGCTGCTGCGAAACGCTGACACAGTTGGAAGTCTGCCTGCTGCCCAGCGAGACTTCCTGGCGCATCGGGTTGGCAGCCAAAGGCCAAGTCGCGACGGAAACCCAGTCCACCAGCGGGCCGGCCCGGTTCCGCAGCCGGGGCAACTCGGTGTTTGAGGCGGCCAAGGAGGTCGTCATCCATCCCCACGGCTGCTATCATCGAGCGGCCGTCGCGGACGCGGAGACGTCGAACGAGCTGACGAGCGTTTCGACCACGCTCGATTCCGTGCCGTTGGTTCGCGAACTCGCCCGCGCCATCGCCGTCGACAGGTTTCGCGCCGATTCCCAGGCGGCCGAACGGGAGGTCCGGCGGCGCGTCGCGACCACCGCGTCCGATCGGATTGACACCGAAGTCAACGACCGGCTGA
>CAIYOB010000909.1 GCA_903927685.1 uncultured Planctomycetaceae bacterium
AGCACCGCATCGGGAACGTCCAACCGCTTGTAGAACACCTGGTTCTGCGTCTCCGTGCTCCGTGAGACGGAAATGATAAAGTAGCGGCCGTCTTCGGTGACCTTGCCGTGAAAGCTCCATTCCTTCTGGTCCTTCCGTTCATAAACCGGCCGGTCCTTGTCTTGGGGCTCGCCCAGCCGATGGTAATACAGTTTCTGGTAGTAATTGACGCCGGTCAGTTCTTCGCCCGCTTTCGGCTCGTCATAGCGGCTGTAGAAAAACCCCAGGTTGTCGGGCGTCCACGAGACCCCGGAAAACTTCACCCAACGCAGGTGGTCGCTCAGGTCGCGGCCCGTGGCGACTTCCTTGACTTTCCACTCGTTCCAATCCGAGCCGGCCGAGGCCAAACCGTAAGCCAGGTAGCGGCCGTCGTCGCTGACTTCGGTGCCGACCAGGGCAACCGTGCCGTCCGTGGACAGCCCGTTCGGGTCCAGCAATTCTCGCGGCTGGCCGTCCAGCGATTCTGCGACGTACAGCACGCTCTGGTTTTGCAGGCCGTCGTTACGCGTGTAGAAGTACCGCCCGCCGCGTTGCTCGGGCGTCCCGTACCGCTCGAAATTCCACAGCTTGGTCAACCGGTCTTTCAATGCCGCGCGTTGCGGGATGCTCTCCAGGTGCGCAAAGGTGACTTTGTTCTGTGCCGCGACCCACGCTTTCGTCTCGTCGCTGTCCGGGTCTTCGAGCCAGCGGTACGGATCGGCCACTGCGACGCCATGGTACGTGTCCACGTGCTCGGATCGGCGCGAATCAGGGTATTTTGAATGGGACTCCGCCGCACGCAGCGTGGAGACACAGGCCGCGGCAACCGCAGCGACCGACAACGAAATCCAGCAAGATCGGATCATGCTCGTCTCGACATCCAGATGTTGCATTGAACTGGGAACCCTCTCACCGTGAAAAGCATACCAGCAGACGGCTGGCTGAGAAGGGTGCACTAGTCAGTTCGCGCCGTCGTCCGCTAGAATCTGACTTTGCTGTTGACTTTGCCATCCGATCACCAATTCCCCCGCCGGCCTCACCACTGATGACCAAGATCAAGAAACTGCCCGCTCGCGACGAAGTGCAACCTGCCGATACCTGGGATCTGTCCAGCTTGTTCACCACCGACGAGGCGTGGGACCAGACGTTCCGTAAGTGGGAACGCCGGATCCCCGGCTTCCAGCGGTTCAGCGGGCGATTGGGCACGGATGCCGCGACGCTGGCCGCCTGCCTGAAATTCGACTGCGAGATCGACCGCTTGGGCGAGCGGCTGGGGTGCTATGCCTACCTCAAGGCGGCGGAAGACCAGGCCGATAGCCGGTACCAGGCGATGGTGGCCAGATTCCAGAACGTCGCGACGCGAGCCGGCCAGGCGGCCAGCTTCATTCGGCCCGAGATCCTGGCCATCCCGGCTGCCAAGATCAACCGGTTCCGGGAATCCAAGGAGCTGAAACCGTATCGGCTGGTGCTCGACCGCATCCTCCGTTACCAGAAGCACACGCTGGGCCAAAAGGAAGAGGAACTGCTGGCCATGCAGGGCGAAATGGCCCAGACGGCCAGCCGGGCGTTCCGACAGTTGCACGACGCGGATCTGAAGTTCGGTTTCGTCACCAACGAGCAGGGCGAGCAGGTCGAGCTGGGCAACGCGACCTTCATCCACTTGCTGCAATCGCCGCAACGGACCGTCCGCCGAGCGGCCTTTACCCAGTACTACCAGCAGTTCCAAGCCCACGAGAACACCCTCGCGGCGACGCTCAGCGGTTCGATCCATAACGACGTCTACTACGCCCGCGCGCGGGGCTACGAAAGTTCGCTGGCCGCAGCGCTGTTTCCGGACAATGTCCCGCAGGCCGTTTACGACAACTTGATCCAGGCCGTCCGCAGCCGGCTGCCGGCGGTGCACCGCTACTACGACCTGCGGCGGCGGAAGATGCGGCTGAAAGACATTCATCACTACGACACCTACGTGCCCATCCTCACGCAGCAGAGCGTGCGGCACACGTGGGACCAGGCGGTCCAAGCGGTGCTGGATGCCCTGCGGCCGCTGGGGAACGAGTATACGGCCGCCCTGGCAGGCGGACTGCGCGGCCGCTGGTGCGACCGCTACCCGAACCGCGGCAAGCAGAGCGGCGCATTCAGTTCCGGATCGTTCGACGGCGATCCCTACATCCTGATGAACTACAAGCCGGAGGTGCTGGAGGATGTGTTCACGCTGGCGCACGAGGCCGGCCATTCGATGCACTCGTACTACTCCGCACGCCACCAGCCGTTCCAGTACTACAGCTATACGATCTTTGTCGCCGAGGTCGCCAGCACGTTCAACGAGCAGTTGCTGTGCCAGCACCTGCTCGGACAGGCCGCCGATCGCCAGCAGCGGGCCTACTTGGTCAACCGGGAGATCGACAGCGTCCGGGCGACGATCGTGCGGCAGACGATGTTCGCCGAGTTCGAGAAGCGGACGCACGAGATGGCCGAGGCCGGCCAGCCGCTGACGGTCAAAACGATCAAGGATGTGTATCGCAGCCTGCTGGAAGACTACTTCGGGCCGGATTTCTCCGTGGATGACGAATTGGCTTTGGAGTGCTTCCGCATCCCGCATTTCTACCGGGCGTTTTACGTGTACAAGTACGCCACCGGTCTGTCGGCCGCCATCGCGCTCAGCCGCCGCGTGCTGGCCGGGGGAGCCGCGGAGTTGGAGGCCTACCTGAACTTCCTGCGAGCCGGCTGCTCGAAGGACCCCCTGGACTTGCTCCGGGATGCCGGCGTCGACATGGCCACGCCCGCGCCCGTCGAGACGGCGTTGGCCCACTTCGAGCAGCTGGTCGCCGAGTTGGACGAGTTGCTGTAGCGCCGCAAGCGGCCCTCAATACAAGGTCGCATTGACTTCGGTGCCCAAGGCCGCAGGCGGCTCGGGTCTGCGGCCGCGTTCGTTGCGATACACGTACACGTGCGTCAGGGCGCGGTTGGTCAGCAGTAGGTCGGGGACTCCGTCGCCGCTGAAGTCGCCGGTCAAGACCAGGCGTTCTTCGCCCACGCGGTCGTCGCTCTCGTCCATGGCCAACA
>CAIYOB010000910.1 GCA_903927685.1 uncultured Planctomycetaceae bacterium
GACCTTCGTTGTCAACGCTCTGGCCCGCGCGGCGGCCGGGGGAAGGGTGAGTGGAGGATGAGCGAGGCCGCCCTGGACGTGCCCGTGAAGGGGCCGACCTTCCACCCGATCAGCCCCATCCGCAAGGTGAAGAACAGCCTGGCCACTGTTTTGTTCTCAGCCGCCTTCCTGGTCGCCATCGTCCCGCTGGTGTGGGTGCTCTACACCGTCCTGGAACGCGGACTCCGGGCAATCGTCGCCCCGGGATGGTGGACGCGATCGCTGGCCGGCGTCCTGCCCGACCAATTCGCCGGTGGGGTCTACCACGCCATCTACGGAACCCTCATCCAGGCCGCGATCGCGGCGGCCATCTCGGTGCCGCTGGGCATCATGGCGGCCGTCTACCTGGTGGAGTACGGAACGGGGAGGTTCGCCAAGGTGACGACCTTCATGGTCGACATCCTGGCCGGGGTGCCGTCGATTGTGGCGGCGTTGTTCGTCTTCGCGTTGTGGATCGCGACTCTGGGGTTCCAGCAGAGCGCCTTCGCTGTTGCGCTGGCCCTGGTTCTGCTGATGCTTCCAGTCGTTGTGCGCAACACCGAGGAGATGCTCAAGTTAGTACCCGACGAACTGCGCGAGGCGTCGTACGCACTGGGTGTCCCCAAGTGGAAGACGATCGTTCGGATCGTGGTTCCCACCGCCCTGCCGGGCATGATCAGCGGGATCCTGCTCGCACTGGCGCGGGTTATGGGCGAGACCGCGCCGGTTCTGGTTCTGGTCGGCTATGCCCGGTCGATCAATTACGACCCGCTTGAGGGCAACATGGCTTCGCTCCCGCTGCTGATCTACACCGAGCTGATCAATCCGGAGGCAGCAGGCCGGCTGCGGGTGTGGGGCGCAGCGCTGACTCTCATTCTGTTGGTTGCCGCTCTCTACGTCGCCGCCGCCTTCGTCAATCGATACCTAACCCGCAATCGGGTCTGAATCAGGGGGAGCGGCGAGTGGCTAAACGATTGGACCTCAAGGACGTCAACATCTACTACGGCAGCTTCCACGCCGTTGCTGAAGTGACCATGTCGATTCCGCCGCGCAGCGTTACTGCGTTCATCGGTCCGTCTGGGTGCGGTAAGTCGACCGTACTGCGCGCGTTGAACCGCATGCATGAGGTGATCCCCGGTGGCCGGGTCGAGGGCTCGGTGCTGCTGGACGGTGAGGACATTTATGGTGCCGGGGTCGATCCGGTGAGTGTGCGCAAGACCATCGGAATGGTCTTCCAGCGGCCAAACCCGTTCCCCACCATGTCCATCCGCGACAACGTCATTGCCGGACTGAAACTTCAGGGCGTTCGCAATCGCAAGCTGCTCGATGAGACCGCCGAGCGCTCACTGCAGGGTGCGAATCTGTGGAACGAGGTCAAGGATCGTCTCGACAAGCCCGGGGGCGGGCTGTCGGGGGGTCAGCAGCAGCGGTTATGCATCGCCCGGGCGATCGCGGTGCAACCCGACGTGCTGCTGATGGACGAGC
>CAIYOB010000911.1 GCA_903927685.1 uncultured Planctomycetaceae bacterium
CGCCCCCTCAGGATGACAAGGGACAGTGTTAGCCCAATTGTCCACGTTCCGCGAGCCGTCGGCTGAGGTGGGAAGATGGACGGGCCATGACGTCATTCCGCATGCTCGTCCAGCCACGCCTGCTCGAATCGCCGGCGGGCTTCCGGGCCGCCCTGGTCGAAGACGGGGAAGTCCTCTGGGGCGAACACCGCGCCGCCGGTGCGGGCCGCGTGGAGTTTGCGGAGGCTGTCGAGTTCGAGTTCGGCCAGGCGCGCCCGCTTGGCCTCGAAGTACAGGTACGTCGCCTTGACCTGCGGCTCCCACTGGTTCGCCTCGGTGTACGAGCCGCAGAAGGGGACGCACAGGTCGATCCAGCAGGCGACGCGGCGTTTCTCGTCCTCGGACACCCGGACGTCGTAGTGGGCTGCTTCGAGACATGACAGCAGCTTGCTGGTCGCCGCGCCCGCGGAATAGGGCGGCAGCGGCGTGGGGCGGCACTGGGCGTTGATCCAGTTGACCGGGCCGTCGCCGTACCCGAAGCGGGTCAAGTTCAAGTAGGACGCGGTGAAGGCGCGATGCGGATCCTGGGTCGCGTCCCCGTTGTTCGGGCACTGGGTGTACGCGTAGGCCAACACGTCGCCTCGAAGACTGAACGGCGCGTCACTGCCGTCCGCCTGCTTGCCTCCCGTGTGGCAGCTCACGCAGTGCCGGTCCCAGATCGGCTGGATCTCGCGCACATAGCTGAAGCCTCGGGGCGGGCCCAGTCCGCCCGGCGCATTCACGGTCAGCAGGGCTTGGACGGCTTCGCGTTCGGCGAGTGACTCGTCGGTCACGGGGTTCCTGGCCCCGTGCCGGGCGGCCAGCCCGTCGAACGGCTCCAACTGGCGGGGGCCGGACCGCAGGGCTGCCAGGGACAGCCGGGGCGGCGGGGCCTCGTGCTTGCCTTCATGGCAGCCGACGCAGGTCTGCGTTTCGGCCGGCTGAAGCGTGGACCAGCTGCGCATGGTCTGCACGACGTAGCCGCGCCGATCGAGCAGTTGAAAGTAGACCGGCGTCCGCGCCGGCACCTCGAAATAGGCCGAACCGTCCGCCTCGACCGGCACCGTGCCCAGCACGTGCTTGACGTCCCAGCTGCCGTTGTTGATGGCCGGCGGCGTGCGCGAGTGCGAACGGCCGGCCTCGCCGACATTCGAGTTGTAGTAGGCATCCGCCGCGCGGTACTCCAACGCCACCACACGCAAGGATTGAATCGTGCCCCGCGGCACGCCCGCCATGCCCTGCCCAACGTAAACATCCTGGACATAGTACGTGCCCGTGGCCCGGGTCAGATCCACCGGCGACGCGCGTTGCAGCGGCACGGGACGCGCTCGTAGCGGCAGCGGCTGGTTGCAGTGGATCGCCGGGTCGTAGGCCAGCAGCTCGCGGCGCCCGTCCTCGGTCATGTAGTAGACCGCGTAGGACACCGGGAACGGCCCGTTCTGCGGATTCGGCGAGCCCTCGGGGCAATAGGTGACCAGGTAATTC
>CAIYOB010000912.1 GCA_903927685.1 uncultured Planctomycetaceae bacterium
CGCGTGCTCGGACATGACTTGGCGGCACACGCCGCAGGGGCGCGCCGTCGCATCCGGTTCGGTGCTGGCGATGGCCAGGGCGACGACGTCCGCCGAGCCGGTAGCCGCCGCTGCGGCCAGCACGGCCTGTTCGGCGTGGACATTGGTGACGTGATTAAAGGAGGAATACTGGCCGCTGACAAAGGTCCGATTGTCGGCGGAGACCGCCGCAGCCCCGTAGCGAATGCCGCCCTCCCTGGTCAGGAAAGCCCGCGCCACCGCGCCCCGAGCCTGTCCGACCAGTTTCCAGCAGCGAATGCTGTCGAGCAACTCCGCGCCAAACTCCTGCAGCGCCTCGGCTACCGCCTCGCGCCGATGGCTGCGGTCCAACCCGCAGATCGTTCCCCGGATGACCAGCCCCCGGCGGGCGCAGCCGGAGAACCGAGGCGATGTGTCGGGCTCGCTGGAAACCAACTCGGCGATCACGCGTCCACCGCATCCCCCTTCTTCCAGGGCTTGCCGCCAGGCGTCCACGATGTCGGGCCGGCCTTCGCGTCCCAGCACGATGAACAGATCGATGTTCCGGAACATCGCCTCGCGAGTCGGCGGGATGCGTTCGGGGAGAAAGCTCTTTCCTTCCTTCGGGTGACGCCCGCCCGGCAAGTCGGCCAGCGTGAACGCCAGGTTGCGTTTGAGGGAAGCCAGTTGCCGGGCGACGTTGGCTTCCAACTCCGGCGTCCATTCGACCTTGTATCCGTCCCGCAGCTTCTTCGTCTTCTCCTGCGAGAAAGTCTCGCTATTCAGCAGGCTCAGATACCAGTTCGGCGTCGGCGAAGCGGCGTCGCAGTCGTAGGCCCAACTGCGTTGGACCTTGGCCCGCAACACCTCGAACAGTCCCTTGGCCAGGACGGACTTGCCGCTGTTGGGATCACCCACCACGCCGATGACTACGCCGAGTTCGTGCGGGGCGTTTCGCCGGGGGACGGTCATCCCTGTCTGTCGCAGCCCGACCGAAATCAGCTCGGCCTCGCGGGGCGAATCGTACAGGGCCGCTGGCAACTTCGCCGCTTGCGCGCCGACGGCGGCGTACATCCACACCGCCGCCCGGCCAGTGATCCGCAGGGGCACGTCCTCGCGCAGGGGAAGCGCCGTGAGATCGGCCGGCCCGACCTCCTCCCCGGAGAACTCGACGAGTTGTTCGCTGGCCGCAACGTCTTCCGAAACGCGGCACCACTTGACCGGCAGCCTGGATTCCAGCGGATACACGGGGACGGTCGCACCGTCGGCCAGTCGCACGGCAATCC
The DNA here is from genome assembly GCA_903927685.1 of uncultured Planctomycetaceae bacterium. The sequence goes on from CAIYOB010000912.1 coordinate 1,284, forward strand.
GATCCGCACTCAACGCGGCTGCTTTGCAGGCAGCGTGAAAGTACATCCAAGCCGCCCCGGGGCCGGTCAGAACCATTTGGTCGCCCGTCGCGACGGGTAGATCCAAGTCCTGCAAGACGTTGGCTGGGAACCAGCGATTCTGCGGATGCGGCAAGAACGCCACCACCAGCCGGCCCGCGGCGTCACGCGAGATGTTGTACCACTCTGTCATGAACTGCCGCTCCCTTTCGCTGTCGCCTCGTTCTCGCGGCCCCATGGACCACGACGCCCTTCCGAAGTCACCACCCGATTGTACATCCGCCAAAAGTCCCTGAGATCGAACCTGAACCCGGCCTTCCCATTTGACATTGAAGCGGTTCCGTTTCACCTGGCAGCCGACGAGGCCTACCGTCACCTGGGTTTCCCCCCTCCGCTCGGTCCCGTTTCCCTTGGCCGAAACAGGCCGACCAACGCTTCGACTTCCCGGATGCGGATTCGGCGGGCATGATTCAAGTCAAGCGCGGCGATCGTGGCGCGACCGATAGCCGTCAGGCCGAGCAGCTCGAAGCCTTCCCACGAGAAGTGTTCACTCCAGTCGTTGAGCCGCGGATGAAATAGCCGCGTTGGACTGCCAGTCGACGGGTCAGGGCTCTCGACGCGATCGGCTTTCTGAAGATTGCATCGTGGGCCCGCCCAGGCCAAATTGCCTGGCGTCGTGCCGCCGCCTTGCGAGCGCGGAACGATGTGTTCGACGTGTAACGTGGCCCCTTGGAGCGACTGACGCATTCGGCAGTACTCGCACCGCCCCGCGGCTCGCTCGGCAACCTGTCGCTCGATCTCTCGCGAAGCGGTCATTCCGGCCGGCGCCCCAGGAGATGGATCGCCTCCGCCCGCACGACGGACAGGGATTCGCTCAGTTCGACCAGCGTTTCCAGTTCCGCACGCTCCGTCAGGTTCAATCGACCCTCGTTGTTGCGATCCATGAGTTCTTGCAGTCGCCGGTCGGACCGGGGCGGGAGTCTGAGGCTGCCCACGGACTCCACCCAATCGACTGGGGCGGAAATGACTGACGGCATCATTAGGTCTCCCATGTCCTGCATCGACGTAGGCTCGCTCGTGGCCCGCATCGCAAGATTCTACCGGGTTGCGGCACGAAAGGCTAGGCGACTGGAAGAGGGAAGTCCGGCCCCGCGGCGAGCAAGATCGGAGCATTGCCTGTCATTGAGGCCGAGGCGGGGACGTTATCCGAGAAGAGGAGGTACGACGAATGGACCCGCTGAACCCACTGGACCCACTGGACTTGTACCAGTGGCAGGAAGTGTTTGATCCCGAAATGAAGTACGAGTGCCAAAACTGCGGAACGTTGTTCGGCGACGAAGAAGTCCACGCCGATCCGGAGCTGGATTGCCTGGTCGCGGTGTGTCCAGTCTGCGGCGCGACATGGCGGGTGGAGCTGGACCGTTAGATGAGGAATTCGCACGATGATGGACAGGAGCGGCATAGTGAGCACCGGATCGATCGAAGAGTATCGGCAGCGTTTGCTGGCAGGTGGCGCGTCCGCCGTGCAGCCTGACATCGAAACGGCCGTGGTGGCTCGGCGCAACGAGCGCGGCCAGCACCGCGAATGGGGCCTGCTGTGCGAAGAGGCCGGCTTGATGTCGCTGGCCTTCAGCGAGTTTCAGCTGGCTCTGCGCGACGATCGCGACGACGCGGTCGCCAGCTGGCACCTGGCCCAGATGTACCGCGAGCGGGGCGATCACGAGCGGGCACTCTCCCTGCTGGAACGCCTGCTGAACGGCCAACCGACGCGTGAGGAGTGGCTGGGCATGTACGTCGGCATGCTGGTCGACGACGGGGCGGAGCCGCGGGCGGAACAGGCCCTGCAGCGGGCTATCCAGGCAGGACTGCCCGCCGCCGCGGCCCAACGGCTGCGCCGCGCCGCACGCCGCGGCGAGCCCCGTGCGGAGGCCGCCCCGCCGCCGGAGCCCCAAGCCGAACTGGCCCCTAGCGACGCGGACTGCGTCCGGTTTCAGACGCTGTTCTCCGGACGCGAAGGCGTCTACGCCCGCCAGTGGGCTCGCCCCGACGGCGAGGGCGGCTACACGCCCGTCCACGAGCCGCTGACGCCGGCCGTGGTCCGCAACCACCTGCTGGGCTCGTTCACCGCCGGCGTCTACCCGATCCGGCTGGACGGGACGGCTACGTTCTTTGCCCTCGATCTGGACATCGACAAGCAGGCCCTGCAGCGGGCACGCGGCGAACCGGCCTATGCCCAGCAACTCCGGGACACGCTCCGCGACGAAGGGCCGCGTCTGCTGCAGGTCCTCCGCGATTTGGGCTTCGCTCCGCTGTTCGAGAACTCCGGGTACAAGGGCCGGCACTACTGGGTGCTGCTCGAGGAGCCGGAGACGGCCGACGTGCTGCATCTGCTGGGCCGCCTGCTGCTGGCCTGGCAGACGACGCTGGTCCCAGCCGGCCTGCATCTGGAGTTCTTTCCCAAGCAGGCCAGCCTCAAGGGCAAGGGGCTCGGCAACCTGATCAAGTTGCCGTTGGGCATCCACCGCCGCACGGGGCGGCGCAGCGAGCTGCTGGACGACCGCGGCGCGCCCTTGGCGGACCCGCTGGCCGCCCTACGGACCGTGACGCGGACCTCGCGGTCCGTCGTGCATGCCGCGATCGAACGGCTGAAAGGGCTGGACGCAGCCAGGCCCCCGCGGGATATCGTGCCGTTCGGACTGCCGGAGGCGGGCGAGCCGCAGCAGCCGGCCGAAGCGGCCACGGCCAGCCCGAGCTTGCCGCCGCCCCCGCCGCCCGCCCCGGTCTGGACCGAAGCCGACTTTGAAACGGATCCGCGCGTGCGGCACCTGCTGGCCGAGTGCCCGGTCCTGGCCGAACTCAAACGCACGGTGGACGAGCATCGCCGGCTGAGCCACGAGGAACAGCTGGTGCTGATCCATACCTTGGGCCATCTGCCGGGCGGTCCCCAAGCGGTCAACTATCTGTTCGGCAAGTGCATCGACGTCGGGCCCGAGAAACTGATGAAGGACCGTCTCAAGGGCAACCCGGTGTCCTGCCCGTCGATCCGCAAGAAGATCCCGCACATTACCCGCCGCCTGGCCTGCAACTGCCCGTTCGAATTTGCTCCGGACCGCTACCCGACGCCGATCCTGTACCTGTTGACCTTGCCAGCCGAAGCGCCGGCGGCCCAGCCGGCAGCGGCCTCGAATGTCTTGGTCGCGCTGGCCCAGCGATTTGGCGTGCTCGAACGCCAGCGGGCGGAGTTGGAAACGCAGTGGAAAGAGTTGAGGCAGGCGTTGATGGCGGCGCTGGCCGCCACGCCCGACCGGGCGGTCGCCTGGGACGATGGTCGCTACCGCCTGATCGAGAACGAAGGCGTCGAGGAGTTGCGGTGGGAAACGGAAAAGGAGGAACAGCCGGCCGAGGCGAAGGCGGGGTAAGGTCACTGGTCATTGGTCACTGGTCCGTTGTCCGTTGTCGGCAACATCATGCATGCATTAGCGATCTCCGAACAAGGCACGACGGTCCATGCGGACGGCGACATGCTGGTCCTGCAGCGCGGCCCGACCGTCCTGCGGCGGATTCGGGTGGGCGAACTCGAACAGGTGCTGTTGCTTGGGGGCGTCGAAATCACGACCCGGGCGATGGCCTTGCTGCTGCGCCGCGGCGTGGATTTGGTGCTGTTGATGCAAGACGGCAAGTTCCGCGGTCGGCTGTGCGGCCGCGGTTCCAAGAACGTGCTGCTGCGGCTGGCCCAATACCGCTGTTCGACGGACAACGCCTTCTGCCTTCGCGTGGCACGGGCGATCGTGACCGGCAAGCTGCAGAATCAGCGGCAGATTCTGTTGCGCGCCCAGCGGGGACTCCAAGACAACGACCTGGCGGCCGTGCTGGGCAACCTCCGCGTCTTGAGCGAGCGTGCCGCCGCCTGTTCCGACTTGGACGTGCTGCGGGGCTTCGAGGGCCAAGCCGCGGCGCTGTACTTCGGCCAATTGAATAAGCTGATCCGCAACCCGGCCTTTCATTTTGCCGGTCGCACGCGCCGTCCGCCTCGCGATC
>CAIYOB010000913.1 GCA_903927685.1 uncultured Planctomycetaceae bacterium
CCGTCGGCAGGAATGCGGCCTCAGCGCCCACGGCATCGTCATACTGGCCGTCGCCGTCCAAGTCCCAGTCGTACTGCAGCACGTCGCCCGGCGTATCGGTCGAGCCCGACGCGTCGAGCGGGATGGGCTGCCCTTCCCGGCCCAGGTACGGGCCGCCCGCCTCGGCCGTGGGCCGGACATCGACGACCACCACCACGGTCGTGGCGAAGCTCGACAGGCCTGCATCGTCCGCCACTCGCACGCGGACGGGAAACTCGCCGCCCCGCGCTCCCGCATGATACACCGCCGTGGGCCCGCTGGCGTCGCCAAAGACCCCGTCGCCGTTCAAGTCCCAGGTGAACGACAGCGGATCGCCGCCGGGGTCCCGCGAGGCGGATGCGTCCAGCGTCACCTTCGCTCCCGCCAAGACACTGTACGGCCCGCCGAGATCGGCTCGTGGTGCTGCCTCGCTCACCGTCACCAGGACCGTGTCGAGACTCGCAGCCCCGTCGTCGTCGGTCGCGCGCAGGGTCACGGCAAAGGCACCCGCAGCGGTCGTCGGGAACGCCGGCGCAAGACCGCTCGCGTCGTCGTACAAGCCGTCTCCGTCGAAGTCCCAATCGTAGCTCAGCAGATCGTGGTCGTTGTCGAACGTGCCGGACCCATCCAGCACCAGCAGGCTGCCCTCGCTGGCGAAATACGGCCCGCCCGCGTCCGCCGTCGGCGGTGTGTTGGCGACCGTCACCTCCAGCGTCCGGGAGTCCTGCTCGCCGTCTTCGTCCCAGACCGTAAGCTTGACTGTGTAAGTCCCGTCCGTCGGCATCAGGTGGTTGACGACGACTCCGGAGACCGCGGGCGAGCCGTCGCCGAAGTCCCAGAGGAATTGCAGCGGTTCGCCCGCTGGATCCACCGCCGTCGCCCGATACGTTCCCGTCACGGGATCGGTCTGTTCCATCGAGAGGATCTGCGGAGCCGCGTTACGGACGAGCACCTGGATCGCCTGGACGGCCACGCCGCCGTCGCCATCGCTGACGGTCAGCGTCACGGTGTACGTCCCGTCCTCGGCGTACGCGTGGCTGGCCGACGGGCCGGACCCGGCAAGACTGCCGTCGCCGAAGTCCCAGGTGTACGCGAGCGGATCGTCTCCGGGATCGGTAGCCTGTGCCCCGAAGACAATCGACTCGCCCTCCCGCCAGGGGCGCGCCGCCGGCAAGTTGCCTCCGGCAACCAGACTTGTGATCGTCGGCGCAACGTTGCGGACCGTGACCGCCCAGGTCACGGTATGCGTGCCGCCGTCACCGTCGTCCGCGGTCAGTGTGATTGCGTACGTGCCGTCGTCGGCATAGGTATGGTACACGCGGTCTCCGGTTTGCAGCGGCGTGCCGTCGCCGAAATTCCACACGTGCGTCACGCCGTCCGCGCCGGGATCGTGGGAACTGGCCGTGAACAATTCAGCCCGGCCCTCTTCCGCGGCCTCGCCACCCCGGATCGAGTGGAGCGTCGGCGGATGGTTCTTGACGTTCACCGCCATCGTTCCCGTACCGCTTCCCCCGTCGTCGTCGGTCACGGTCAGTGTGACCTGATATAGGCCGTCGGCGGCGTAAGCGTGCGTCGGGTTCGTCGCGGACGAGTGACTGCCGTCGCCGAAATCCCACGCATAGGCGAGCGCGTCGCGACTCCCGGGATCGAACACGTGGAAATCGAACGAGACGGCCTGACCTTCGACGGCGGTCCGGGGGCTGCCGGTGGCGTTGACCGTGATGTCCACGCGGTAGGCCGTCTCGGACCAGGTCTTGCCACCGTCGCCGCTGACGCGGAACGAAAAGCTGTCCTGGCCGCAGAAGTGCGTCAGGGGGGTATAGGTGAAAGCCCCCGTGCCGGCGTTGAAAACCAACGTGCCGTCGGCAGGCCCGGCGGCGATCGCAAAGGTCGGCGCCTTGTTCTGCGCATTGCCGAACAGGGTCCCGCTGACCTGCGTATCCTCGTTGGTGACGTACCGGATCGGCGCCGTGGATGCGACCAGCGCCGGGCCGCCGATCAGCAAGCCGTTTTGGTCCCCGCCCGCCGCGTCCCAAACGCCGCCGGCGCCGGCGGGATCGTCCATCCGCCAGTAGCCGACCAATCCGGACTCGGTGCCCGCCAGGGTGCGTTGCATGCCGGCTTGGATGTCCGCAGCACTGCGCGCCACGTTCCAGATGCGGACCTCGTCCAGCGAACCTGCGAACAAGTAGGTTTGGTTCGAAAACGCACCGAGCATGGCGTCGGCAGCAGCTGCGACCAGATTAACGCCGCCCGACACGGGCTGGGCCACGCCGTTCACGTACATCTTGCCCGCCGTACCGTCCCAGCTGATCGCGACGTGCTGCCACTGATTCCAGACGACTGCGTTGGCCGCGGTGTGCAGCCGGGCGCCCTGGGTCTCGAAGGACAGCTCGCCGTCGCTGTTGTTCCAGGCGTTGACGGCAAAGGCGTAACCCGGCTGGCTGGAGCCCGCCGGCCGCTGGGCCGCGATGGTCAAGTAGCCGTTCTTCAGTTCGGGCCGAATCCACGCTTCGATGGTTAGCGGACCGGTGATCCCCAAGGCGTCGCTGCGCCCCAGGTCCACGACGTCGTCGACGCCGTCCACGTGCAGGGCTCCGCCGAACCCGGCGGCCGCGGCCGCGGGCACCGTCGAGACCGTCCAAGCCGGTGTGCCCTGCAGCGTGCCGGGATTCGGATCCGACGAATCCGCCGCCACGTCGTCCCGCGCGGCGAACGGGGCGGCGTAAGCCTCCCGGTCAAACATCCAGTAGCCGATCAAACCGGCTTCCGAACCCGTCAACGTCCGGTACATCCCGCCCTGAATCTGCGGTTTGGTCAGCTGGACGTTCCAGACCTGCACCTCGTCGATCAGGCCCTGGAAAAAGTCGCTGGGTGCGGTCCCGTCCCATTCCTGGGCGATGCTGAAGCGGTCGCCCGCTTGCGGCCAGGCGTTCCCGGGCACAGAGAACCAAGCCTCAGCGAATCCGTCCACGTACAGAATTGCCGGACTCTGCCCCGCGCTTGAGGTCCCGACAGTCAACGCCACGTGATGCCACTGATTCCGGGCAAAGGCGTGGCAGCTGCCAACCCAACCCGTGGCGTCGTCGTAGTAATAGAACCGGCCGCTGTCGTTATCGTAATCGACCAGCAACCGGTTCCCGCCGTCGTTCGTGTTGAGGCCCAAGATCGCATCGCGTCCGGAACCTTGCGGGTAGACCCAAACGCTGAGGCTCAGCTGGGCCGCCGTCGCCAGTTCGCCGGTGAGGGAATCGGCGGAGACAAAGTCGCCGTAGCCGTCGAAGCGGAGCGCATCGCCAAACTCGCCCGGCGGCGAAACAGGCCGCGTCGAAAGGGCCCACAACGGGCCGCCGGTCAACGTTCCGTTTTGATCGCCGCCCGCCTTGTCCGCCGCCGTCGCGTCCCGGCCTTCGTCGAATTGCCAAGACGCGACCAGGCCGGACTCCGTACCGGCGGGTGTGCCGTCCATGTCGTTGCGGATTTGGTCCGCGGTACGGGCTACGCTCCAGACGTTGACGCCGTCCAGCAGGCCGTCGAAGAACCCGCTCGAATTGGAGAACGAGCCCAGCCGGGCCGAGGCGGTCGAACTGACCAGGTGTACGCTGCCGCTGGTTGGCTGCTGGATCCCGTTGACATACATCCGGGCTGTCGTGCCGTCAAACGTCACGGTCACGTGCTGCCAGCGGCCGAAGGCCAGCGCGGGATTGACCGTGGCGAGCGAGACCCCCTGGGTTTCGAAGACCAGCCGCTGGTCCGCGGTGTTGTCGCTGTTGACGGCCAGCACGTAACCGGCGTTGGCGATGCCGCTGGCCTTCTTGCCGACGATGGCCTGCGTGCCGGACTTCGAGTTCGGGGCGATCCAGGCCTCGATGGTCAGTGCGCCGGTCAGATTGAGCGCCGCGGGCGCGCCCAGATCCACGTAGTCGTCGTTCCCGTCGAAGGACAAGGCGTCGCCCGCCGTTCCCGGGACCGGGTTGTCCGGCAGCGTGCCCAGCACCGGCTGGGGTTGCTTGACCAACGTTCCGTCGTCTCGGCAGGCGGTTGCGGCGTTCACCGCGGTCGTTCCCGCGGTCTCGTCGAACTGCCAATAGCCGAGCAGTCCGGGGCCGTTGGGGCTCAGCGTGCGGTACATGGCGTTGCGGATGTCCGCCTCGCTGCGGGCCACGCTC
>CAIYOB010000914.1 GCA_903927685.1 uncultured Planctomycetaceae bacterium
ATGTTTTCGTACTACCTGTACCTGTCGATGGCGAACTGCTTCACGGCCAAGAACCTGGACGGTATGGCCAAATGGATGCGGGCGCAGGCGGAAGAGGAACGGGGCCATGCGATGAAGTTCCTGGACTTCATTCACCTGCGCGGCGGCCGCGTGACGCTGCAACAAATCGGCCAGCCACAACTGGATTGGGCCAGTCCGCTGGAAGCCTTTCAACAGGCGTACAATCACGAGTTGGAGATCAGCAAGCGGATCAACGCCCTGGTCGACTTGGCCAACGCCGAGAACGACCACGCCGTGGCCAACTTCCTGCAGTGGTTCGTGTCGGAGCAAGTCGAGGAGGAAGCCAACGCGTTGGCCGTCGTCGACACCCTGAAGATGGTCGGCGAAAACGTGATGGGCATCCTGACGATGGACGGCCGGCTGGGCCAGCGGGCCGGCTAGCCGAAGTCAAGATCCGTCTGGGCAACTGGAGGCGCGCCAAGTGTCGCGGCCTCCAGGCCCTTCGGGGTGCGTCCTGCGACCCGCTGGGGCACGCGCGGCCAGAATCCGTCCGATCAAGAACTCAGCGGACCATTTGGCCTTCCAGCAAACGACGCTGGTCGGCCCCCCGGGCACCAGTCGCGTAGGCCGGCGTCAGCCTGGACGGCAGCGGGTCACCGCAAAAACCAGGGGCACATCCTTTTGTCACCTCATCCGTGGCTCTCATCCACACGGCAAACGCAGAGCCTCGATGTCACGGTGATTTGCAGGAAACCTGGTGTCCAACGTCTGACCTTTCGATGCACATCGTTCCCATGACTTTCGTGCGGTGGCCAGACGCCTGGGGTGCCGGTTCCACATCGAGCTCCTCCTCGCGGACTTCCATGCGAGCTGTTGCCTAAAAGTCTGCTTGGAAGAGCGTTCTGCCCACGTCGGTCATGCGGCGCTCTGCGGTCTCCCGACCGGTTCGGCAGGCGTGGCCTCGACTTGGTAGGCCGTCATCTTGAATCCGTGTCGTCCGGTGGCACAACTACGTGCGTTGGGGATAAATTCGACAGTCGAGTGCGATGAATCCACCTTGAAGGGGGGGCATTGTTCACCGTACAGCTCGATCGATGCGAGCAGAGTTGCTTTCGGTGGAACGGCTCGGGACGTCGACAACGACTTCCTGGTCACGCCGCTGTACGCACTGCTGGTAATCAACCGACTCAACGCCTGGGCTGCCGTCTCTGCCGAAGGCGAAGGAGTAACCCGGCACATATCCTTGGGCATGTCGTCGGCGGAAATCCGGCTACTGCAAGGTCGTGGCACAGATGAAGATCTGGTTGGGCTTCTGGCGGAAGACCAGGACCGAGCTCGATCGCAAGGCGAGGTCTGCAACGCCGCATTCGGTTCTGAGGACATGTTCTTGGCTTGGCTTAGTGAGGACGAGATCCGCCGTTTCCTTGACTCTTGACGGGACGCGCCTACGATATCAATAGACCTGTCAGCGACTGGCAGACGTCACGTAACAGTCACCGCCCCCTGGGTACATCCGTACCGCAGGGGCTTTTTCGTTTGACCCCGCTGCGGCCATCCACAGCAGGGCCTGCTCGCCCGCCCCTCCGACGCACGCCGTCAGTCCCACCAACTTACCAACAAGGGAGGAAATCGCCATGCGACGGTTCCAAGGCATGTTGCTGAGGCAGCCGTGGCAGAGTCGAGACTCGCCTCTTTCTGGCGTCGCTTCTGGCACGGAGTTGATGATCAACACAGTCTCATAGTGAGGACAGAGCGATGAGAACCTTAAAGAACAAAAGGAGAACGAAGATGAAGACGTATCTCTTGACAGCGTTGGCTGCGTGCAGCCTCGCAGCGAGTTCCCTATTGGTCTTGGCGGCAGACGAGGACAAGAGGGATATTCGCGTGAGAGCGCCCTTTGTCGCGGTGGATATCAGCATCGGCGATCAAACGCGTGCGGCTGACGACACACCGGGCCGGATGACTGACATACTGGGAATGGCCATCAAGGACACCAAAGGCGAGCGACTCGGCACACTCGCGGACGCCGTCATTGGCACCAAGAGTGGTCGGATCCGGTACGCCGCCATCTCGTTGGGCGGGTTCCTTGGGATTGGTGACCGCCTGGTCGCGGTTCCGTGGGAATCGCTGACGTTCCAGCACGACCAGCAGGGGGACGAGATGTACTTCCTGCTGGACGTCGACAGGAAAACGCTCGACGGCCTCCCGCGGATCGAGACGGACAAGTGGCCGGAGCATCTCGCCTTGGAGAAGGACGTGCAATCCGGTCCCTCGTCGCGTCTTGTTCCCGAGTTGAAGCAAGACGAACCGGCGGAGAACGCCAAGTCCAATTCAGGGGGCAGCTAGTCCAGCAGCCCAATGGTTCGTCGGCCGGGGCCTCGCAGCCCTCGGCCGACGTCGGAAAGTAGAAATGAACGGACCCACACCACCGTGTAGCCAAGGAATCTGCTATGACAATCGGCGAGTTTTTTGTGCTCCTGGTAATCGCGGGAATCTGTGGCAGTGTCGCCAAAGCCCTCATGGGTTTTTCCCGTGGCGGTTGCCTCGTTTCCGTGGCGGTTGGTCTGATTGGCGCGCTGCTAGGAACTTGGGTGGGACGCAGCCTTGGTCTGCCGGAACTCCTGGCGATCCGACTTGGCGGCGAGACGTTTCCGATCCTCTGGTCGATTATCGGGGGTGCCTTGCTTGTGGCCGTCTTGAGTCTATTGTCCGCGAGGCGTCCGGGGTGAGGTGCGTTTCACGGGCGAGCGGCCAAGAAGAAGAGGGGCTGGGGCCGCTTTGCAGGTCCCAGGGTAGGAGGAGGTGATTCATGATTTGGGGAAAAACGAACGGTTGGGGCACCACGCTGCTCGCGATTTGGCTGATTGCATCGGGGGCTCTTCCGCTGCTGGAGACCACGATCCCCGGCGCCAAGCTGATGCTCTCGGGTCTGGCGATCGCGGCCGGAATTCTCCTGCTCAAGAAGGTCTGAGCAGCGGTGCCCGTGGGAGCACGGACCGCTGGTGAAACGGACAGCACTCCTCGTCCGTCACGAGGCTGCTTGGCCCAGCGGCAATTTGCCAGGGAACCGCCGCCGTCTCGGTACCCCAATCCAGACGAGGACGGGGAATTGCCCCACGGGCCGGATGCGCGTCAGGTATCGGGCGATCGAGGCGTGCGTACGCGTTACCGACTCGAGCACGGTCAGCCTGGAGATCACCGCCTGCGATCCCCCTCCCCGACACGCCCGTTTTTCGGTCCGCGAACGGCGCCCGGAAGAACCTCTCTGCCGCGGTGCCCTACGGCCGATTCGGCGTGATGCGAAAGCAGTAGGTCCCCGAGCCGGCTTCGATCTCCACGCGATCTTGCGTCCTGCGGGCGCTGGAAATGCCATCCCCTCCAGGGCAGTATGCCGTTCCGGACCAGATCATCTGGTCATGCTCGTGGACGGTGACCGAAGTGTGACCGCGGACAGGCAAACCGATTGTCGCGGAACAATTCGCCGGAATTACAACGTCGACGATCAGCGCATCCCCCTGTTTCTCCCAGCCGGAGGCAATCAGGCCGCGTAGACTTTGATACCTCGCTCGCGCAGAGGTGAGTCCTTCGCCAACGTGCGGTTCGATGCGGATCTTCCGAAATCCGACGCCGTCGGTCCTGATCCCGGCGACGTAGGCGAAGAGCCATTCGCCGATGGACGCGCCCAGGTTCGGCATGTTGAAGGAGTTCATGGCCGGGTTCTGGAAGCCCTTCTCAGGCATCCAGCTGTCCCAACGCTCCCAGATCGAGGTCGCACCGATCTGGACCGGATACAGCCAGGAGGGATAGGTGTCCTCCAGCAGCAATGCATACGCGACGTCGCTCCGTCCGTACTTGCTCAGCGCTGGCAAGAGGGCCCGTGTGCCGTGAAACCCCGTGGTCAGATGCCCTGGCGGAATGATGGGATTCTTGCCCAAGGCGTCGGCGAACGTCTGCTGATGACTGTTGTTCAGGATATCGTCGACCAGGTGGCGGACCGCCAGCTGCGATTGGGCTTCCGTCAGGAACCCATAGTCCAGCGCCATCGCATACTGAGCCTGCGTCTTGTCGCGGATCTGGCCGTCGGCGGAGACAAAGCGAGCCTGGAAAGCCGTCTTCATCTGGGCCAGCAGGTCGCGATAGGCGGCCGCATCGTCGCTCTTGCCGACGGCCTCGGCCATCTCGGCCAGCATGCCGACGGTCCGGCCGTTGAACAGGTTGTTCAACACTTCGTTGTGCTTCATGTCGAAGACGATGCTCAGCCAATCGCCGTAGCCAGTGAAGGTGCGGCCGTCAGCGAACTTGTACGGAAAGGGACGCAGGCCATCGACCAAGTCGGTTCGGATATGCTCGAGATAACGGGCCATCGAGGCATAGTGCCTGAGGACCACGCGCGTATCGCCGTAGAACTTGTACAAGTGATAGACGCCCGTGATTCCAACGTCCGACCAGCCGGGCGATTCCTGGTCGCCCCAGATCGGCGCGACCTGGACGAAGGACCCGTTGGCGGACAGCGCCTGCGAATCCCGCACATCCACCATCCATTTGGCGATCATCGGTGCGACGCCCAGCGTGTAGCACTCCGTGGAAAACAGCAGGTTGTGGTCACACCAGCCCAAGCGTTCCGCTCGGTCCGCACAACCAGTCGGGAGATCCACGAGATTGTCGCGGAGCGTCCACAGGAGGTTGCTGTAGAGCTTGTTCACGCGGGCATCGGAGCATTCGAACTGGCCGACAATCGGGAGATCCGAATGGCAGACGATGCCCGTGACCGCATCCAGCGGCGGCCTGCCGGGATATCCGGTCAGTTCCACGTATTGAAAGCCGTGATAGGTCGTGCTCGGCTCCCAGACCTCCTCGCCGGCGCCCTGGCAATAGTACGTGTCGACAGCACGGGCTTCGCGCAGATAGTCGGTATACAGCGTGCCATCCTGGTTCAGCATTCCGGAGTGCCGCAGCACGAGCTTCGTTCCGGCGCTGCCGCGGACCTTGATTCTCGCCCAGCCTGCGATGTTCTGGCCCAGGTTGAAAACAAACGCGCCGGGGCGGGGTTCGGTCATCGCGAGCGGCGCGAGTTCCTGCTGCTTGCGCACCGGGGGACAGGGAGAAACGCCGAGTTCGATGTCCGGCGCCGGCGAGACGGTCACGGACTGCCACTTGGTGCTGTCGAATGCCGCCGTATCCCAGCCCGGCATTTCCAGCCGCGCGTCGTACGTTTCGCCCTGCTGAACGTCGCCTTCGCGAATCGGCCCGTGTGCCAGCTTCCAGCTCTCGTCCGTCGCCACGGTCTCGAACGTGCCGTCCGAGTATTCGATCCGCAGTTGGGCACACAGCTTCGGCACCGTGCCGTACGTGTCACGGCCGGCCCAGATGTAGCCTGAGTACCAGCCGTCGGACAGGATCGCGCCGATTGCGTTCTCGCCCTGCCGCACCATCGCGGTCACGTCATAGGTCTGGTAATAGACGCGCTTGCGAAACTCCGGCCAGCCCGGCGTGAAATAGTCCCGGCCCACCCGGCCACCGTTCAGATGCGCCGCATAACACCCCAGCGCCGTAGCGTACAGTGTCGCCCGGCGAATGGGCTTCGCAACGCTGAACGCCCTGCGCAGATAGACGGCTGGCGGCAGATTGTAGGCCGGCAAGCCATCCGGCCAGCGAACGACGCCCCAGGGTGCCATGCTCATCGGCCCCAGCACCATCGCGGCAGGCCAGGAGCTGTCGTCGAAGCCAGCAGTTTTCCAATCGGGCAGCTCGCGATCCGAAGCCTTCCAGGTCTGGTCGAATTCGACGACCAGGGGTTCGTCGCGGTCTTGAATCCGCACGATCAATCTGCCGGTTAACCCGGCGGCGCTGCTCTCGTTGGTCGCCGCAATGGCCAACACGTTCGCGCCGGCGACGAGTTGTTCACGGATGTCGAGGACGACCGGTTGGGACCAGTCGCTGCTCTCGCCCGCCGGGCGGCCATTGACGAACAGCGCAAAGCCGTTGTCGCAGGTCAGATAGAACCTGGCCTCCCGAATGAGCGTTGCGGCCGGCAATTGCAGCACTCGCCGAAAGTAACGAACGCCCGGCGGAGCAACCGCCTGGGGACTTCCCTCCGGATACCAAACCCAACGATACGATTCGGACGCGTAGCCTGGAGCGCGGACGGCCTCCCCAATCCACTTCGCGACGCGCCATTCCTGTGGTCCGAGCAAGCCCATCGTCCACCGTGCCGGCGTGCTCCAGCTGGAAGCCTCGTCTTCCCTTCCCCATACGCGGACCTTCCAAAAGCACTGCCCGCCCGACCGCAGCGGTTGCCCGGCATACTCAACGTGCACCGACTGGTCCGACCGCACCTTGCCGCTGTCCCACAGGTCGCCGCGCTGCTCTTGCAGCAGGGATGCGCTCGAGGCCACCAGCACCTGGTATGCCGTCTGAGTCTGCCCGCGCGCGTCCGAAAGGAAGCTCCAACTCAGGCGCGGCTTGGTTTCCTCAATGCCCAGCGGCTCGGTCAAGTACTCGCAGCGCAGGCCCGTCGGCTCCAGTTGTGCCGCAACCAGCGCCGTCGGCGCCGCCATGGCGACAAGCAGCCCGAGTCCCAGCCAGGGAGACATTCTCAAACTTCGCGTGATGTCGGTGGTTCGCATGGCGGCGTGACATTCGTTGGACGGGAGTTGCTCGAATTGCAGCCGGAGGCCGACGGAATCGGGAGCCGATTCCGTCGGCGACTTCTTGAAACGCTGACGCGATGTTCGAGCTTCCGGCAGTATATGGAATGCGACGCAAGCACTACCTGGGTTCCCACAGCCTGGGCAGGGAGCCTCGGGACTGACGCTCGACAACTGGCGCGTCGGTCAGTTTGTACGGCAGGCTGGAAACGTATCCCGGGACGCCGCGGGCGATGTCCCCCACCTCGACCAGGAACGCATCCGGGATCTTGCCATCCAACACCGCTTCGTAGTGATCTCCCACCGGGCGCATCAGCAGGTGATACCACATCAGGTCCCGCCAAGCGGGGTCATCGCTGTACACGTACCAGGTTCGCACGATTTGAACCCTGGCCTGGCTGGCGATTCGAGCGCGAAACACCGTGCGGTCGGCCAGTCGTTCGTGAGTGACGCCGCTGATCTCCGTCAGCGGCCGGCCGTCGAACACGTGCGAGACCCACATCAGGAAGTCCATGTACTGGATCTCGCTGAAGTTCGAGTGGCAGTAATTCGGGATCAGCTCGATCGTCATCGGCTGGCGGAGCCGCTCCTGCAAGATGTTCACGTTGAACATCTTGTAGCCGTCCTCGTTGGTCGCGCCCAGGTAGAACACCGGCACGTGGACCTGGTCCTGGAAGAACGCGTGGTGAAAGGACAAATGCGACTGTATCCGGTCGGTGGCGTAGACGCCTTCGTTGCCCATGATGACCACCGCAGCGACGCGGGGATCGATTGCGGCGGCGACGGTGGCACTGCGGCCGCGTTTGGAATGACCGCCGATGACGGCGTGCAGGCCGTCGAGTCCGAGGAACTGCTGGAACGCGTCCAGCGCCTGGATGTAGACCACAGCCAGCTGGCAGTTCATGTTGTAGTAGTTCTGGCCGGTCTGTTGGCGTAGCGTGTCCAGGATTCGGATGTCGCTTTCGATGTCCGCCCCGTCGGGATACTCGCCGGGATTGGATAGGACCATCGTCGGGTATCCGGTCCGGGCAGCGATCGGCTCGCCATACTTGTCGACGTGGATCGGGAAGTAGTCGCGGGGCGGCGAGCCCACGATGACCACCTTGCCTTTCCGCTCAGGAGTCGCGTTCACCGCCTCGTCTTGTGGCAGGAAGAGGACGCAGGGATGGAGCCACTTCTTGCCCGCCAACTCTTGGCTCTGAAACCGGGCGGTCACTTTGCGCAGGTGCTTGCCGGGATCCGTGTCGCTGGTCACCATCTGGTCGCTGAGCACCTGGAATTCCAGCGGCAGCGTGTGCTGCTTGACCAACGGCCAAATCGCACGCGGCTTGGGTACGGCCCGCGACGCCTCTTCGAAGTTGAACGCCGCCGCAGACGGTTGGCCGGCGGCCGCCGCCAGCGTGGACTCGGCCGGCGGCAGTTCCCCGGCCACCGAGTTCGCGGTCATCAAAGCCGCGACGAGCAGACCGGTCCAACGACGATCCGTGATGGACATGACCAATCCTCCGGAATCTCTTGAACGGTTTTTCCGACCATTCGTTGGCTTTCCACAGATTGTATCCGAAGTCCTTCCTCCCGGCGACTGGGAAGGGCAAAACGGGAAGGGCAAAACGGCGGGGAAGGGCAAGACGGCCTTTCCGGTCTCCCCCGAAGGATTCTTCCGCCCGGATGACATATAACATCGGGCTGGCGGCGCCGCCATTGACAGGGGCGTGGCTGGCAGCGGCGTGCAACGGGTACCGTGGTGCTCGTTGGCCGGCGGCGTCTTGCCGCGTCTGACACAGGGAGACGGACACTTGCAGCACGGCTTCGACAGCGTCTGGCACCGAGCGGCCCTGGCGGGAGACTCGGCGGCCATCGAATCGCTCGCGAATTCGGCGATTGAGCCGCTGTACCGGTTCTGTTTCTATCGCCTGGGAGCGAACGCCGACCTGGCCGAGGAGGTCGTCCAGGAGACGCTTCTCCGGGCAATCCACGAACTGGACAAGTACGAACCCGGACGGTCCGGCGGCAAGATCTTCAGCTGGTTGACCGGGTTGGCGCGCAACGAGATCCGCAAGACGCTGGGACGCGAGCAGTCGGCCGTTAGTCTGCAGGCCTTGTGGGACCAGTTGGACGACGAGCTGCGCCATGTCTATTCGCGTCTGGAAGCAGCGCCGCTGGCCGACGAAGTGCTGCGCCGCGAGGAGACTCGCGAGATGGTCAACGCCACCATGGCGCAACTGCCGGCCCACTATCGCGAAGCGTTGGAGGCGAAATACGTCCTGGGGCGGACGGTGCGGGACATGGCCGCCGCCTGGCAGGTGTCAGAAAAGGCGGTCGAAAGCCAGCTGACCCGAGCCCGCCAGGCGTTCCGCGCCACCTTCGTCGCCTTGGCTGCCTGTGAATGACTGCCCTGTCGGAGGTTCCCAATGATGAACGAATCCAATCCGCCCCGAGAACCCGACCGCCGGGAAGATGTTGCGGATCAAAACGTCGCCCGACTGGTTTCCGCCGCCTACCGTCCGGAAGTTCCCCGGCAGGAATTCGTCCAACGTGTCGCCGCGGCCATGATCGTGGAAGCGCAGTGTCGCGTTACCGCGGCGCCGATTCGTCGTCAGCCACGGCTGCGACCCGGACTCCACTGGGCCGTGGCCGCTACGGTGTTGGTGGCGATGGGGGGCCTGTTGTGGGACCTCCGGAACGCGGGATTCTGGGAACAGCGTGCGCCGTCCCCCGTGGCGGTTGGGGGTAACCGGCCGAGCGAGTCTGACGCGAGCCCGGGCGCTGACCGTGCCTCGCCGCTGGTTCGCGACTGGCCGATCGAACACGCCTTGACCGCCCGTCCCCGTGCCGCGGCTCCGCCGGTGCCCAAGCTGGCGATCGGCGAGTCCCTGCGGACGGGAGCCGCCGAACAGCGCCGGGTCGAACTGCCGGACGGCTCGATCCTGTATCTGAACCGCGACACGGCGGTCACCTTGAAATCGCCGCGTCGCGTGGTGCTGGAACGTGGGGAAGCGTACGTCGAAGTCGCCCCACGCTACAACAGCCCGGACCCGGAAAATGGCGAACACAGGGGCGACGTCCGCTTCGTCGTGCTCACACCGAACCGCGAACTGACCGCGCTGGGCACCAGGTTCAATGTCCGGACCGACCGGCAAACCACGGCCGTCGCGGTCGTCCAGGGACAAGTCCAGGTCAGCGGCCTGGACCGTCCGCTGGACGCCGGGCAACAGTTGGCAGCGGCGGCCGGCGGGTCGGACGATGCCACGGCAGAATCCATCGACCAGGTGACTCCTATCATCGATTGGACCCGCGACCTGAGGGCCGCCGCCGAGTCGCCCTTGGTGCCGGCCAGTGCCTACAGCGGCGGCGCGCTGGTCGCCAGACGGCCGGATGGGCGCGAGACCAGTCTCAGCATGCGGCGCTATCACCTCGACGTGCACATCGAAGATGGCTTTGCCCGGACGACGATTGACCAGACGTATTTCAACGACGAAACATGGCGGATGGAGGGGACGTTTTACTTCCCGCTGCCTCCCGATGCGTCCTTGTCGCGTCTGGCGATGTACGTGGACGGGCGACGGATGGAAGGCGGCATGGCGGAGCGACAGCACGCTCGCGAGGTCTTCGAGACCATCGTCCGCCGGCAGAAAGACCCCGCCCTGCTGGAGTGGATCGACGGCAGCACGTTTCGGATGCGCGTCTTCCCGCTGGAGGGACGCCAGGAGAAACGCATTGTGCTGAGCTACACGCAGCGGCTGCCGCGTTTGGGCGATCGCGTGCAATACCGGTTTCCCGGCGGGCACAAGATGCCGAAGGTCGCCCGCTGGTCGTGTCACGTTCGCGCAGTGCGAGCGGCCGATTGGCGTTGGCAGGCCGACGCCTACGCGTTCCAGGCCGCCCGCGACGGAGCGGACTTGACGCTGGACGCGGCCTCCGAAAACATCGCCCCGGACCGCAATGTCGTCATCGACCTGGTCGACCGAGGCGCGGACGAAGCGTCCGGGCGGCCCGCCCAGCCGGCCATGCCGGACGCGCAATTCGCGTCCGTGGACCACGAGGGCCAACACTATCTCGGCCTGCGTTATCGTTTTCGTCAGGAGGAGGCCGCGCCGGCCCCACGGCGCGATTGGGTGTTCCTGTTCGAGGCGTCGGCCGACCGCGATCCCGTGCTGGCCCGGGCGCAGGTCGAGATCGTGAGAACCCTGCTGGAACAGGCCCCACGCAGCGACACCTTCACGCTTCTCACGGCCGGCACCCGCATCCGCCGCTTCGCCCGCCAGTCGCTGGCCGCCACGCCCGAGAACGTCCAGCAGGCCGTCCGCTTCCTGGAACAGGCCCATCTGGTCGGGGCCCTCGACTTGGCCAACTCGCTCCGGGCGGCGGCCGAGGACTTGGGAAAAGCAAGAAAACCGTGCCTGGTGCACGTAGGCTCAGGCTACGCCAGCCTGGGCGAAAAGCAGCCCGCGGAGCTGGTCCGCCTGATTCCTGCAGGAACCGTCTACGCGGGCGTCGGCGTCGGCAATCGCTGGAATCGTCCGTTCATGAAGCAGGCGGCCGGGCAGACCGGGGGATACTTCACACAAATCAACCCCGACGAGCCGATCTCATGGCGGACGATCGAGCTGTACTCGCGGCTGAACTCGCCGCGGTTGGTCAACGTCCGCGTCAGCGACCCGCAGCGCCGGCTTACGTTTCTGACGGCCGAGGAGGTGGTCTGCCAAGGTGAGGAACTGTTCGCCGTGGCGCGTTGTCCGGGCGATGTCCGGTGGCCGGAGTTCGTCGAGATTTCCGGACAGCTGGCGGGCCAACCGTTCGCCCAACGGCTGCCCGTCGGCAACGTGTCGCGCGGAGCCGGTTACTTGCCGAGGACTTGGGCCAAGCTGGAAATTGACCGGATGGTCGCCGAGGACGCCGTCGCCCATCACGACGAGATCGTCAAGCTGAGCATGGCGATGTACGTGATGTCCCCCTTCACGTCGCTGCTCGTGCTGGAAAACGAGCAGATGTACCAGGAGTTCCACGTGGACCGCGGCCGCCAGGACCATTGGGCGCTGTACCCCTGCCCCGACAAGATTGACGTTGTTCACGAGCCGCTGTCCGGCTCCCCGGAACCCGCGAAGGAACTCCCAGCCGATGCGAAACCGCCCAAACCCGCGGTCGCTGAAACCCTGAAGACAATCCTGGTCCGGCTTCCCCCGGGGCCGGACTGGCGATCGAGCAGCTCGGATCGGAGCCGCCGTCGCTCGGTCAGCGTGTGGGAGCTGTGGCAGCCGCAATACCAGCGGACAGACAACTGGGACACGACGACGGTCCGCGTCCCCGACGGCGGCACCGTGTTGCTGGGTGGGATTCGGCGACGGCCTGCTTGGCGCGACGAGCCAGACGTGCCCTCACTGTACCCGTGGTCCCTGGATCGCCTGGATGCGAACCAGGGGATCGGCCGCGAGGCCCAGAGCCTGATGATGATGGTCACGCCGCGGATCATCATTCAGGAAGAGGAAGAGCTGCCATTGGCCGACGAGCGGTACCTGATGTGGCGTGCGACGCCACGGGGTAGAATCGATCCGCTCAACGTCCCCCGCCGGACGACCGACGATTTCGATTCGCTGATCGAGTTACCTCTCGGCGACCTCGTGCTCCCGCTCCGCCCCCTCGATTTTTCCCCCGACGGCAGCTTTCTGGAGTCCGAAGCCCGCGACGGCACGATCCGGCTGTGGGATATCGAGGGCACGAGGTTTCGGTCAGCGGACTTTCTCTCGCCGATGGCCTTTCCCGACGCCCGGACGTGGGCCGACTTGGCCGTTCGGCGCAAGCGTTACGCGTCGATCGACCTCGACAATCCCAATGCGGCCGAGCGAAAACTCCTGGCGGCCTTGTCCAGCGTGACATCGCTCGATCTGCCCGCAGCGCCGTTGGAGATGGCGATCGCTTATCTGAAAGACCGGTACGACATCCCGATCGAGATCGACCAAGCGGGGTTGGCCAGAGTTGGCGTCCGCCTTGATGCGCAAGTGACGCTGAACGCCAAAGGAGTTCCGCTTGCCGATGCGCTGCAACAATTGTTGCGTCCCGTTCAACTGACGTTTGTGGTGCAGGACCATGTCGTGCTCATCGTCCCGGACGATTACGCGGACATCCTGGCTGGCATGGCCCAGGACCCGCTGATGTTCGCGCCGGGTATGCACACGACGACGGCCGACGTCCAGGCGGTGCTGGAAGCCGAGTCTCAGATCGTGGACCAGGCCGCCTCCGGGAGCATCGACCGGCTTGCCGCAGAGCTGATCGAGGGCGCCCGTTCGCGTGGCTGGTATCGATACGCCTGGCCGGGGGGCGATCACCGCAGAACGGTGGTGACCTTCGACGGGCAAGGCCGCTTCCGCATCGAGACGCGCACCCGGCTGGGCTTGAACGAACAGATCGTTTGCGACGGACGGCAGCTTTGGCATCTGTATCCTGAACTGGGCGTCGGTGCTCAGCGTCCGTTCAGCCGCTTCCACCGCGCCGTCGTCGAGCGGTGGATTCCCTGGCTGCTGCCGCCCGCCGACCAGCTGGCACGCGGGGCTGATGTGCGGGCCATCGACGCGCGTACGGTCGCGGTCGTCCCGCACGAACCTGACCGGACCAGGCTTGCGGCCGGCCTCGAATGTGAACGGGCGGAGCTGCGTCTGGTTTTCGGCCGCGACGGACGGTTGATCGAGCGGCAAATCGTCGCGCTGCCCTCGGCCAAGGTGTTGTGGCGAGAGACCTTTGGAGCCGTCGGAACGGTCCAGCAATGGGACGAAAACGGGGAGCTGTTGTCGGTGCGGCAAGTCGCCGTCGAGCCCTGCCCGCCGCCGAGTCTCGTCCCGGACGAGACGCTGGTCCTCGTGCCCCTGCCCTGGCGGACGCGGGAGCACGCGCTGGCCGTGCGGGGCTTGAAAGATGACGGCGTGCACGACGGCTGGAGCCGCGAGGATGCCTTGGCGGTGCTCGCGGCCGAGACCGCCAGCGGCAGCCCTTCGCTGTCGTCAACCGTCGGCTGGTGTTTTCTGGCGAAGCACGACGCGCGGCTTGGGTTCGGCCCTTTGCTGTTGGCCGCGGGGGGCGATTGGCCTCCAGCATCGGCAGAGACGCCGGCCGACGCAGACGACGACGTACCAGGGCTGTTCCGCCGCTGGCTGGAATCGTCGGACTCGCTGCTGGCCCGCTACGTGGCCGCCGTCGCACGGCGGCGGACGTCCGATCCGGCCGCGAGCATCGGGCTGCCCGACGCCACGGATTGCGGATTCCTGCAACAACTGGCCGCCCTGCACGACCTGTGCCTGGCGTGGCGTCGGGACGGGAGCGGCGAGCGAGACACCCAGCGACGGAGCGAACTACAGCGGCAGACGGTACGGTTCCTCCGGTCCGATCCCAGTCAGCCGTTTGCCGCGGTCGCACTGTCGGCCGTCCGACGATACGGTGACGCCCCGACTTTCGTGCAGGTCTTCGACGACGCGGCCGACGCGTTTCAGGAGCCGGAGCCGCTCGCGTTTGCCCTGCGTTTCGCACACGCCACGCTGGTGGCCCAGGCAGGGGACGCGGCACGCGGGCGAGACCTGCTGCGTTCCCTGGCCAACGACATGCTCGACGCCGGCTACGCCCCGCCGCTCGACCGGCAAGCCAAAACGGCGTTCTTCTCCGGCACGGCTGGCCAGGACGCTTGGCGCCAGCTGGTCGAACACGTCACGGGCCACGTCTTGCGCGGCCCCATAGACCCCTCGGCGTTGGCGATCGCGCGGCAACTCCACCAGGCGGACGAGCGGGATGCCGCGGAACGGATCTTCGCTGGCGTGACCGCGTCCGACTCGTCCCGCACGCAGATGCTCCCGACGTTGGCGGCCGTCAGCTATCTCCGGTCCACGGGGCAAGAAGTCCGGGCTGCGGCCAGGCTCGACTCGCTGCTGGCCGAAGAGCGCGCCGCGGACACCCCGGAACTGTGGCGACTGGCAGCCGCATTGGCCAAGCATCGCGGCCTGCCGACGCGGGCGGCCGAGTATCTCGACCAGGCGTTGGACTTGGAGTATTCCCAAGGTTCGGGGTCGCTCGATCTGGCGCGGCTCCGCGCGGATTACCGGGATCTGCTCGAACGTTATTGCGACGCGGGCGATGACCTGGCCGGTTCCGCGGCCGGTGCACGACAATCGCTCGTCGCTCGCGTGGTGCGTGCCGCCGACCGCTGGCGGTCCCTGGATCCGGACACGGGCGACGCCTGTCGCCTGGCGGCCGATGCGCTGTCGCGACTCGGCGCCGTCGATCTCGCCTGGGACTACCTGACCTCGCCGCTGGTTGCCGCGCAGGAAGCGTCGATCCCCTGGGATGAACGGGGGCGGGAGTATCACGATCAAGGGCAATACGAACTGGCTGCGCGAGCCTATGCCTTGGCGTTCCGAGCGGACCCGGGCAATGCCGAATTGCTATGGAACCAGGCGCGGGCTTTGTTGGATGCGGGCCAACCGGGACGTGCTCAAACGCTCTTGCAGGAACTGGTCCACCGTCCGTGGGAGACCAAATACGACGGGATCCGGCGGCAAGCCGAGCAGGCATTGAGTCCGCAGTAACCCGCGGATGCGCTGGTAGGTAAGCGGTGGCGGATGCGGAGCTTCGGACCGGCGAAGGAATAACTGACGCATCTTCGATCGCCGTAGGTTGCTCCGGATGAATGGGATTCGCGTGTACGAGTACGTGTACGGCGTTCTCCCCGTACTCTTACACGTACTCGTACACTCCTACCTCTTCCTGGTCGGAATGCGACAGTTGTTTCCTTGCTGGCCGTTTGCAGGCGGGAGGGTTCAGAGGGACGGTGGCTACTGGGTAGGGTCCTTCCGCAGGTGGCTGGGAGGGACGGGACTATTCCGCCGCAATGCGAGCGAGCAGGCACAACGCGCGCGCCTGTCGCACGGCGGGGGCGGCGTCCCAGCGGATGGCGTTGGCCCGTGACTCGAACGCTTCGGCCAAATCGGCCAGCGGGGCGACGAGGCGGACGAAACCGAGTTGGCGGCCCAGGTCGGCCTGCTCCCGCCAGCGAGTTGCCGCGCCGCGGTTGACGCCGGTCAGCAGCAAGTCGGAGACTTGCTCGCGAAGTTGCTGCAGAAAGTGACCGATGGGGGACTCGTCGTCCGCCCCCGTTGCCGCGGGCTCGTCGATGGCTTCGCCAGCCTGTACGTGGCCGGCGAGCCACGGCTGGAGCACGAACCGACGCGTGCCGTCGTCCATGATGACGCTGATCGGCTGGACTTCCAACGTCCGGCCGGTGGAGCGGACGTGGCCGCAGACGAAACGCGCTTGGCTGCCGCGCTGCTGCAGGGCCGTCAGCAGCTGGCCGAACCCCTCGCGACCGCGGGTGTGAAAGGGATGCACGAGCAGGGCCGTGCCGCCGTGCTCGTCCCGCAATACGGCGGTCAACCGCTGGTGGGCCGCGTCAAAGGCCGCGTTTTCCGCCCCGCTCACCGCGACTGCGTGCAGATTCTCGGTGCGGCGCCGCGGCCGCAGGTACGAGGGCGGAAGCGCGTCGAAGCGCGCGGCCAGCTGGGCAAAGCTCTCCGCGGCCAGCGGCGGCTTGAGCTGTTCCCACTGGAAACTCTGCGGATTGACCGCCAGGCTGCCGCTGGTCCGCGGCAGGATCAATACGCCGCCGGGCGTCCGCTTGCCCGATTTGAGCAGCAGTTGCGACGACCCGAGTGCCCCCAGCGAGACGCCGCGGGCGACCACGGTGGCCGCCAGATCCGTAAAGCTGCGGGGCGAATCGGAGGACTGCGGCTCGGGGTCCGCAAAGCTCCGCTCGACCGCCACGACGCTGCCGGAGTCCACCTCCTGCAAATAGGCGCTCAAGGTCGCGTGCCGCTGCCCGGGACGGACGCCCAGCCCGAGTCCGATCAACCGGCCGGCGGCGATCTCGGTCGGACGATCGGACGGAGTGCCGCGGATCAGCAGCTGGGGAGCGGCTCGCGTGCCGCTCGCGATCGCCCGCGTCCGCGCGATCAGCTCGCCGACGAGGAGCGCCAGTTGTTGAGGCTCGAACCGCGCGTCGTGCTGTTGGTACATGGCATGCTGATGCAACAGGTCCAGGACCAGTTCCGCCGGCCAGACCAGGCCCGCGGCGCGGAGCGATTGTTCAAGTCGGGAGACGCGTGCGGACCAGGCGTCGGACAGGCCGCTCAGTCCCTCGCGACAGAACTCGTCCAGCATCCGATCCAGCTCATCGAGCACCGCGGTAGGCACGGGC
>CAIYOB010000915.1 GCA_903927685.1 uncultured Planctomycetaceae bacterium
GAAGCTCTCCGCCACCGTCGCCACGATGGCGGCGCCCGTGGGCGTCGTCAGTTCCAGCTGGACGGTGGACGGAGCGATCGGGACTCCCTGCAGCAGTTCGGCCGTGGCGGGCGCCGGAACGCTGACTCGCCCGTGAGCGATCTCGACGAAGCCTCCGCCGGTGGGCACGGGCGAGCAGATGACGCGCTGCACCCCCAGCAGATCCAATCCGATCGCGCTGCCGACCACGTCGGCAATCGAGTCGACGGCTCCGACCTCGTGAAAGTGGACCTTTTGGATGGTTGTCCCGTGGACTTTGGCCTCGGCTTCTCCCAGCCGTGTGAAAATGCGTTTGGCTAGATCTTTCTGGGATGCCGACAGCTGGCTGGCATCGATCATCCCGGTGATATGATGCAAGTGGCGGTGCTTGTGCTCCGGCTCGTACAACACGTTGACTTTGACGGCTCGGAACCCCTTCTTCTTGACCTCTTGGGCTTCCAACCGGCAACTGGGCAGGCCCAGCGAATCCAGTCCGGCCTGGATCGCCGCCAGATCGGCGCCGGCGTCGACCAAGGCGCCCAGCATCATGTCGCCGCTGACGCCGCTCATGCAGTCCAAGTATGCGATCTTCATCCGCGGAAACCCCTTCGGTTCTGTGAGGCCCCTAGCCTACCGAGAAACCCGCTCGCGGCACAGGGGGCAGGCGGTCCGCCTCTTCGCACCCGCGGCTGCTTGACGTATGCTGTTTGCTGGACCTGATGTCTCGGAATATGGGGGCTTTCCCAATGTCGATCGCTACCGCACCGCGAAAAGAGCTTCGATCGGCCCAGCCGATTCCGCCGTTGCAGGCGGGAGACCGGTTGACGAGGCCCGAGTTCGAACGTCGCTATCGCGCGATGCCACATGTTCACAAGGCGGAATTGATCGAGGGGGTTGTCTATCTGCCGTCACCCGTGTCCATCGAAGGCCATTCTTCTCCGCATTTCGACTTGATCACGCTGCTGGGCGTGTACCGCTCGCAGACTCCAGGCGTGCAAGGGGGCGATGACGGAACGGTACTACTGGATCTGGACAACGAACCGCAGCCGGACAGTTTTCTTCGTATTCTACCCCAATTCGGCGGCCAGTCCGGGAATCGCGGCGACTATGTCGAGGGCGCACCCGAGTTGGTCGCCGAGGTGACGGCGAGCAGCGCCAGCTACGATCTGCACGACAAGTTGCGGGCGTATCGCCGCAACGGCGTTCGCGAGTACGTCGTGTGGCGAGTCTGGGACCGCGAGATCGATTGGTTCGTGCTTCGCGAAGGGACCTACGAACGGCTGCAGTCGCCCCCCGACGGCATCTATCGCAGCGAGGTGTTTCCGGGCCTGTGGCTGGATGCGGCGGCCCTGTTGGCCGGCGAGTTGGCCCGGGCGATCCTGGCTGTTCAGCAGGGCTTGGCCAGTGCGGAGCACGCGGAATTCGTCAGCCGTCTGCAACAGGCTCAGACTTGCAGCGAACCAAGTCGTGGAACGGAGCGATGTGCGGGAACAGCACCCAGATCGCAAGTGTGACCGACAGCAACCTGCGGCTGTTGGTGCCCCGCGGCAATTTCCTGGCGGGCGACGGCAAGCACCCCTGCGAGTATAACGTCCCGTGCGTTCGCATCGCCCTGCTGCGGGCGCGTGGGGACCGACGCATCGCACACTGCGCCAAGCGTCCCCGATCCGGTCGAGAACGCCGTTTCCATCGGATATTCCGGGCTTGTTGGCGCCTGGGAGACGCTCCCGTATTCTTGGTTCTGCGACGACGCCCCCAACTCTCGGCATCCCGGCAGTTTGTGCCGGATTCTTCACGTGTACGAAAAGGCGACCTGTGCAGACAACCAAGGCGGTTTCACTTCCCGCTTCGCTGGGGTTTCGTGGTGGTACCACCAGCGTCCATTTAAGCCGCACGATGATGCTGGACGACTTGTCCCTCGTGCTGGCCAGAGTCGCCTCGGAAGCCACGATTGACGCGTACATTTCAGCCATCGTCGACGAAAACGTCCTGGGAAAGCGAACGCAGACCACCCGGCAACGCTCGGCCAAACGCCTGGCCGAACTGTACGCCCTCGACCCGGCCTGCACGGTGTTCCGGCTGCTGCGGCACTTTTGGCCCGCCGACCGGGCCGGCCAGCCCATGCTGGCGTTTCTGGCGGCAGCGACACGGGATCCGTTGCTGCGGGAGGCGACGCCCTTCGTGCTTGCCGTTCCGGCAAAGGCTCCGGTCAACGCGACGCAGATCGGCGAGCACCTGAACCAGAAGTACCCGGCCCGGTTCCGGCCGACCACCCTGCACTCGACGTCCCAGAACCTGGCATCGTCGTGGACC
>CAIYOB010000916.1 GCA_903927685.1 uncultured Planctomycetaceae bacterium
CGTCATCTTGCAGGTAGTAGACTGTGCCGTTAATATCCATGGCCAGCGGTTTGAAGATCAGGTAGCCGCGTTTCTGGAAAAGCACATTGCGTCTGGTGCCGGGCCAACGCGGCGGGGGGCGGAATCGCGGAGGAGGGGCCGGCTTGGCCGCCCCCTGGTCCTGAGCCAGGCGGATGCGGCGAAGCCAACAGCCGCTCGTCGGCCGCATGCTCGTAGAAGCCGGCCCTCAGCCAGGACTGGTTGGACGTGTTCTCCAGCAGCCGCCGGACGAAGTAGCCCATCCCGGGAATCATCTGCCCCAACGGCACGTACTGGCGCACACGCAGTCCGTACGCCAGGGCTGCGGCACGCAGCTGGTCCGCCATCCCGTACAACGTCTGCACCTCGAGCGCCGCCGGCGGTAAGCCGTAGTTCTGCAACAAGGCCAAACCGTGTGCAATGGAGCGGACATTATGAGTCCCGAGCGCCAGTTTTACGCCCCCCTCGACAGGCCGCCGCGGCAGCGCCGCGATGAACCGCTCCTGAAGACGCTCGAAGCAAGCGTCGGAATCGCGTTTCTCGGTCCAGACGGGAACCGGCCAACCCTTCTGCTCGGCGAGCATCACTTCCTGGTCCCGGTACGCGCCTTTGATCAGCCGCACCGTCACCTGCCGGCCGGTACCCCGAGCCCATTCGATCAATCGCTCGGCGTCTTCCTCGCCGCTCCGCAAATAGGCTTGCAGCGCCAGTCCGGCGGGAAAGTCGACGGCTTCGCAGCAGCGGCGAAACAGCTCCAGCGTCAGGTCCTTGAAAGCGCTCTGCTCCATATCGAAATTGACCAGCACGCGATGCCGTCCCGCGGCTTCCAGAATCGGCTGCAATGCCTGCTGCAGGACTCGCAGCGAACCCTCGAAGTTGATTGGGTCCGAATGGGCGGACAGCGAACTGAGCTTGATCGACACATTCAGCCGCGGAATCGGGCCCAGGTGATCGGACTCGAGCCGCGGGTTCGTCGGCCAGGCCTCCGTCCGCCGAGCCAGCTGAGTGATCAGATCCAGATAGCGGCTCTGATAGATCGCCGCCTCCTGGTCGCTGAGGCAGGCTTCACCCAGGAGATCCAGACTGAAGGCCAGTCCCTCGTTCCACATCCGCTCCAGCTTGGGCAGGGCGCCGGGGACATCTTCACCGGCAATGAACGTGCCGGCCAAACGCGTAATCTGGCCCGCCAACGTCCTGGCCACCACGCCCTTGGCCAGACGGCCGGCCCTCAGGCCCGCGTCGAGCCAGCTGGGCAGCGTGACGCCGGGCTGCGAGAGATAGTCGACCAGGCAATCGTAAATCTGCTCGGACGATTTCAGCGCCGGAAAGGCGTCGACGAAGCGAAACAGCTGGATCTTGAATGCCGGGTCCTTCATCGCCCAGCCCAACATCTGATCCTGCCAGAACCGGCCGCCGCGATGCCGGCGAGCACTGCTCAGCACCTGGCGGCCGATCTCCACCGTCCACGATTCGATCTGATTCGCGTCCGCGGTGTGCGCGGGCACGGGTGATGCAGGGGGGCTTGCCGACGCGTTGGCGATTCGAGATGAGGTGGCCATGTTGTCACCATGTCCTACCTCCATCTTATCGCAGCGTGGCGTTCTTGGCCAGACTGCGGAGGAATTCTGAATTCTGGGGACACCATACTCAATTCTTGACGCGCGAGGGGAGTTTTGGTAGATTTCGTACATGGCACGCTTAGCACGGGTGGTCAGTCCCGGACTACCACATCACATTACGCAACGGGGAAATCGTCGGCAGCAGACGTTTTTCCGCGCTGAGGACTACGCGTCGTATTTGGAGTTAATGGGCCA
>CAIYOB010000917.1 GCA_903927685.1 uncultured Planctomycetaceae bacterium
AGGACTTCATCGACGGCGTCAAGACCCGCGGCGAAACGCTCGAACCGGCCGAAGTCGGCCACCGCGTCACGTCGCTCGGCCACCTCGGCCAGATCGCCATCCAGGTCGGCGGAAAGCTGCGCTGGGATCCCGAACAGGAACGGTTCCTCGACAACGAAAAAGCCAACGCCATGATCGACCGGCCGGTCCATTCGCCCAAGGCGTGAGCGATGAAAAGACTCCACGTGTCGTTCTTTGGCGTTCTATTGGCCGGATGCGCGGCACTCTCCGGCTACGCCGCGGAGCCTGCGGATCCCGGCGCGCCGCCGGAACCGCGGCTGCCGCTGGCCTTGACCTACACGCTCGAAGATCCCGCCACCAAACAGGACAAGGGCGGGTGGACGAAGGCCGACTATCGCGAAGGCCCGGATTGGAAACCGGCCGGATCGATCCGGGAAATCGAACAAGCGATGCGCGCGGCCGACAGCGGGAACGTCTGGTTCCGCTTCCGCATGACCACCACCAAGGAAACGTTCAACAACACCTATTGCGCCTCGAAGCATGATGGCAAGCTCGATCTCTGGAACGAGGGCGAGATCAACCGGCAGAACAACCGGAGTGACGGCGCCTCGTGGATGCGGTACTTTAACTCCATCTTCCGCAAAGACAAAACGTTGGGGAAGCCCTGCCAGTACGGGGTTTACTACGCCTGTACGGAAGGCCGCCAGCCTCTATTGGACTTCGCCTTCGTGCAGGCGAAGCCGTATCACGTGCCGGAACTGCGCGACGCGGGCACCACGTCGAGCAAATTCCATTTGGTTCTCGACATCCCGCACATCCGCGATGCCTGCGGCATCCGTGGTCCCGACGGCAAGTACTACCTCGTGGGCACGCCGCTGCTCCACGGCCAGCAGGAGGGCATCGACCTCTTCCGCTCGGACAGCCGCGACGGGCCGTTCCAACAGGTCGGCACGCCCTGGACCTTCGCGGCTTCGAAATGGGCCCATCCGGCCAACCTGAGCCAGCCCAATCCCAAGGATCCAAACTTCGCCGATCAGATCATTTGGGCGCCCGAGATCGAATACATCAAGTCGCTGAAAAAGTGGGTGCTCGTCTATTTTCCCAACAAGGCGCCGCGACCATTGCCCAAAGGGTTTCATATCGGCATTGCGGCGTCCGACACGCCGCTCGGTCCGTACCAGGACATCGTCGACGGGCCCATCGCATCCGATCCCGACCCGCACGTGTTCGAGGACGATGACGGGACGCTCTATCTCACGATGGGCTGCGGCCGGATCGCCCGCATGAAGCCCGACCTCAGCGGCCTCGCGGAAGAACCGCGCCGGATCTACCCGCGGAACGCCGCCGCCATCGCCAACGAGGGCACCACGCTCTTCAAACACCGCGGCGTCTACTACTTCGGCGGTGCCTTTTCCAACCACTATTGGGACGCCCAAGGGAAGTGGTCGCAGACCTATGACTGCGTCATGTGCGCCTCCACCGCCGGCATCTACGGCCCCTACGGCGACCGCTACGTGGCCGTCAAGAACGGCGGCAACAATTCGTTCTTCAAGGACAGCGACGGTGAGTGGTACTGTACCGTCTGGCAGCCGACCAAGAGGACCACCATCGTGCGGGTGGAACTCGCCCCTGACGGCACGTGGCGACCGGCGGAGAACTACGACGTGATCCCAGGAGTGACCTATTGAGTTCCGTTACTAACACTCGGGAAAGGAAAAAGCATGACTGCGCTCCTGTTCGCCCTGCTCGCTACCGTGGTTGGCGCCGACGGCCCGTCGGCGGAGCTGTTCGCCTTCGACAACGCGGTCGGCCGCGGCCAGTGGACGCCCGCTCAGCAAGCCGCGACGCTCAAGGAACTGGGCTACGCCGGCATCAGCTACAACTACACCAAGCCCAAGGATCTGCAGGCTTGGCTGGCGGCCTGCAAGACGCACGGGATCAAACTCCAGGGGCTGTACGTCCATACGTTTCCCGACAAGCAGCCCTGCTACGATCCGGCCTTCAAAGAAGCGATCACCATGCTCAAGGGCTGCGACACGGTGATCTGGATGACCTTGCGCGAAGCACAGGACAAGACGCGCAACCACGACGCCGAAGCGGTCTCCACCGTCCGCGACATCGCGGCTCAGGCGGCGGCGAACGGGCTGCGTGTCGCGCTCTACCCGCACGCGGGATTCTATGTGGCGACCGCCCGTGACTCTGCCCGCATCGCCCAGGCCGCCAACCGTCCTAATGTGGGCGCCAGCATCAACCTCTGCCACGAATTCGTCACCGGCAACGGCGACAGGATCGATGAAACGCTCCGGCTAGTCGCGCCGCTGGCGACGCTCGTTTCCATCAACGGGATGGATGTGGCCCACAAGAACTACTTCGGCCGCCTCGACCAGGGTGACTTCGATCTCGCCGCCTGCCTGAAGAAACTCCGCGCGGCCGGCTACCAGGGCCCGATCGGTCTTCAAGGCTTCGGCGTCAAGGGTGATCCGCGCGAGAATCTGCGGCTGTCGATGGAGGCGTGGAAGAGGATTGCGAAACCATGAGCCCCTCTGCGGCGGAGGGGCTTCGACGCCTCGCCGGCTGAAACACCTTCATAAGGAACACAGGTTGCTGATTGTACGGGGGCCCTGTGCTCCTGCCGTGCGTCAACTGATCCGCACCCTCCAGCCGGGCATGGAGGCGTTCCTGGTGTAGAATGCCTGAGCGTCTGGGCGGCGGTCCAGAAGTTCGGAGTTGTGCGAGACAGGAGTATCCCCATGAAATGGTTGTCCAACCAGTCGGCCGCAAGCCGCCTGACGCGTCGTTCCTTCGTTCAAGCCGCCGCCGTTTCGGCCGCCGTGGCTTCCTTCCCGCGACTCGCCTCATCCGGGCTGGCCGCCGCTGCAGCGCAGGCCCCGGACTCCGTGGCTCCGGAGGCAATCCATCAACTGATGGTGCGCGTCAACGACTGGCAAATAGCCCATCCGTATCAGAAATCGGAACGCGATTGTGACTGGATTCGGGGAACCTGGTACACCGGCGTCATGGCCGCTTGCCGGGCGACGGGTGACAAGCGATTCTTCGAGCAGGCGCTCGGCTGGGCCCGTGCCAAGGCGTTTGCGGTCGGATACGAGAAATCCGGCTCCAACCGTCTCTTCCCCGC
>CAIYOB010000918.1 GCA_903927685.1 uncultured Planctomycetaceae bacterium
ACCTGTGGAAGGATTTTGGTCCCTTGACGCTCACCGGCATCGCCCCCACCGCCCTCGGCGGCGACGCCCTGTTTGATCGCATCGAACTGCTCCGCGAACGGCCGGCGGCAACTCCGTGAGTTCACCCCCAGGAGGCATCATGTCGACGAGTCCACATCGCGTCTTGGCCGCGGTATTGTTGTTCAGCGCGGTTTCGGATCTGAACGCCGGGGAGACGAATCCGCTGGATCCGCAGCGGGTCTACGTCCAGCAGGCGACGTGGTCCGAGACGATGCTCGCCACGCGGGCCAACTGTGCCGAATGGGCCAAGACGGCGCCGGAATTCAAGCTGCAGGGAACATCGGTGGCGGCGGTCTGGGCGCGGATTGCCAAGGACTGGCCGGCCCCCTGCGGCTGGTTCACGCGCGACCTGCCCGGCGGTCGCCACCTGGACTGGTTCCTGCACGCCGGCGACTTGAGTTTCGAGCGCTGGATCATGCGGCATTGGACGCCTCAGCAGGGCGGGACTGCAGCCAGCCTGTACGAGGAATTCGCCGCCCTCCAACAGGCCCGGGTCCCGCCGACGGATCCCCGCTGGCTGGACTTGTACGGTCGCGGTTGCCGCGTCGAGGACATCCTGGCGGCAGCCAGCCGACTGTGGCTGGGCGAAGTGCGGCAAGCGATCGAGTCGCAGGCGGCGGAACTGCGGCGTGCCCAGACGCCGTGCGAGGATCCGCGCTGGTTGGCGGCGCGGGATCTGGCGGCCAGGTGCACGGACGCCGGCCCGGTGGCCCACGTGGGCAGCGTTTCGGAATTGCGGCGAGCCATCGAGGTCTTCAACGCGGCCCTGCCTGGTCGGCTCGGCGACGGCCAGGAACTGCGGAAGCAATTGGACGAGTGCGAGCCGCGCTGGACCGCCCTCGTCGCAGGGGTCTTGCAGCACGACGCGACGGCGGTGGCCCAGTTGCCCGAGTTGCACCGCGAAGTGCGTGCCTTTCGGCACACGCTGCTGCGGGCGGTGCGGGGAATGCCTGAGTTTTTCGAGCAGTGGTCCGACGTGGACTTGGAAACCGAGTGGGAGCGGCAGTACGCGGCCCTGCGGCATGACTTGGATCAGCGGGCACGCTTTGACCAGGTCGCCGCGGAAACGCTGCGGTTGGAATCGCTGGTCCTGCCCAGCGACCGCGATCCGGCTGATCTCGTCCTGCGGCGGACCGCGACGCTGCTGGCGGATCTGCAGCGCAGACAGCCGGAGCTGGCCGCCTTCCAGAACGAACTGGCCCCCCTGCAGGCCGCCAATGCCGCGTTGGCGATCGACAACGCGGAAGCACGCTACCTGTTGTTCGCCGAGGCCTGTCGGTTGCGGCGGCAGATCGCGTTCCGCAATCCGTTGCTCGCATTCGACCAGTTGCTGTTCATCAAGCGGCACTTGGCGATCTACGACCACATGTGCGACCAGTTCTACGGCATTGCCGCGCATCCCGGCGGTGCGCTGTGCGTCTTGGAGCAGCCGTTTGGTCGGCCCGAGGGGACAGATCCAATTGGTGCGCAGCACCCTCCGAGCCGTGCCGGCGAATTGGCCCCATCCTCGTCTCGTCCTCGGGTCCGCGACCTGCTGGCCGAGTCCAACGTCGAGCGCGGCCGGCTGCAAGGCGAGCGGCTGAGCGGCGGTCCGAACCGGGCCTGGAAGCTGCGGTACGACGGCGTCGGCACGCTCAGTGGCGACGAGACCACCGGCGGCTCGTTCCTGTCGCCGGACGTTTCGTTTGACGGCCAGGAAATCGCCTTTGCCTACGTCGAATGCCGCGGCGACCGCCAGCACCGCACGCACACGGATCCGAGTCGCGGGCACTGGGCCGAAGGCCGCTGCTATCACCTGTTCAAGGTTCGGGCCGACGGTTCGCACCTGGAGCAGCTTACGGACGGCACGTGGAACGACTTCGATCCCTGCTGGATGCCCAGCGGCCGGCTGGCCTTCATCAGCGAACGCCGCGGCGGGTACCTGCGCTGCGGACGGATCTGCCCGACCTTTACCGTGTTTGATCTGGCCGCCGACGGCCAGGACCTCCGCTGCCTGAGTTTCCACGAGACCAACGAGTGGCAGCCCAGCGTCACGCACGAAGGCTTCCTCGCCTATACACGTTGGGATTATGTGGATCGGCACTCGATGGTGGCTCATCATCCCTGGGTGATCTCGCCCGACGGCCGCGATCCGCGGGCGCTGCAGGGCAACTTTACCGATCGCCAGACGCGTCCCGATCTGGAGGCGGACATCCGGGCGATTCCGGGCTCGCATCGCTTCGTAGCCACCGCGGCTCCCCATCACGGCCAGTCTTTCGGCTCGCTGGTGGTCTTCGATCCGCGCGTGCCGGATGACGACCGGATGTCGGCGGTCAAACGCGTGACGCCGGACGTCGGTTTTCCGGAAAGCCAAGGCGGCACGACGGCCTACGGCGAAGCGTGGCCGCTGAGCGAGGACTATTACCTGTGCGCCTACGATGCGGCCGCGGAAGTGCCGGAACTGGGCGCGAAGCGGAATCACGGGATCTACCTCGTGGACAGTTACGGCAACAAGGAGCTGATCTATCGCGACCCCGAGATTGGCTGTCACAATCCTCTGCCGCTGGCCCCCCGGCCGAAACCACCGGTGGTCACCGAGCCGGCACAGCGGTTTGTCCAGGGCCAGCCGGCAGAGGCGACCGTCGGCGTGGTGAACGTCTATCACAGCCGGCGGCCGTGGCCCGCGGGGACGAAGATCACGGCGTTGCGAATCTGCCAGGTCTTGCCCCTGTCGGTCGGCTCGGATGCGACCGCGCACAACACGGGACTGCAGATCCCCGGCTCGAATTCGATCAACATCGCCCGGGCCGTGCTGGGCACGGTGCCGGTCGAGCCGGACGGCAGCGCGTATTTCACCGTGCCGGCGGGCAAGGAGCTGTTCTTTCAAGCCCTGGACGAGCAGGGACTAGCCGTCACGTCGATGCGTTCGGGAACGCAATTCCAGCCCGGGGAAGCGGCGACCTGCCAAGGCTGTCACGAACCGCGTCACGGCACGCCGCCCGAGCCGGCCGGCACGCCGCTGGCGATGCGCCGCGCTCCGTC
>CAIYOB010000919.1 GCA_903927685.1 uncultured Planctomycetaceae bacterium
GATCGTGGCCAAGGGTATCCCTGCGCTGGCCCATATCGAGATCCGGTGCTACCAGGACATCGTGAACGGCTGGGTGACGGACTTCGCTCATCGTTGTTTGCCACGCTGGGAGTCCTATTTCTACGAGACCCCGCAGGAGTTCGACAACGACATTCGTTACTTTCGGCTGGGCATGGTCTGCCAGTACCTGGAACTGGAAGTCGGAATTCAATACAACCGCGACCAGCGCGAGTCGCAACGGGTGCTTTACACCAATCCATCCGACCTGTTCCTGAACGGCGTGCTCGACACACGGGAAGGCACCTGCGGGAACATGGCGGCGCTGCAACTCGCCTTTGGCTGGCGCCTGGGCTGGCCCGTGTCGCTGGCGTGTGTCAATTCCCACTTCATCCTGCGTTTCGACGACGGGCGGACGATCTACAACATCGAAGCCACCCAGTCCGGTCATGGCGGCTTCAAATCCGACCCTGACGAGTACCTAATCGAGACGAAAAAGCTCCCGGCCCTCGCGATTACATCAGGTTCTGACCTGCGGGCATTGCGTCCGCACGAGGTGCTTGGCTCGTTTATCG
The DNA here is from genome assembly GCA_903927685.1 of uncultured Planctomycetaceae bacterium. The sequence goes on from CAIYOB010000919.1 coordinate 573, forward strand.
GCCTGCGCGCCCGTCATCTCCAGGATGTGGGCAAGCATGAACGCGACGCAGCCAAGTTCCTCGAATCGGAACCCGACTGGCTCTTGGCACGCCACCTATTTCCGACCAATCGTGCGCTGTATGCCAGCCAAATGGCGGTGTCAAGCGTTCGAGGCGATCAGTTGTTTGCTTTGGAAGACCCCGGTCACCCCAAGAGTATCGCGGCGCGATTGAGCGAGTCTCGGCGGGCGGGCGTCGGGAGTGGACGTACGCCGGGCCGACGCCCTGAGGCTTCCCCCCAGGGCACCCGACTCCAGACTGTCGATCCACTTGCATTCCACGTGGAGGTTGCCCCATGACTGTTACCCTGACCAGCTTTTCGAGCTCGCCGACTTGTGACCGATGGGACAAAAGGGCTCCGTGGTCGTACCTTGACGGCGAGCCGCTGGGTTTCGAGGCGGGTGATGCGAATGTGCGGCGATATGTCGGCAATGGGCCGACCAATGCGACGGATCCGAGTGGATTGCAGCCGCCGCCAACACTGAATGACATCGCCAGAGAAGGAATCGGAACGGTTCAGCCGCCGCGTCCGTCGGGCAACGCCTCGCGCACCGGGGGCCTTCCATCCTTTGGAATGGCCCCTCCGCCTACGTATGTCTTTTCCCAATGGACGACGGAGGAGCGTGAACACAAACGAATCCTCACTCCAGATGAATACTTCCGACTTTTCCTCGCGCAGCATCCAGGTCTGCGGAACCACCAACTACAAGGGGGATACCGCACAACTCTCGACATGGGCTGCATTGGCATTACACTGATCAACCTGGGCGGGAAGAGTTGGAAGGATATTGACTTTTCCAACGCATTCGCAGCGTCTGATTTCAGGGAGGGACTCGCACTCGCAAGACGCGAGCTGGAACGAATTCGCCGGGACCAAGCATCTTGGAAGCAACAAAAGAACATGTACGGTGAACAAGCAGAACCGCGAATCATCGCCGTTCGCTTCTGGACAAAGAATCCGAGCGCCTTCGTTCCTGATCGTAACGGACGTGTGGACATGTCCAAATTCGAGTGGCCGAGACATGAATCCACTCAGTTGTTGAAGCCCGGCGCCTGTCCATTTGACTTTGGCTTCTACGACGAGAAAAACGACTCCTGGTGGCACGCGAACACCGGTGCAACCGTTTATCGAAACGAGATGCGCGTCTATGAAAGTTCGTTGGCTACCTTCAACTTCGGCTACCGGGACTTCAACAGGACAATCTTCGTTGTCACGTGGGAAACCCGACGCGACACCAACCCCTATGTCCCCCCAGTTCCTGATGTCCCGCATTAAGCCGATGACGAGGAGAGGAAAGACGCCGTGCTGCCACGGAGGATCGAATGGGTGTCGAATGAAATCTGAACTTTCGCAGATTTCAAACGCGTCAAGAGGCAAGGTTCAGGTAGTTTTCCAGGGCTCCGAGTAATTGGTATAGGTCGGCCTTAGTTGCCGACTTCGGTCTAATTGTCTGAGCCAGGATTTCCGCACGCAGCATGCGTAGCATATGAGCCAGAGACCATTCCGTATCCCATTCACCAAAGCGTTGGCGAGCGGCC
>CAIYOB010000920.1 GCA_903927685.1 uncultured Planctomycetaceae bacterium
ATTCGACAGCGGACGAAAAGAGACAGCGATTCGGGCAGGCGGGAGTACTGCGCGGGTCGACGGCTTGACAGTCGCGGCCCCATGGAAGCGTGATCGACGCGGCACGTGATCGACGCGGCACGGGCTCGCCGCAAGCCGTTTCGGCATCACAATGGCAGATTCACGAATGGAACGAAGAGGTGTGAAACCGCATGATCGAAGTCAAGCCGCTATTTCAACTCCGGGCGAATGTCGATCCTCCCCAAGTCGTCGAAGGGCCACTGGGCCGGCGCCTGTTCATTCCGATTACGGGAGGCACGGTGTCCGGTGAGCGGATTACGGGCGTGGTCCAAGCGGGCGGCTCCGACTTCCAGTTGATTCGACGCGACGGGGTTGCTGATCTGGACGTTCGAGTGACCCTGCTCACCGACGACGATGTGACGATTCAACTGAAGGGCCGCGGGATTCGGCACACCACACCCGAAGTCTTCGCAAGGATCATGTCCGGAGCCGAGGTCGATCCTACGGAGTACTACTTCCGCGAGGCGCTGTTCTTCGAGGCCCCGGTTGGCCGATACGATTGGCTTAACCGGATCATGGCGATCGCCAAGGGGGGCCGGCTGAAGTCCCTGGTGCTCATCGAGGCTTACGAGGTTCTTTAGCCCCCAGTCTGCCGTATGGGCACGCGTCGGCCAGTCGGTCCTCGATTTCGACGCTGCCCCGTGCGCCGGCGGCGTTCTTGACTTCGGCCGCCGCCGCGCGGAATGCCTTTTCGATCTGGGCGACGATCCGTTTGCGGAATTGGGGCTGGCGGCTGCGGGCTTCGGCGCGGACCCATCGTCCCCCAAACGCTACCTGCCCGCTCCGAGAATAGATCTCTCTCTGGGCGGAAAGCTCTTGGCTCACGAGACTTGCGCATATCGACCGCAGATTCTGTGTGCTTTTCTTGGGCCAGGGCCCCATCTCGTCCGTTCGTTCTGCACGGCCGGAGAAAAGCCGTTTCGGTTTTCACACCACTTCACGAGAGGGGATCTGATCCTGATTCGCAGGACGATGTTCGCGGGTGCCGCCTTGGCCGAAATGCAGACGGCCCTGGAAGGACTGGACCAAGAGGTCGCCGTGCTCCGCAGCCGCCGCGAGCAGGCCGAGACCGAAGCCGCGACGCTGGACTTGATCTCCTCGGCCAGCGCGGGCCAGCAGACCGCCGCCACCACCGTCGGGCAAAGCGTCGAGCGGCTGACACAGGACGTGGAAAAGTTAGAGGCCCGCAACGAGGCTCGTCGCGGCTTGGCCCCCGTCGAAACCCGCCCCAGCAATCAACTGGCCCGCGTCGGGGGTCGGCTGGAGACATTGTAGACCTACCATGACGCCGCCAAGACCCGGCAGACGGCCGACCTGAAGGGCAAGAAAACGACGGAACGGAAGTGACGGGTAACCAACTTGGTGTGGATTTGGTGCACTGGCGCGGGGGTGAGGGGCCTTTCGGCCGAAAGCCAACACGACGGCTGGCCGAAAAGCCTCGCACCCTGGTGTGGTTGCGTCCCGACACAACGCACTGCGAACGAAGAGGATCCAGGCCAAGTCATCTTGAACATCACCGCTGATCATCGAGAAGGCATTCGCATGGACATCACACCTTACTTGGGCATCGCGGGCGACGTACAGATGATCTGGAGCCCGACCCGAGGCTGCTCGTCATGATCCCTCGGACGCTTCCGGCAGGCCTCCGGTGAGTTCGGGCGCGAGTTTGCCAAGCCGCCCGAGCACGTTCAGCGCGCGGACTTTGCGCAGCGTCTGCCGGCGCCAGGAATCCGCTGATCGTCGATGTTCCTCACGCTCGTCGGCGGTGCACGCCTCCTTGCTTTCCCCCAGAGCACGCATCCGCCGCTGCAACTCGTCATCCAATTCCAATTCGGCGACACTCCGCAGGACGTCTACGGCTTGTCCCAAAGCAGAAACAAGCACGGGATCGAGTGTGGCGACGGTAGTCACGACTTTCCCTTCCGCAGATTCTTGCCCGACCGCTCCATTCAACCGATCTGATTATGCGCCACTTCCCTGTCGGGGACCAACCCCGGCGCAGCCGGACTACCAACGGTAAGCGATGCCTCAGCCCTGCGCCCCGGTCGCCAGGCGCAGGGCGATTCGGCAGGCGTCTTCAAAATCCGGGATCGAGAGGGCCTCGCTCGTCATGTGGGGATGCAGCTGGCCGCAGCCCAGGCTGACGGTAGGAATGCCGTGCTTGACCAGCCAGTTGGCGTCCAGTCCGCCGTTGGTCACGGCCAATTCCGGTTCGCGGCCGATGGCTCGGACGGCTTCGGCGGCGGCGGCGACACACGGTTCGCCGGGAGACAGGCGGTAGGACTCGTAGTCCAGCCGGCCCTCGATTTCGACGCTGCCCCGCGCGCCGGCGGCGTTCTTGACTTCGGCCGCCGCCGCGCGGAATGCCTTTTCGATCTGGGCGACGATCCGTTTGCGGAATTGGGGCTGGTGGCTGCGGGCTTCGGCGCGGACCCGCACGCGGTCGGTGACGACATTGGTCGCGTCGCCGCCCTGGATGACGCCCACGTTGCTGGTTCCCCGCTGGCGGCCCTTGCGGACGTCGCCGTGCCAGCCGCTGCGGTGCAAGTCGGCGATTGCCAACGCGGCGATCGCGATGGCGCTGACGCCCCACTCCGGGGCGTTGCCGGCATGGCTGGCCAGTCCGCGGATGTCGATCGCCAGGCGGTATCCGCCGGTGGCTCCGACGGTCAGCTTGGCGGGCGAGCCGCCGTCCCAGTTGAACGCCATCGCCGGTTTGCCGAGCCGGCTCTTGGTCAGGCACCGCGAGCCGTGCAGGCCGGTTTCCTCCTGGACGAACCAGCAGAAGGTCAGCGGGGGGTGAGGCAGGCCCCGCTGAAGGATTTCCAGGGCTGTGTTCAGGATCACGGCGACGCCTGCCCGGTCGTCGGCGCCCAGGCCCGTGTCCGGATTGGCCGAGCGGATCAAGTCGCCTTGCCGCTGCGGTTGCGAGCCGACGCAGATCGGCACCGTGTCCAGGTGCGCCGACAGCATCCGCCGCGGGGCCCGCAATGTCCCCGGCAACGAGAAAATCAGATTGCCGGTCTGTCCGCCGCCGGGAGTCCGGCGATGGGCCGAATCGGTCACGATAGCCGACGCGGCGGCGCCGGCGTCCAGCAGTTGGCGGCGGACGAAATCTGCGATTTCCTGCTCCTGACCGCTACGACCCGCAAGGGGCATCAGTTGCAGCACCAACTCCAAGGCTCGGCCCACGTCGGGCACTTCGGCGGCTCGATTCTCGGCTGCGGATGGCATCGCTTCACCTGAGGGTAGAGTTGCTTGACATTCCCCCGGCCAGTCTAGCCCCGGCGGGATACGGGGGAAAGCCCGGACATGGTCGCTCGGTCGCCGCTTTTGTTGCCGTGAGGATAATCCGGGGCCAGAATTTAGCTACTCGCTCGGGTGTCTCCTTCTTCCTAGCTTGAGAAATGTCTCGCGATACGGAATAATGAACGCGTCATGGCGGCAGGGCGGAGCCGTCGCCTGCCGCGGGAAGGAGCGTCTTGGAGTTGCTGCATGTCCGACACCGAACAGGATAAAACGCCCGTTGCGGGGGACCGTGCCAACTCCGACCCCAACCCCACGGTGACGCTGGATGCAAACACCTCGTCCACGCTCGTGACGATCCTGGAGATCCCGGACGATGCGCTGCCGACCCAGTTTGGCCGCTTTGAACTGCGGCAGGTCGTCGGCCGCGGCGGCTTCGGCACGGTCTACCGGGCCTACGATACCCAGTTGGATCGCGAAGTGGCGGTCAAGATTCCGCGCCGCGGAGCCCTGGAGAACTCGGACCAGGTGAAACGATTCCTGCGGGAGGCCCGTTCCGGGGGAAAACTGAGCCATCCCAATATCTGTCCGATCCACGATGTCGGCGAACTCCACGGCAACCATTATATCGTCATGGGGTTCATCGAAGGCTTGCCGCTGTCCAACCTGGTCAGCCGCGAGCATCCCCTGGATTCCAAGTCGGCCGCGAAGATCGTCCTGAAGCTGACCGCCGCCCTGACCGAAGCCCATGACCGCGGGATCGTGCATCGCGATCTAAAGCCGTCCAATGTGATGATGGACGAGAAACGCCGCGAGCCGGTGATCCTGGATTTCGGGCTGGCGCGGAGCTTTATCCGGGAAGCGTATGAAACGCAGAGCGGTCACGTGCTGGGGACGCCGATCTACATGAGTCCCGAGCAGGCCCGCGGGGCGACGGCGGAAGTCGGGCCCTGCTCGGATATCTACAGCTTGGGCGTCATGCTCTACGAACTGCTCGCCGGCCGGCCGCCGTTCTGCGGATCGACCCCCGAGGTGTTTGCCCAGATCCTGACTGCCGACCCCGCGCCTCCGTCCCGGTTCCAGCCGCACCTGGATGCGGCCATCTGCGCGATCTGCCTGAAGGCCATGGCCAAAGCCCCGGTGCAGCGGTACGCCTCGATGCGCGAGTTCGGCAAGGCGCTGCGGGCTTACCTGCAAGCCGGCCTGACGGCTTCGCAATCGGGTGTCGGATTGCCGACGGCCACGATCGAGACGCGTGCGCCGGAACCGCCCACGCCGCCGGCCGCGCCCGACAAGATCGAATTCGCCTGTCCGGACTGCGGCTTGCCGGTGCGGACGCCCCTGGCGACGGCGGGCAAGAAGGGCAAGTGTCCCAGCTGTGGGACCATCGTCCTGATTCCGGAGTTGCCTGCCGGCAACGTGCCCGGGCGTCCCGCGGGAGACTCGACCGCGGCCCGTCCGCGTTCCGCGACGGCGGAGCGGATCGAGTTCGCCTGTCCGCATTGCGGCAATCTGGTGCGGACCCCGGCCGGCGCGGCCGGCAAGAAGGGCCGTTGCCCCAGTTGCAGCCGGATCGTCGAGATTCCGGACACGGAGTCGCGCTGAGCGGCCAGCGACTACGCCGCGTGCCGCAGTCCGGCGTGGGCCGTCAGCAGTTCCTCGGCGACCGCGGCCACGTGCTCGGCGGTGACCCGGCGCTGCTCTTCCGCGAAACCGATCAGCAGCGCCAAGTCGCCCAGGCGGTTGATCCGCCGCGGAATGCCGCCCGACAGCTGATGCAGCACCTCCAGCGCCGCTGGCTGGAAGACGGAAACGACATCCGCCACGCCGGAAGCGGCCAGGCGATGGCTCACATAGCGGACGGATTCCTCGCAGGAGAGCGGCTGCAGCAGGCACTGAACGCCAATCCGCTCTTCGAGATCCGGTGACCGCTCCAGGACGGGCAACAGCGCCGGCTGGGCCACCAGCACCAACGTCCAGGCGGGAGCAAAGTTGATCAACAGCCGCAGCGTTTCCAAGGCGTCGGCTTCCCGGACCAGGTGCGCTTCATCGATCACCAGTACCGCCCGGCGGCCTTCCTGTTCGTTCTTGCCGAGCGTCCGTTGGATCGCCAATACGCTGCGGTCGACGGTGGCCCCATCCATGTTCCGGCCGGTCAGCTCTTCCGCGATCAGCGCCAGCAGCTGGGGCGACGACATCTGGGGGAACCGGATGATGACGGTCGGCCCGAACGAGTCCGGCAGTTCGGCCAGCAGTGTCTGGACGAGCAGCGATTTGCCCAATCCGGCCGCGCCCGCCAACAGCGCGGCGCCCTGCGGATGTTCCAGCGCGTACCGAAGCTTCAAGCGCGTGACCTGATAGGCTTCGCCGGGGTAGTAGAACTTCGGATCGGCACTGTTGTCGAACGGTCGGGCGGTCAGCTTCCAGTATGCGGTATACATAGCGTTTGCGTCGTTAGGGTCTTGTCTGCCGAATCCCTGCGGCCTCACTCCGGATCGCGGAAGTTCTCCGCGATGCCGACGGCGGGCACGCCGCGGCGTTGCAGCAGGCGGGCGGTGGCCAGCGTTTTCCTCTCGGTTGTATTCCGCAAATCGCGGACCACGATGGCCGTATCGATGGGACAGTCGTGACCATCGGCAAACGGGTGGTGATCGTCGTTCGCGATCGGCCCCGTGTCGACGATGACCAGGGGAAACTGCGCCGCGATGGCGCGCAGCACCGCGCGCAGCGCCGGGGCGTCCGGCGGCGTCTCCGGGGACTCGGCCTGCGTCAGGGGAAACAGCGTCAAGCCGTCTTCCAAGGATGCCACGCCGGCTTCGCTCAACGGCGACTTGCCCGCCACGACGGCCAGCCAGGTGCCGGGCGTCTCCATGCCCAGCTGGCTGCCCAGTTGCGGGTTGTCCAAGTCAGCGTCAACCAGAGCCACGCTGACACCGGCCCGGGCGGCGCAGCGGGCCAGGCACAAGGCGAGCGTCGTCCGGCCTTCGCCACGCCGCGCACCGCTGATCATGACGACGTGGTGACTGTCCTGCGTCGCGTCCTTGAGCCGTTGCCCGACACTGCGAAAGTAACGTTCTTCGGTCTCCAGCAGCCGTTCGCAGACGGCCGGCCACACCAGGCGATCCACTTCCCAGTCGGGGGCAAAGGGTTGCTCGACATCGAGGTTCGGCGGGGCCGCGGCGAGTATTGCAGGCGAATTCGTCGCCGTCAGCGGGCGGTCGGATGGGGCGATTGACGCGCGCGGCTCGGCCGCCTCGCGGGACACTGCCGGCGACGGGACACCTGGGGCGTATACCGGCGGCAATTCCAGGCGGGCCGAATCCAAATTCGCTTCCGCCGGTGCCAAGACGGCAACCGGGGCCGTGGGAACGACGGCAGAGGACAGTGGTGGAGGTTGCGGTGGTGGAGATTGCGGCGGTGCGATTGCCGAACTGCTGCGTGATGTGCGGCCGCCCGAGGCGGCGGGAGGCCGCGGCGGCGGGGACGGCCCCGGCTCCATCCGTTCGGCCGCGACGTCTCGCAGCGCCGGTGGAAGCAGCGGGCCGGCGGCCAAGTACGGTCCGCGTCGGACCGGATGGGCGCCGTCAAAACGATACTCCGGCGCGTCGCCAGAGCCGCTCGCAGGCGTTGGGGGCGCGAGGTCGCTCCGCAGCGCCGGCTCGTCAGGCATGGCGGTTGGCCGTGCGTCAGGCGTGGCAGCCCGCGGGCTGGACTCCTTGGTATGTGCCTTGATAAATGCCCTGTCCAGTGCGCTCATGACTCATTCCCCTGTACGGCGCGTGCGAGGCTCGACTGGCCAACCTGCCGAGGCCTCGTCGGTCCGGTGATCCCTGCAGTTACCGCACCGGCGGCGGTTCGATCCGCGGCTGCAAGCGAGCGGTGTTCGGTTGCCAGCCGCCGGCCGCGGCATTGGTCGTCGGCC